>CANCCJ010000027.1 GCA_947374535.1 Comamonadaceae bacterium | reverse complement strand
GCCACACGGCACAAGTGTTGGCGCCCATTGCTATCGGTGGTGATTTACATGTCACCACGGGGGCGGGCGGACTATCGCAGCAAGCCAATAGCAGTCTCACGATTGGCGGGACCACCACGTTCACTGCAGACACAGGCACCCGTCAATTGGCGGCATTGACGAGCGCGCACAACAGGTTTGTAGGCGTGCTTGCATTCAACGAGGCCAACCAAGGGTCTTGGGCCGATGTGTCCGTGACCACGGCGTCTGCGTTGAGCCTTGCACCATTGCAAAGTGCAGGCACGGTGACGCTGCAAACACAAGGTGCGCTGACGACGGGCAGCATCACGACATCGGGTGACCTGGTTGTCAACAGCCAAGGCGGTGCGGTTTCGTTGGGCGCATCCATTGTGTCGGGTGATATGACGGTGCAAAGTTCGGGTGGCCCTGTGAGTCAAACTGGCCAGTTCAGTGTGATGGGCGCCACGAGAGTCACGGCTGGAACAGGCACCATCACACTGGACTACGAAGGGTATGACACCTCCGTGAACCCGCCGAGGTACATATCGAACCTATTTGCCGGATCGCTCGCCCTACAAGGCGTGTCGACTTCAGTGGCAAGCAGCGGTGATTTGCAATTGGCCAGCGTGACCAACACTGGCCCCATGAGCTTGCGTGCGCCCAATGGTTCGATTGACTTGGGCAGCGCCTTCATCACCGGCGGCGACTTGAACTTGGTCAGCCGCGATGACATGAACTTGGGCGGGGCCACCATCAGCGGCGATCTGCACATGGGTAGCACGGCGGGCCGCGTGAGCTTTGGCAGCGCCAACGTGGCCGGCAATCTCACCGCCAACACGCAGGGCGGCAATGTGGACTTGGGCAACGCCTCAGTAGGCGGCAACCTGAATGTGCAGACGCAAGGCGGCAACATCATTCAAAGCGCGAACTCGGGGGCGGCGTTGGCAGTGACAGGGACCAGCCTTCTCAATGCAGGCACGGGCGACATCGCTCTGCCGAATTTGCCGAACCGTTTTGGTGGCGCCATCACGATTCAAGCCAACGATGTGAGCTTGGCTGCCAGCAATGGCGTGACCTTGGCGAGCAGCACGGTGACGGGCAGTTTGAATGTGACCGCCGCGACAGGCAACATCCTGCAAACAGGTGCATTGAATGTGACTGGCGCCAGCGCCTTCAACGCCATGCAGGGTGACGTGGTGCTTGCGCAAGCCAACACGTTTGTGCAGCCTGTGTCCCTTCATGCTGTGAACGCCACCATTCAGACGGCTTCTGCATTGACGCTGGGGGCCAGTGTGGTGTCGGGTGATTTCATGGCCAATGTGGCCCAAGGCGACCTCACACAAACGGGCGCATTGACCATTGGCGGCGAGACCCACGTGACCACCGCAATTGGCAGCGTGACTTTGACCAACGCATCGAACAGCTTTGCCGGTGCCGTGTCGGCGGACACCCATGAGAAGTTGAGCCTGACCAGCGGTGGCCCACTGACCTTGGGCAAGGTGCAGACCGTGGGTGATACCGAACTCAAGAGCGTTGGAAAGCTAGATTTAGGCACCTCTATTTTTGGCGCAAAGATCACCGCCAACAGCGGCGGCTTTGACATCATCCAAAGTGGTCCGATCAAAGTGGGAGGCAACTCTAACTTTGATGCGGGCAGCGCCAAGATTGATTTGTTCAATCCGAAAAACGCTTGGTCGGGTTCAATCCTCTACAAAGGCGGCATCGTGATGATCAACCACCCACAGTTGTTGAATGCAGTGAACGCAGGAACTTTGGTCGTTCGCGTTGAAACGTCCATGGGTAATGTGCAGGCTGTGAAAGTGGCAACACCCGCCGCGCAGCAAAGTGGTGCCTCTGTCGAGGGCCCCGCAGTGACGGTGGCGGTGACACGTCCGGCATCGGCCAATCAAACAGGTTTGATCACTGTGGCCGTGTCATCAGAGGCCGCAGCCCCTGGTAGCAGTTTCTCGTTCTCACTGGCGTCACATGTGCCAGCGGCTACGGCAGCCAACGCGGATGTGCGCGTGACGCAGATGGATGGCAAACCACTGCCCGCATGGCTGCGCTACGACGGCGAGAGCAAAACCTTTGTGGCCACCGCCGTGCCACCCGATGCATTTCCGCTGCAACTCAAAGTGGGTGTGGGCGGGGTGGAAACGGTGATGGTGATCAACGAAAAACCACCTGGCAAATGATGTGGGGGTGAGGCGCGAGTGATGAGCGAGTGATGTGCATTTTGGGGGCTCTAGAATTTCAAAGATATGACCGAAGTTTTGTTTGTCTCTTATTTCTTGGTGTTGGTCGCCTCGCTTGTCATCAAGACGCCCATCATCAAAGGGCCGTGGCTGTTTTTGCTGCGCGCATTTTTTCCAAACTGGAAGTTCTTTCATGCGGTGGGCTATGTGCCGCACCTTTATGCGCGCTCAGCGGTGCAGCAGACTTCGGGTGACTTGCAATGGTCGGACTGGGTGCTGATTTACCCACGTCGTATTCGCCGTTTGAGCCACTGGGTGCACAACCCCGACACCAACCTTGGCCTAGGCCAACAAAATTTGGTGGACCACTTTTGGGCCGATTTGCATGACTTGCCTGAGGACGTGGACCCCCGTGGTTTGGTGACTTACAGCATGGTGTCGCGCTTGGCCGATCAAGTACTGCGTGCGCGTCATGTGAACTTCAGCCACAGTCAATTTGAGTTGCGCATGGTGCGAGATGGCCGCAGCGAAATCGCAGATACGCAAGTCATGATGACATCGCCGGTGGTGGCCGCATGTTGAGCGCCGCTTTCATTCCCACGTTGATGGCCATTCGCGCCACCGAAATTTTGTTGGCGTGGAGCTTGACCATTCAAACCCTCGAGTACTTACGCATGGGCCAGGCCACTGCTGACGATGGCTTGTGGTCGTGGCCATTGCAACGGGCCGATATTCCCAATGCGTCCGTGCGAGCGATGCTGGATGTGCTGTTCAAGCCTCGTGTGCATCAGATCCACTTGGTGTTGCGTTTAATGACTGCCACGGTATTGGCGGTGCAGGGCGCATCGCTGCCGCTGATTGGCTTTTTGTTTGTGGGCAACTTGCTCATCCTCCTGCGTTGGCGCGGTGCATTCAACGGCGGCAGCGACTTCATGACCTTGGTGGTGTTGACGGGTTTGTTGATCTCGCAAGTGGTGGGTGCATTTGGTCATGTGCCGTTGGGTTGGCAAGCTGGGTTTTGGTACATCGCCCTGCAGTCCATCACGTCGTACTTCATGTCGGGCTCGGTGAAGCTGTTGCGGCCTGAGTGGCGCAAGGGTTCGGCGATGACCATTTTTTTGAACGGCGCTATTTATGGGCCTTTGTCAGCCACTCATCCGCTGCGCAACAAGTGGTTAGCGATGTTGGGTTCGTGGGGCTTTATCGTGTGGGAAATTTTGTTTCCCTTGAGCTTGCTTGACCCACGTTTGGCCGCACTGCTTTGCGCTGTCGCGGCGCTGTTTCACTTCTTGGTATTTTGGTTCTTTGGTTTGAACCGGTTTTTTTGGGCGTGGCTGTGTTCGTTCCCAGCCATCATTTGGTGCAGCGCGCAGTTCAGCACGCAGGTCTTAGGGCGGTGATGCAAGGTCACGCGCAGCTTTGCCACTGCGCGTGAATCTTTGCCAGCTTTAAGCCATCGCGCTTTCAATCGCGTCCATCGCTTCGGTCAACTCCAGCCAGCGCACTTCTAACTTGGCCAGCTCATCTTCGACCGCTTTGAGGCGTTTGCCAGCTTCAGCGATGTCAGCAGGGGGCAGGGGGGTTGCGAGTTTGTCGTGCAACGCTGTCTTTTCAGACTCCAAGGTAGCCATGGTTTTTTCCACGCCTTCGAACTCTTTTTTCAACGGACGTTTTTTTTCGTTGATGTCTTTGCGCAGTTGGCCGTTGTCTTTGGCTACCACCACAGGGGCGACCACCACGGGTTTGGCTGCTGCTGCATTGGCCGCCGCCACAGCCTCGGCGCGCAAGCGTTTGCCTTCGTCCAGCAGGTAGCGTTGGTAGTCGTCCAAGTCGCCGTCAAACGGCTCCACGCCGCCGCGTGACACCATCCAGAATTCGTCACACACGGCACGCAGCAAAGCGCGGTCATGGCTGACCAGCATCACGGTGCCTTCAAACTCGTTGAGCGCCATGCTCAGGGCTTCGCGGGTGGCCAAGTCCAAGTGGTTGGTCGGCTCGTCCATCAGCAAAAGGTTGGGGCGTTGCCACACCAACATGCACAACACGAGGCGGGCTTTTTCGCCACCGCTCATGCTGCCCACGGCTTGCTTGACCATGTCGCCGCCAAAGTTGAACTGGCCGAGGAAGCTGCGCAAGTCTTGTTCGCGTGTGGCTTGGCCGGCCAGTTTGCCGTCGCTGGTGAGTTTTTTGGCCAAGGCGATCATGTGGTCGAGCGGGTTGTCTGCGGGATGCAACACATCGAGTTCTTGCTGCGCAAAGTAGCCGATGTTCAGGCCCTTGCCTTCGGTCACCTCGCCGCCCAAGGCGCCTAAGTCACGCGCGATGGTTTTCACCAGCGTGGATTTACCTTGACCGTTGGCACCCAAGATGCCAATGCGTTGCCCCGCCAGCACCGAGCGGCTGACGTTTTGTACGATGACGGTGGGCGGTGTGCCTGCAGGCGCGTCGGCAGGGGCTGGGTAGCCCACGCTCACGCCTTGCATGCTCAGCATGGGGTTGGGCAAGTTGGCAGGTTCTTTGAACTCGAAGCTGAAGTCGGCCTCGGCCAACAGCGGCGCAATCTTCTCCATGCGGTCCAAGGCTTTGACGCGACTTTGTGCTTGTTTGGCTTTGCTGGCCTTGGCCTTGAAGCGTGCAATGAACTTTTGCAAATGTGCAATCTTGTCTTGCTGTTTGGAGAACGCGTTTTGTTGCAGCTCCATTTGCTCGGCGCGCATGTCTTCAAACTTGCTGTAGTTGCCGCCGTAGCGCACCAGCTTGCCGCCGTCGATGTGCAGGGTGACGTTGGTCACCGCATCCAAAAATTCGCGGTCATGGCTGATGACGACCATCGTGCCTTCGTAGCGTTTGAGCCAAGCTTCCAGCCACACCAAAGCGTCCAAGTCCAAATGGTTGGTCGGTTCGTCAAGCAGCAGCAGGTCGGACGGGCACATCAAGGCGCGGGCCAGTTGCAAACGCATACGCCAACCGCCGGAGAAGCTGTTGACGGGGTTGTCGAGTTCGGTGGTTTTAAAGCCCAGACCCAAGATGAGGGCTTGTGCGCGTGACTGCGAATCGTGCTCGCCCGCGTCGTACAGCGCCATGTAGGCGTTGCCCAAACGTTCGCCGTCGTCGGTGGCTTCAGCCGCCTTGACTTCGGTGCGTGCGTCGTTGAGTACGGTATCGCCTTCAATCACGAACTCGGTGGCGCTTTGCTCAGTTTCGGGCATGTCTTGGGACACTTGGCCCATGCGCCATTGCGTGGGGATGTAGAACTCGCCCGAGTCTTCTTGCAGGTTGCCGTTGAGCAGCGCAAACAACGACGATTTGCCTGCGCCATTGCGGCCCACGAGGCCTACTTTTTCACCCGGGTTGAGCGTGACCGTCGCGCCTTCGAGCAACAACTTGGCGCTGCGGCGCAAGGTGACATTTTTAATCGTAATCATTGTTTATTTGCGCCTTCGACAATTGCTTGGCGTGTGAGGAGTAAGACCTGGTCGTCACCAGCACTGGTCGATAGCCACACGACATCTAGATAAGGAAAGGCTGCTTCAAAATAATCGCGTTCGTGGCCAATTTCTAAGACCAAAACTGCGTTTTCGCTCATGTGTGCTGGGGCGTCGCGCAGCATTTGGCGAATAAAGTCCATGCCGTCGTCACCGCCGGCCAAAGCGAGCGCGGGCTCAGCTTTGAACTCAGCAGGAAGTTCGGTCATGCTGTGTGCGTTCACATAAGGTGGGTTGCACAAGATGAGGTCAAACACACCGTCGGCCTTGGCCAAGCCATCCGATGCGGCGAGGGTCATGCGGTCTTCAAGGCCGTGACGCTCGATGTTGATCTGGGCCACAGCCAAGGCGTCATGGGACAAATCAAGCCCAAGCACGGTGATGTCAGGAAAAGCCAGCGCAGCCAAGATGCCCAGACTTCCGTTGCCGGTGCACAGGTCAAGCACGCGTGTGGTGTTGGGGTCAAGCCAAGGATCGATGCTGCCTTCGGCCAAGACCTCAGCAATGAGCGAACGCGGCACGATGGCGCGCTCGTCAATGTAGAACGACACGCCTTGCAGCCACGCCTCTTGCGTGAGGTACGCCGCAGGCTTGCGGCTGGTAATGCGGTGGGCGATGAAAGTTTGTGCTTGTGTGATTTGCTCTGCCGAGAGTTCGACGTTGTGTTGGACATCCGACACATCAGTGTCCAAGGGCAAACCCAGCTTCCACAAGACCAGCCATGCAGCTTCGTCGGCGGCGTTGGTGGTGCCGTGGCCAAAGCTCAAATTGCCTGCGTTGTGGGCAGCGTCAAGCTGCTGCGCGCTCTGTGCAATGAGCGCGCTGAGTGTCATGATTGGGGTCATTGGGCGGACGTGTTGGCCTGTGGGGCCAAGCCATGCAGCTGTTCCAGCACACGGCGGTAAATGTTTTTCAGGGGATCCAAATCAGCCACAGCCACAAACTCGTCGATTTTGTGGATGGTGGCGTTAGGTGGGCCGAGTTCGATGACTTGTGGGCAGACTTGTGCAATGAAGCGTCCGTCGCTGGTGCCGCCGGTGGTGGACAGTTCGGTGTCAATGCCGGTTTCGTCATGGATGGCG
Organism: Comamonadaceae bacterium; assembly: GCA_947374535.1. The sequence goes on along the minus strand of CANCCJ010000027.1, from coordinate 22,262 downwards.
CTTTTCACGGCATCGACCAAGTCACCGGGTGTGGTGAGGAAGGGCAAACCGCCGATGGTCCATGTGAGATCGACATCCAAATTGTGTTTGTGCAGCACCGCAGTCAAGCGCTGTTGCAGTTGCTCTGGCGTGGATTCGGTGCAAAAACGGAAGTTGAAGTCCACCACGCACGTACCGGGAATGACGTTGCTCGCGCCCGTCCCAGCGTGAATGTTGCTGACTTGCCAGCTGGTGGGTGGGAAGAAGTCGTTGCCTTGGTCCCATTCGATCGCCACCAATTCGGCCAATGCGGGGCTGAGCAAATGAATGGGGTTTTTGGCAAGTTGCGGGTAGGCAATATGGCCTTGCACGCCTTTGACGGTGAGCTTGCCGCTCATGGTGCCGCGTCGGCCATTTTTGATCATGTCGCCCGTGCGCTGCACGGAGGTGGGTTCGCCCACGATGCACCAGTCCAGCTTTTCGCCACGGGCCTTCAAGGCTTCGCAGACTTTGACGGTGCCATCTGTGGCCGGGCCCTCTTCGTCGCTGGTGAGCAAGAAGGCGATGTTGATGGATGGATCTTTGCAAGCTGCAGCAAATTCTTCACACGCCACCACCATCGCAGCCAGTGACGCTTTCATGTCGCTGGCACCACGGCCAAACAATTTGCCGTCGCGATGGGTGGGGGTAAAGGGGTCGCTGGCCCATTGAGCGATGGGGCCGGTGGGCACCACATCGGTGTGGCCTGCGAACACCAGAGTTTTTGCCTCTGCATGTGCGCCGCGTTTGATCGCCCACAGGTTGCTCACGCGGAATGAGTCAGGCCCGCTGTCGATGCGCTCGCACGCAAAACCCAGCGCAGAAAGCCGCGAGGTGATGATGTCCAAACAGCCCGCATCCTCGGGGGTGACCGAAGGGCGCGAGATGAGTTGCTCGGTGAGCTGGAGTGTGCGAGACATCGTAAAAAATCAGTCGCGCAACAAATCGTTGATGCTGGTCTTGGAGCGCGTTTGTGCATCCACACGCTTGACCACGATGGCGGCATACATGCTGTAAGGCGCGCCGTTGGCCGCGACTTTAGGAATATTGCCGCTGACGACCACTGAGCCAGAAGCCACGCGACCGTAGGTGATTTCACCGGTTGCGCGGTCAAAGATGGGGGTCGATTGACCGATGAACACGCCCATACCGAGCACGGAGTTTTCTTCGATGATGACGCCTTCCACCACTTCAGAGCGAGCACCGATGAAGCAGTTGTCTTCAATGATGGTGGGGTTGGCTTGCAAAGGCTCCAACACGCCGCCAATGCCCACGCCGCCAGACAAGTGCACGTTTTTGCCGATTTGTGCGCATGAGCCCACGGTGGCCCATGTGTCGACCATGGTGCCGGAGTCCACATAGGCGCCAATGTTCACGTAAGAGGGCATCAAAATCGCACCAGCAGCCACAAAGCTACCGCGACGTGCCACAGCTGGGGGCACCACGCGCACGCCAGCGGCTTTGAGTTCTTCTTCGCTCATGTGGCCAAACTTGGTGTCGACTTTGTCGTAAAAAGCCAAGTCGCCAGATTTCATGAGGCGGTTGTCTTTCAAGCGGAACGACAACAACACGGCTTTCTTGAGCCATTGGTGCACGGTCCATTGGCCCACAGCTTCGCGGGTGGCCACGCGCAAGCGGCCCGCGTTCAATTCCGCAATGACGTGCTCGACCGCGTCGCGCACTTCTTGTGTGGCGTTGTCGATGCTAATGTTGGCGCGGTTGTCCCAAGCGTTGTCGATGACATGTTGGAGTTGGTGTTGAGTCATGGTTGTCTTCTCTACGTTGAAATTAAGAAAGGAATCAGGAATGGTTGTTTTGAATAAACGCGACGATGCGTTGCGCGGCTTCTAAGCACTCGGGGGTTTCGGCCACCAAGGCCATGCGAATTCGACCGGCACCGGGGTTGAAACCTTGGGCCTCACGGGCCAAGTAGCTGCCCGGCAGCACCGTCACATTGTATTGAGCCAGTAAATCACGTGCGAAGGCGACGTCATCGGCCACTCCGTCACGTTTGGGCACCGCAGCCCACAAGTAAAAACCAGCGTCTGGCAGCTTTACATCCATGACATCGACCAACAGAGGGGTCACAGCCGCAAACTTTTGGCGGTATTGATCACGGTTGGCCACGACATGGGCCTCGTCATCCCACGCGGCCATGCTGGCCGCCTGCACCATGCCGCTCATGGCAGAGCCGTGGTAAGTGCGATAGAGCAAGAACTGTTTAAGGATGTTGGCATCGCCCGCCACAAAACCACTGCGCATGCCCGGCACATTGCTGCGTTTGGACAGGCTGGTGAAGGCCACCAAGTTTTTAAAGTCTGTGCGGCCAAGCTTGGCGGCGGCTTCGAGCCCCCCCAAAGGCGCTTCTTCGCGGAAATAAATTTCGCTGTAGCACTCGTCGCTGGCAATACAGAAACCGTATTGGTCGCTCAGTGCGAACAGCTTTTCCCAATCGCTCAGGGGCATCACGGCACCTGTGGGGTTGCCAGGCGAGCACACAAACAACAATTGGGTTTGGGCCCACACTTCGGCGGGCACACTGTCCCAGTTGACGTTGAAGTTCAGCGCAGGGTCGCTGGGCGCGTAATATGTTTTGGCACCGGCCAAGAGGGCCGCGCCCTCGTAGATTTGATAGAACGGGTTAGGGCAGACGACCGTGGCGTTGGCCTTTGTTGGGTCAATCACCGTCTGGGCGAAGGCAAACAAGGCCTCGCGAGAACCGTTTACTGGCAGTACTTGGGTCGCAGCATCTAGCTTCAAGCCATAGCGGCGCTGCATCCAGTTCACGCATGACTCGCGCAGCGCGGGCAATCCAGCGGTGGCAGGGTAGGCGGCCAGTTGGGCGGTGCTTTTGGCCAAAGCATCGAGCACCAACTGAGGCGTGGCGTGGCGAGGCTCACCGATACCTAAGCTGATGGGCGCGTAGGCGGGGTTGGGGGTGACGGTGGCAAAAAGTTGCTTCAGCCGCTCGAAAGGATAGGGCTGCAGACTCAAAAGAAGGGGATTCATGGCTGCTATTATCCCCGCGCTTATCTTTCAACCGGAACGCTATGTCCATATCCCCCTTGCTTGACCTGACCCGTGCGAGAGAGTTCGCTTTTGAGGCGGGCCAATTGCGCGAATTGGTCGTCACCTTTGAGCAAAGCTTGGTTCAGGAAATGGCCATCATTCAAGCGGGATTGACCAACGGTGATGCTATGAAGGTGGAGCACTCGTTGCATGCGCTTAAAGGCTTCATGCCTTTGTTTGCTGTTGAGTCTTTGGCCCAAGCTATGGCTGATTTGTATGAAAGCAGCCGCCAGAAGCCCGTGGCCGAGACGGGTGCTGCATTTACTTCATTAGTTCCCAGTTTGGAGAGCCTGCTGGTGGAAGCTCGCGCCTGGCTCAGCGCTTTATGATTCAGGTTGTGTCTAGAGAGGCTTTTCAGTGCGTCTGAATTCAATCAAGTTATCGGGTTTCAAGTCCTTCGCGGAACCCACCAATTTCCTGCTGCCCGGCCAATTGGTCGGCGTGGTGGGCCCCAACGGCTGCGGTAAATCCAACATCATGGATGCCGTGCGCTGGGTGCTGGGCGAGTCCAAAGCCAGCGAGCTGCGTGGCGAGTCCATGCAAGACGTCATTTTCAACGGCACCACCACCCGTAAAGCAGCCAGCCGCTCTAGCGTCGAGCTGGTGTTTGACAACGCTGACCACCGTGCGGGCGGTCAGTGGAGCCAGTTCCCCGAAATCGCGGTCAAGCGTGTACTGACGCGCGATGGTGGGTCTAGCTACTACATCAACAACCAGCCCGTGCGTCGCCGTGACGTGCAAGACGTTTTCTTAGGCACAGGTTTGGGCCCCCGCGCCTACGCCATCATTGGCCAAGGCACGATCAGCCGCATCATTGAATCCAAGCCCGAAGAACTGCGTTTGTTCCTCGAAGAGGCTGCAGGCGTTTCTAAATACAAAGAGCGCCGCCGCGAAACCGAAAACCGCTTGAGCGACACCCGCGAGAACTTGACCCGCGTAGAAGACATCTTGCGTGAGTTGAACGCGAACCTTGAGAAACTTGAGAAGCAAGCCGAAGTGGCACAGCGCTACCACGGCCTGCAAGCTGATGTGACGCTCAAGCAGCACCAGCTGTGGTTCTTGCGTCGGGCTGAGGCTGAAGCTGACCAAGTGGGCATCAAAACCCAAGCTGACAAGGCATTGAACGACCTCGAATCGCGCATTGCTGATTTGCGCCACATCGAAGCCGACCTTGAGACCGTGCGACAAGCCCACTATGCCGCTGGTGACCAAGTGAACCAAGCGCAAGGTTCGCTCTACGAAGCCAGCGCCGAAGTGGGCCGCTTGGAAGCGGAAATTCGCTTTGTGGTGGAAGGCCGCCAACGCGCGCAAGCCCGCCTGATACAAATCAAAGAACAAACCGCGCACTGGGCGGCCCAGAGAGAACAAGCGCACCAAGAGATTGAGAACCTAGCCTCGATGGCCATGGACGGCGAAGAAAAAGCCGTCATGCTCGCCGCCCAAGTGGAAGAGCAAGCCATGCAGCTGCCAGAGCTGGAAGATGCTTTGCGCGTAGCCCAACAGCGCAGCAACGCGCAGCGCGGCAGCGTGGTGCAAGTGCAGCAGCAAATTCAGGTGTTGGCCGCAGACCAGCGCAACATCGAAGAGCAAAGCCGCAGCCTCAACGCCCGCCAAGAGCGCCTCAGCGCAGACAAAAACGCGTTGGCCGCACCCGATGACGTGCGCCTGAACAACCTCAAAGACCAGCTGCAAGAAGCGCAAGCCCACGCCGAAGTGACGGCCGCGCAGCTGGATGAGTTGCAAGCCAATGTGCCCATGCTCGATGATGCGCGTCGCAACGCCCAACAGGCAGTAAACGCCGAGCAGGCCAAGCAAGCCGACATTTCAGCCCGTTTGGAAGCCCTCAAAGCTTTGCAAGAAAAAGTGCAGACCGACGACAAGCTCAAACCTTGGCTCGCCAAGCACGGATTGGACGGTTTGCAAGCGCTGTGGAGCCGCATCCACATCGAAGCGGGTTGGGAGCACGCGCTTGAAGCGGCGTTGCGCGAACGCATGGCGTCGCTCGAAGTGAGCCGCTTGGACATCGTGCGTGCGTTTCAAAACGACGCACCCCCTGCCAAGCTGGCTTTCTACACACCTCCGAGTGCATCGGCACCTGAAGCACAAGGCAGCTTGCCTCGTTTGTCAGACTTGTTGCGTTTAAACGATGCCGGCCAAAAAGCGCTGTTGACCGACTGGCTCAACGGCTGCTTCACCGCCCCCAATTTGGACGAAGCCTTGGCCAAGCGCAGCAGTCTGCAACCCGGCCACGTGATTTATGTGCCGAGTGGCCACGCCATCAGCGCACACAGCGTGAGTTTTTACGCGCAAGACAACGCGCAATCGGGTTTGTTGGCTCGTGCCCAAGAAATTGAAAACCTCGACAAAAGCAGCAAGGCGCAAGCCTTCATCTCTGACGAAGCCCGCAACACCCTGATCCGCGCTGAGGCCGCTTACAGCGAGTCATCGCAACGTTTGATGCGCATCCGCACGGAAGCCACTGCTGCACAAGCCACAGCCCATGAGCTGCAAGTCGAAACCTTGCGACTGAGCCAATTGGCCGAACAAACCCGCGCACGCAGCGAGCAAATCAGCGGTGATTTGTCTGAAGTCGAAGCCCAATTGGCCGACTTGCAAGAACGCCGCGCCACCGCAGAAGCCCGCTTTGAAGAGCTGGACATGCAACTGGCCGACAGCCAAGAGCGTCACGCGCAGTTGGACGAAGCCGTCATCAACACCGAGCGTCGACTGAACGACAGCCGCGAACAGCAACGCAGCTTGGAGCGTCAAGCCCAAGAAGCGCAGTTCGCACAACGCAGCCTCGCCACCCGCGAAGCCGAACTCAAACGCATCATCGACACTGCAACACAGCAAGCGGCCTCGGTGGCAGCCGAAGAGTCGCGTGTACAAGAAGACCTCACTCGTTTGAACGATGCCGCCGCTCAAGCGGGTTTGCAAAATGCTTTGGATATCAAGATGGCACGCGAAGCCGCCTTGAGTGCTAAGCGCAGCGAGTACGACGACCTCACCACCAAACTGCGTGCCAGCGACGAACGCCGCCTGCAGTTGGAGCGCGAGCTCGACCCCTTGCGCCAACGCATCACCGACTTCCAACTCAAAGAGCAAGCCGCGCGTTTGGGATTGGAGCAATACACCCAACTGCTGGCCGAGTCCGAGGCAGACTTGGAGGCCGTGTCAGCCTCGATCTTGGCCAACAACGTCCGCTTGAGCGGTTTGCAAGGCGAGATCGACCGCTTGCACCGCGACATCACCGCCTTGGGCGCTGTGAACTTGGCTGCCTTGGACGAGTTGGCCAGTGCCAGCGAACGCAAAAATTTCTTAGATGCGCAGACCAAAGACTTGACCGATGCGATGAATACGCTGGAAGACGCCATACGCAAGATTGACGGTGAAACTCGCGAACTGCTGGGCGGCACCTTCAAGATCGTCAACGAACACTTTGGCCGCATGTTCCCCGAGCTGTTCGGAGGCGGCAACGCGCGTCTCGTGATGACGGGCGACGAAATTTTGGACGCAGGCGTGCAAGTGCTGGCCCAGCCACCTGGCAAGAAAAACCAAACCATCCATTTGCTCTCAGGCGGCGAAAAAGCGCTGACTGCGATTGCCTTGGTGTTTGCGATTTTCCAACTCAACCCCGCACCTTTTTGTTTGCTCGACGAGGTGGACGCGCCGCTGGACGACGCCAACACCGAGCGCTATGCCAAGCTGGTGTCGAGCATGTCCAAAGAAACACAATTCCTTTTCATCTCGCACAACAAAATTGCGATGGAAATGGCCGAGCAACTCATTGGTGTGACCATGCAGGAACAAGGCGTTTCTCGCATCGTTGCGGTGGACATGGAGTCCGCTGTCTCCATGGTTGATGCCGCTTGATTTCAGAATAAGAACATGAGTACTCTTCAAATTGGTTTAGCGATTGCTGGCGGCGTGGTTCTGGCTGGCGTGGTGGCGCATAGCACTTGGACCTCGCGAAAAAATAAACCGCGTCAACCCGAGCCACCGGTTCAAGTCACACAGGTTGAGCCCGCAGCTTATGTCGCAGACTACGGCCAGCAGCAGGAGCCGTCGTTCGATGCAGCGCCTGCCTTCACGTCACACAATGAGACCGAAGTGGCCCCCAGCAGCATTGCGCCCCTGTACGAAACCAGTGGCGGCCTTGACCCCGTCAGCGACATGGCGCGCAGCATGATGGAAGAGGCCACGGCACACGCCCAACGCGTGCCCGATGAGGCTGAAATGGCGCGCATCGCCGAGAGCAAAGCAGCCGCAGCCAAAGTGGCGGCTGAGCACGCTGCGAAACAAGCAGCCCTTGCGCCGGCAATGAAACCAGCGGTGGCCATGGTGATGGACTCGGCAGCTTCCGAGTTACCCCAGCTCGAAAAACGCCCGGCCTTGGATGCTTTGATTGACGTGATCGCCGCTGTGGAAATTGATGCCCCCATCTCTGGTGAAGCCGCGTTGTCGGCCATGCCCGCCACGCGCCGCGTGGGCAGCAAATTGTTCACGATTGAAGGCTTGAACACCCAGACCGGTTTGTGGGAGCAGCCACGCAACCAACAACGCTACAGCGCTTTCCAAGCTGGCGTGCAATTGGCCAATCGAACTGGCCCATTGAACGAAATTGAATTCTCTGAGTTTGTGGCCAAGACCCAAGCGTTTGCCGACGCCATCAACGCATCGCCCGAGTTTCCAGACATGCTCGAAGAAGTGAGCCGAGCTCGCGAGCTCGACAACTTTGCCAGCGCCCACGACGCGCAACTGAGCTTCACCCTCAAAGCCACCAAAGCCGCTTGGAGCCCCGGTTATGTGCAGCAAAACGCGGCACGCTTGGGCTTCATTGCAGGCGTGTTGCCAGGCCGAATGGTGGTGCCAGCCCCCACACACGGCTTGCCACCGATCTTGGGTTTAACTTTTGACTCGCAAGCCGCCATGTCGGAAGACCCCACCCAGTCTGCCATTTACGAACTCGCTTTGTCGCTTGACGTACCGCAGGTGGACCGCAAAGAAGAGCCCTTCGCCCGCATGATCCAAACCGCCCACGAATTGGCGCGTGTGATGGATGGCGCGGTCACCGATGACAACGGACAGCCCTTGTCCGAAAACGCCATCGGCTCGATTGCCCGCGACTTGTTGGCTTTGTACGACACGCTCGATGCGCGTGATTTGTCAGCAGGCTCGCCGCAAGCGCGCCGCTTGTTCAGTTAAACATCAAGGTCACGCAGCATGAGCACCGCTGACTTATTTGGCAGCGACGCTGCCAACCCTCCTGACGGCAGCGATGCCAGCGCACACCGCGATGTCGCCTCACGTGCTGCCGCTTTGCGCGAACAGCTGCATCATCACGGCCACCAGTATTACGTGCTGGACGCACCCACCATTCCCGATGCCGAATACGACCGATTGTTCAAGGCGTTGCAAACCCTCGAAGCGGCACATCCTGAACTACTGACACCTGATTCGCCCACGCAACGCATTGGTGGCAAACCGCTGGCCAGCTTTGCCAGCGTCAAGCATGTGGTGCCCATGCTCAGTATCCGCACCGAGACCGACACAGAAGCCAGCGGCGCTGAAAGCTTTGACACGCGCATTCGCAAAGAGCTGGGGTTGACCGAAGCCGACGCGCCCGTGGACTACGTGGCCGAGCTGAAGTTTGACGGTCTCGCCATGAGTCTGCGCTACGAAAACGGCGTACTGGTGCAAGCCGCCACCCGCGGTGATGGCGAGATGGGTGAAGAAGTGACGCAAAACATCCGCACCATCGGTCAAATCCCTTTGCGCCTGCCCAGCGACGCGCCCAAGGTGCTCGAAGTGCGCGGCGAGGTTTACATGGCCCGTGGTGACTTTGAAGCCTTGAACGAGCGTCAGCGCGAGCGCATTGCCGCAGGCGAAAAGGGTGAAAAAACCTTTGTCAATCCGCGCAACGCCGCCGCCGGTGCTGTGCGTCAGCTCGACCCGACAATTGCAGCCCAAAGGCCTTTGAGCTTTTTTGCCTACGGTTTGGGTGCCATCTCGCTCACCGGCGGCGATGGCTTGGCTACCACTGATCAGCCCGATTTGCCATTCCTCACCCACTATGACTTGCTCATGCAACTCAAAGCTTGGGGCTTCCCCGTGGCCGAACAAACCGCGTGTGTGCAAGGCGCAGCAGGCTTGGTGGACTTCCACAAACGCATGGGGCTTGCGAGAGATACCTTGCCGTATGACATTGATGGGGTGGTCTACAAGGTCAACAGCTTGGCCGCGCAGCGTCAGCTCGGCTTTGTGACCCGCGAGCCCCGCTGGGCCGTGGCACACAAATACCCCGCGCAAGAACAACTCACCACCGTGCAAGCCATCGAGGTGCAAGTGGGCCGCACCGGCAAACTCACGCCCGTGGCCAAACTTGCGCCCGTGTTTGTGGGCGGTGTCACCGTCACCAACGCCACGCTGCACAACGAAGACGAAGCCCGTCGCAAAGATGTGCGTGTAGGCGACACCGTGGTGGTGCGCCGCGCGGGCGATGTGATTCCAGAAGTGGTGTCGGTCGTCATGGAAAAGCGTTTGCAAGAATCGCAACGCTTCACCATGCCGCATACCTGTCCCGTGTGCGGCAGCGCTGCTGTGCGTGAAGAAGGTGAGGCCGATTACCGTTGCACGGGCGGTTTGTTTTGCAGCGCTCAGCGCAAGCAATCCATCTTGCACTTTGCGCATCGACGTGCGGTAGAGATCGAAGACTTAGGCGATAAGTTGGTGGAACAGTTGGTGGATGCAGGTGTGGTCAAAACCCTGCCTGACCTCTACCGCATGGGGTTCACTGCCTTGGCCACGCTGGAGCGCATGGCCGAAAAGTCGGCCAACAACGTGCTGGCCAGCATCGAGAAATCCAAGCAAACCACGCTGCCTCGCTTTTTGTTTGGCCTAGGCATTCGCCATGTCGGCGAGGCCACGGCCAAAGAACTGGCACGTCACTTTGGCAAGATGGACGCCATCATGGACGCGACCGTAGACCAACTGTTGCAGGTGGCCGACGTGGGCCCCATCGTGGCGCAGAGTCTGCGCACTTTCTTTGACCAGCCGCACAACCGCGAAGTGGTGGAGCAGTTGCGCGCCTGCGGTGTCACATGGACCGAGGGTGAACCCACCGCAGGGGCGAGCTTGCCACTGGCTGGCCAAACCTTTGTGTTGACCGGTACTTTGCCAACCCTCAGCCGCGACCAAGCCAAAGACATGCTCGAAGCCCTAGGCGCCAAAGTGGCAGGCAGCGTGAGCAAGAAAACCCACTGCGTGGTGGCCGGGGCCGAGGCGGGCAGCAAGCTCGACAAAGCGCAAGAGCTGGGCATCAAAGTGTTGGATGAGGCAGGTTTGTTGGCATTGGTGGCAGCTCATGCGGGTAGCGCAACACATACCGCGCAATAAAGGACGCACATGGCAGTTATCGAAATCTTAAAAATGGGTGACGCCCGCTTGCTGCGCGTGGCCGAACCCGTGACCGCTTTCAATACACCAGCGCTTCAAACGCTGATCAATGACTTAGACGACACCATGTTGGCTGCCAATGGCGCTGGCCTAGCAGCACCGCAAATTGGGGTGGACTTGCAAGTGGTGGTGTTCGGCTCGGGCGAGTTCAATCCACGCTACCCTGAGGCTCCCGTAGTGCCCTACACCGTGCTCATCAACCCTGTGCTCACGCCGATTGGCGACGAGGAAGAAGAGGGCTGGGAAGGCTGCTTGTCAGTACCTGGCTTGCGCGGTGTGGTGCCGCGTTTCAAGCGATTGCGCTACCAAGGCTTTGACCCATTGGGTAACCCGATAGACCGCACGGTAGAAGGCTTTCATGCGCGCGTGGTGCAACACGAGTGCGATCACCTCATCGGCGTGCTGTACCCCATGCGTGTGCGCGATTTCTCGCGCTTTGGTTACACCGCGGTGTTGTTTCCGGGATTGGATGAAGCCGACGATTAAGCCTGCAACGCAGCCAACAACTCCGTCTCAATCTCCAACTGCGCTTTGTTTTGCTGCAAAGCGGCTCCGTCAATCAAAAAAGTGTCTTCCACGCGTTCGCCCAAGGTGCTGATTTTGGCCAACAGCAAGTTGACTTTGTGGTTGGCCAACACACGTGCCACGCTGTAAAGCAAGCCCACGCGGTCGCTGGCGGAGATGCTCAGAAGCCATTTTTGGGCGCGTTCATCGGGTTGCAAAGTCACGCGGGGTGCAATGGGGAAGCTCTTCACACGGCGTGAGACACGGCCTTTGGCCACTGTAGGGAGTGGTTTGGCTTGAACGATGGTTTCAGTCAAACCGGTTTCTACCAAGTTGATGAGGTCACGGTAGTGCTCTTCAAAATGGCTGCTCACGACTTGGAACGTATCTAGCGCGTAGCCGTTGGTGGCAGTGTGAATCTTGGCATCCCAAATGCTGAAGCCGGCTTGGTCAAAGTAGCCACAAATGCGTGCAAACAAATCGGGTTGGTCGGGCGAGTACACCATCACCTGCAAGCCTTCACCCACAGACGACAAACGTGCACGCACGGTCACGCCCATGGGTTTGTCTTGTGCTTTAGCGATGGACAAATTGCGCGAGAGCTGGCGTGTGTGCCAAGCAATGTCCGATGCCTCGTGACGCATGAAGTAGCCCACATCCAAGGTGTCCCACAAATCTTTGTGGGCTTCAAATGGCAATGCATAGAGCGCAAGCATGGTGAGCGCTTCGCGTTTGCGCGATTCGACTTCTGCATCGGCATCCGGCGCACGGCCACCCAAGGCACGGGCGGTGTAGCGGTAGAGGTCTTCGAGCAGCTTGCCTTTCCACGCGTTCCACACTTTGGGGCTGGTGCCGCGAATGTCGGCTACGGTCAACAGGTACAAGGCGGTGAGGTTGCGCTCGTTGCCCACGCGCTTGGCGAAGGCTTGAATGATGTCGGGGTCGCTCAGGTCTTGTTTTTGGGCAATGTGGCTCATCGTCAAATGCTCGCCCACCAAAAACTCAATCAACTTGGCATCTTCTTTGTCGATGCTGTGGTCGCGGCAGAACTTGCGCACTTCGCCGCGGCCGAGTTGCGAATGATCACCGCCACGGCCTTTGGCAATGTCGTGAAAGAGTGCGGCGGCAAACAAGATCCAAGGCTTGTCCCAGCCTGCGGCGAGTTGCGAACAAAATGGATATTCATGCGCATGCTCAGCCATGAAGAAGCGACGGACGTTGCGCAACACCATCAAGATGTGCTGATCCACGGTGTAGACGTGGAACAAGTCATGCTGCATCTGGCCCACGATGCGGCGAAACGGCCACAGGTAGCGCCCCAGCACCGAGGTTTGGTTCATCAAACGGATGGCGTGCGTCATGCCGCTAGGCGCTTGCAAAATGCGCATGAACATGGCGCGGTTGATGGGGTCAGCGCGAAACTTGCCATCCATCACGGTGCGTGCGTTGTAAAGCGCGCGCAGTGTGCGGGCCGACAAGCCACTGATACCCACGGTGTTTTCGTACAACCAGAAGGTTTCCAAAATCGCGTGAGGATCGTTGACATACACGTCGTCGCTGGTCACTTCCAACATGCCGGCTTTGTCGGCAAAGCGTTCGTTGATGGGGTGCAGGACTTGGTTGTTGCCCGTCAAGCGCTCTTCGATGTTGAGCAACAAAATCTGGTTGAGCTGCGTCACCGCTTTGGCGGCCCAGTAATAGCGCTTCATGAGCGCTTCACTCGCGGCGCGAGCGTTGAGCGTTCCGTCTTCTTCCACTCCCAAGCCTAGGCTTTGGGCCACGGCGTGTTGCAGGTCAAACACCAAGCGGTCTTCACGGCGTTTGGCCGCCAAGTGCAAGCGAGTACGGATGAGGGCCAACGCGTCTTCGTTGCGTTTGAGTTGCTTGACTTCAAAGTCGGTGGCCAAACCTTTGCGGCCCAAGCTCTCCCAGCTGTCGCCCAAGCCTGCAGCCTTGGCAACCCATAGCACCACTTGCAAGTCGCGCATGCCGCCAGGCGACTCTTTGCAGTTGGGCTCTAGCGAGTAGGGCGTGTTTTCATATTTGGTGTGGCGTTGACGCATCTCTAGCGTCTTGGCCAAGAAAAAAGCCTTGGGGTCCAGCGCTTGCGCATAGTGTTTTTGGAAGGTCTTGAACAGCTTGACGCTGCCCACCAAAAAACGTGCTTCTAGTAGCGAGGTTTGCACGGTGATGTCGCCAGAGGACTCCTGCACGCACTCGGTCACGGTGCGCACACTGGAACCAATTTCTAGGCCCGTGTCCCAGCAGCTACCAATGAATTTTTCGATTTGTGCTTTGAGTGCTTCGTCTTTTTCGGGCGAGGTGCCATCGGGCATCAACAGCAGCACATCCACGTCCGAGTAGGGGTACAACTCGCCACGGCCATAGCCGCCGACCGCGGCCAAGCACAGGCCATTGTCAAAGCCAGCGGCGTCCCACAGCGTGCGCAAGGTGTCATCCGTCATGCTGCACAGCTTGTGCAGCAAGGTTTTCACGCTACGCGAGGTGGTGGAGGTGGACGCGGCCAGCAGCAATGCCGCCTTGTCCTTTCGGTAAAGGTTAGCCAAGGCGTTCATCGCGGATGCTTAACAGCAGGTTGTGGTCACAAAGCCGGGTAGCTCGGGGCTGCCGTCAGACAGCGTCAACACTTCGTAGCCGGTTTCGGTCACGAGGATGGTGTGTTCCCACTGGGCCGACAACGAGTGGTCGCGTGTGACGATGGTCCAGCCGTCGCCCAATTCTTTGATGTCTTTTTTGCCCGCGTTGATCATGGGCTCGATGGTGAAGGTCATGCCCGCTTGCAGCGTCTCGCCCGTGCCGGGCTTGCCGTAATGCAGCACCTGTGGCTCTTCGTGGAATACCTGACCAATGCCGTGGCCACAAAACTCTCGCACCACGGAGAAACCGTGGCTCTCAGCAAAGCGTTGAATTGCAAAGCCAATGTCGCCCAAACGTGCGCCGGGCTTGACCTTGACGATGCCGTGCCACATGGCTTCATACGTCAACTTGGACAAACGTTTGGCCGCAATCGACACATCGCCCACCGAGAACATGCGGCTGGTGTCGCCATGCCAACCGTCCTTGATGACGGTGATATCGATGTTGACCGTGTCGCCTTTTTTCAGCGGCTTGTCGTTTGGAATGCCGTGGCACACCTGATGGTTGATCGACGTGCAGATGGACTTGGGGTAGGGGTTGTTGCCCGAGGGGTCGTAGTTCAGTGGCGCAGGAATGGCCTTTTGAACTTCGGTGATGTAGTCGTAGCACAGCTTGTCGAGCTGATTGGTCGTCACGCCGGGCACGACGTGCGGGGTGATGAAGTCGAGAACTTCGGAGGCCAGTTTGCCCGCGATACGCATGCCTTGTGCGCCTTGGGCGTCTTTGATGGAGATGGTCATGGTCGTAATTATCCCATCCGCAATAAAACACCTGCTTTACGCAGTCAATTGTGTACAAAACCCCTTGTAGCGACACGTAAAATCTCGTCTTTGCCGACCAGCCCCATTCAGCGGCCCGGCTCGATTCGATTTCCGTCTTTTTCTCAAGGCCCTCCGTGTCTCTGCACATCAGCATTTTCGAAGGCGGCAACGCCCTCAGCGATTTCCGTGTTCAACAGCTCTTGCCCCGTTTGGCGGCAATCTCCCCGCAAATCCAAGGCTTAAGCGCTCGCTTTGTGCATTTGGCTGCGACTGAGGCCACGCTAGACGCGGCTCAGCAGCAAACACTGGCCGCTTTGCTCACCTACGGCGAGCCCGCACATGCAGCCCCTGCAGGCACGTTGCTTGTGGTGACGCCACGCTTTGGCACGGTGTCGCCTTGGGCCTCTAAGGCGACCGACATTGCGCACAACTGCGGTTTGCAGCTCAAACGTATCGAGCGCATCACAGAGTTCCACATTCAACTCAAAGACGGTTTGCTGAGCAAAGCCACGCTCTCATCCGAACAACTGCTGGCCGTGGCCGATGTCTTACACGACCGCATGACCGAGTCGGTCATGCGCACACGCGACGAGGCGCTGGGCTTGTTCACCGAACTGCACGCTGCACCGATGGAGCAGGTGGATGTTCTCCAAGGTGGCGAGGCCGCTTTGCACGACGCCAACAAGCGCTGGGGCTTGGCCTTGGCCGAAGATGAAATTGCGTATTTGGTGAAAGCATTCACGCAACTCAAGCGCAATCCCACCGATGTGGAGCTGATGATGTTCGCGCAAGCTAACAGCGAGCACTGCCGCCACAAAATTTTCAATGCCGAATTCACCATTGATGGCGAAGCGCAATCGCACAGCCTGTTTGGCATGATTCGCCACACTGAAAAAACCAGCCCGCATTACACAGTGGTGGCTTATTCGGACAACGCCTCCATCATGGAAGGCCACCAAGTCGAGCGCTTCATCGCCACCAACAATGGCAAAGACCTGCCTCAATACGACAAAGTGGCCGCCACCAACCATGTGTTGATGAAGGTCGAAACCCACAACCACCCCACCGCTATTTCGCCTTACCCCGGCGCATCTACGGGCAATGGCGGTGAGATTCGCGACGAGGGCGCCACAGGCCGTGGCTCCAAGCCCAAGGCCGGCATGTCGGGCTTCACGGTGTCTAAGCTGTGGGGCAGCCAACTGGGTCGCCCATCCCACATGGCCAGCCCTTTGCAAATCATGACCGAAGGCCCACTGGGTGGCGCGGCGTTCAACAACGAGTTTGGCCGTCCCAATTTGACCGGCTACTTCCGCGAGTATGAGCAAGACGTGGCAGGCGTGACACGCGGCTATCACAAGCCCATCATGATTGCGGGTGGCTTGGGCGTGATTGACAGCGAACAAACCAAAAAGATTGAGTTCCCCGCAGGCAGCTTGTTGATCCAACTGGGCGGTCCCGGCATGCGAATTGGCATGGGCGGCAGCGCAGCCAGTTCGATGGCCAGCGGCACCAACGCGGCCGAGCTGGACTTTGATTCAGTGCAACGCGGCAACCCCGAAATTGAGCGACGTGCGCAAGAAGTGATCAACCATTGCTGGGCGCAAGGCAAGGCCAACCCCATCTTGGCGATTCATGACGTGGGTGCAGGCGGTTTGTCCAACGCTTTTCCAGAGCTGACCAACGACGCAGGACGTGGTGCACGCTTTGATTTACGCGCCGTGCCGCTGGAAGAATCAGGCTTGGCGCCCAAAGAAATTTGGTCGAACGAAAGCCAAGAGCGCTACGTGATGGCGATTGCGCCAGAGTCCTTAGAACAATTCAAAGCCTTCTGCGAGCGCGAGCGTTGCCCGTTTGCTGTGGTGGGTGTGGCGACTGAAGAACGCCACCTGACCGTTGCCAATCAAGATGCGGCGCTGGCTCACCATGCAGGTACGAGTGCAGAGGCAGCCGTTGATATGCCCATGAACGTGCTGCTGGGCAAACCACCCAAGATGCACCGCGATGTGAAGCGCGTAGAACGCAATAGCGCGCCGATGGACCTGACCGGCGTGAGCTTGCAAGAAGCCGTCATCAACGTACTGAGCCACCCCACGGTGGCCAGCAAACGCTTCCTCATCACGATTGGCGACCGTGCCGTGGGTGGCCTCACGCACCGCGACCAAATGGTGGGCCCATGGCAAGTGCCTGTGGCCGACGTGGCCGTGACCTTGGCCGACTACCAAAGCTTCGCCGGTGAGGCCATGAGTATGGGTGAGCGCACACCGCTCGCATCACTCGACGCGCCCGCTTCTGGCCGCATGGCCGTGGCCGAAGCCATCACCAACTTGCTGGCTGCGCCGTTTGAATTGCCCCGCGTCAAGCTCAGCGCCAACTGGATGGCGGCTTGCGGTGAAGCAGGTGAAGACGCTGCGTTGTTCGACACCGTCAAAGCCGTGGGCTTGGAGCTGTGCCCCGCATTGGGCATTTCCATTCCCGTGGGTAAAGACAGTTTGTCCATGCGCACGCAATGGACCGAAGGCGGTGAGACCAAAAAAGTTACTTCGCCTGTGAGTTTGATCATCAGCGCGTTTGCGTCCATCCCCGATGTGCGCGGCACGCTCACGCCGCAACTCAACAACACCGACGACACCACTTTGGTGTTGGTGCAGTTGGGTGAGGGCAAGCGCCGCATGGCCGGCAGCATCTTGGGTCAAGTGCTCAACCAAGCAGGCGACCAAGTGCCAGACCTCGACGACGCGCAAGACTTGATCAAACTCGTGAACGTGGTGAACGCCCTGCGTGCGCAAGGCAAGATCTTGGCGTACCACGACCGAAGCGACGGTGGCCTGATGGCCGCAGTCTGCGAAATGGCGTTTGCGGGCCAAGTGGGTGTGGCGCTGAATGTGGACATGCTCATCACCGAGGGGGACGGCATTCATGACAGCCGCGCTGAGTACGGCGACACCAAAAACTGGGCAAGCCAAGTCAGCGCCCGTCGTGAAGAGCTGACGCTCCAAGCCTTGTTCAACGAAGAGCTGGGCGTGGTGTTGCAAGTGCGTACGTCTGAGCGCAACGAGGTGATGCAAACCCTGCGGGAGCATGGCCTTTCGAAGCACAGCCACTTTGTGGGCAAAACACGCCCACAGTCATCGACCATGGAGAGAGGCAAAGGCGAGATCAGCGTGTGGCGCGACACCAAAGAAGTGTTTGTGGCCAAGCTGGCCGATCTGCACCAAGTGTGGGACAGCGTGAGCTGGAAGATTTGCCAACAGCGCGACAACCCCGCCTGCGCCGATGCCGAACACGCCAGCGTAGGCAACCCCGCCGACCCCGGCATGCATGTGCATTTGCCAGCAAGCTTTCACGACACAGTTCGCGACAACGTGGCCGCCCCCTTCATCAACGTGGCAGCCAAACCCAAAGTGGCCGTGCTGCGCGAGCAGGGCGTCAACTCACACGTTGAGATGGCCTACGCCTTTGCCGAAGCCGGTTTCGATGCCTATGACGTGCACATGACCGACCTGCAAACAGGCCGCGCCAAGCTGCAAGACTTCAAAGGCTTGGTGGCTTGCGGCGGTTTTAGCTACGGCGACACCTTGGGCGCTGGCATTGGCTGGGCGCGCAGCATCACCTTCAACCCTGTGTTGTCTGAGCAGATGCAGCAGTTCTTTGCCCGCTCCGACACCTTCGGTTTGGGCGTGTGTAACGGCTGCCAAATGTTTGCCGAGTTGGCCGACATCATTCCCGGCGCTGAACACTGGCCACGCTTTACCACCAACCAGAGCGAGCGCTTTGAAGCGCGACTGAGCATGGTGGAAGTGTTGGCGTCTCCTTCTCTGTTCTTTGCAGGCATGGCTGGTCTGCGCATGCCCATTGCTGTGGCCCACGGCGAAGGCTTTGCTAACTTCAGCCAACGCGGCAACGCCGCCAAAGCCTTGCCCGCCATGCGCTTTGTAGACAACCACGGTGCTGCCACTGAAGCCTATCCGCTCAACCCCAACGGCAGTGCTGGTGGTTTGACCTCCGTCACCACGGCAGACGGACGCTTCACCGCCATGATGCCGCACCCTGAGCGCGTGTTCCGCAACGTCCAAATGAGCTGGACCGACCTGGCTGCCTCTGGCGGCGGGGATGCGTTCAGCCCTTGGATGCAGATGTGGCGCAATGCGCGCAAGTGGGTGGGTTAATTTATTTTTACGGGGCGCGTTTTGTAAAACGTCATGGGCGACTCAGCCATCTCTTTGACGCGTTGATTCAACACCGATTTTTTCATCCTACCCACCACATGCATTTCGCAAGGTTTGCAATCAAAACGTAGGGTGAGCTTTTCGCTGCCGTTGATCAGCATCAACGGCTCAGCCTTCACCGTGCCTTGCACGCCTGTGACGCCCTTGGCTTGCTTGGGGCACAAGCTCATGCTGAAGCGCACACAGTGCTTGGTGATCATCAGGCTGGCTTCGCCCAACTCTTCGTGGCTTTCGTAAGCGGCCTCAATCACTTTCACGCCGTGTTTGGCGTAGAAGTCGTGGGCTTTTGGTTGTAGACGTTGGCGAGGTAAGTGAGCGCGTCTTCGGGGTAGCTCACGGGTGGCTCCACGGGTGCGGCACGTTGGGGGCGGGCATACGCGTTGAAGCGCGCTTGTTCCAACTGTGCCAACGCATCACGGCGCAAGACATTGAGCGACGAGGCCGGCACAAACCAAGGCTGGCTGAGGTTGATTTGCAAGTTGAGCACTTCAAACGCGGTTGCGCCAAATTTGCTCAGATGCTCGCGCAGGCTGGCGTCGTTGCGCACCGCGTCATTGGCGCGTTCTTTTGGGCAGGTGAGGGTGGCGCTGGCGGAGTGGCCGTCCTCGTCGGTGAGCTTGAGCACAAAGCCTTGCGGCGTTTCTGCAAACTCAACCCAGGCGCCCATGCGGCGTTCGCTTGATGTTTTCTCCAGCCCACGCACCCAGTCCATATCGCGGTTGCGGTTGATGACCATGCCAGCGCGTAAATCGCGAAAGCCTTCCATCGGGTCTTTGGGAAACAAGCGCCACACGCCTTTTTTGGTGGTCGCTTCAGCTCGGTTGATGGCCACGCCCACCAGTTCTTTTTGTAGGTCGTAGTAGCACAGACCATCGCCGTTGTGCAGCACAGCGGCTTTGTCATAGGGTTGCACTTCTAACCAGTTGGGACCTGTGCCCATGACTTCGCCCAACACGATGCCGGGGTTCTTGGGCGAGTCAAACGCGCCGATGTCCTCTTTGCGACCTTGCACAAAGTAGTCGGTGAATTCGCGGTTGAAGTTTTGTTCTGGGTTGGGTGTGAAGTACAGCGTGGTGTTGCCGCTGGATGCGCGGCCAAGTGGCGGACGCTCTGGATCCGCTGAGTATTGGCGTGCTTCGATCAGCTCGTCAATCAACACGCGGTAGTGGCCCGTGATGTTTTTCACATAGGCCATGTCTTTGTAGCGGCCTTCGATTTTGAAGCTGCGCACACCAGCATCCACCAAAGCCGCAAGGTTCTCGCTTTGGTTGTTGTCTTTCATCGAGAGCACGTGCTTGTCATGCGCGATGAAGCGACCTTGTGCGTCAGTGACGTGGTAGGGCAAGCGGCATGCTTGGCTGCAATCGCCGCGGTTGGCGCTTCGGCCTGTGTGGGCATGGCTGATGAAGCACTGGCCGCTGTAGGCGACGCACAAAGCACCGTGTACAAAGAATTCGAGCTTGCAGCGCTCGGCATCGAGCACGTCATGGATGGCTTTGATTTGCGGCAGGGTCAGCTCGCGCGCCAACACTATTTGCGAGAAGCCGACGTCTTGCATGAAGCGCGCTTTCTCAGGCGTGCGAATGTCAGTCTGCGTGCTGGCGTGCAGCTGGATGGGTGGCAAGTCAACTTCCAGCAAGCCCATGTCTTGCACGATCAGCACGTCGGCTCCCGCGTGATAGACGTCCCACGCCATTTTTCGAGCGGCTTCTAGCTCGTCGTCACGCAGAATCGTGTTGAGGGTGATGAAAATTTTGCTGTTGAAGCGATGCGCCTCTTTGCACAAGCGCTCAATGTCTTGCAGCGTGTTGGTGGCACTGGCTCGCGCACCAAAGGCAGGGGCGCCGATGTACACCGCGTCTGCGCCGTGGTGAAGGGCGGCAATGCCAATGTCGGCATCACGCGCGGGGGCAAGCAGTTCAATTTGGTGGTTAAGCAATGACATGTGCTGAATTATCTAGAAAAACAAAAGCGGCCCTAAGGCCGCTGTGTGCTGAGCGCAGGGTGAAATTACTCGACCTTGGCCTTGGCGCGCATTTCTTGTTGGAAAGCAGCCATGCGTTGTTGTTGCAGCTGTTGGGAGATTTGTGGTTTCACCTCTTCGAGCTTAGGCAGCTGGGCTTCGCGCACATCGTCCAAGCGAATGATGTGAAAACCAAACTGGCTTTGCACAGGCGCAGACACTTCGCCTTTTTTCAGAGCAACCATGGCTTCTGAGAATTCTTTCACGTAGTTGCCAGGCGCAGCCCAATCGAGGTCACCACCATTCGCACCTGAGCCTGGATCTTTGGATTGCTTTTTGGCGATCTCTTCAAACTTGCCGCCTTTTTTCAGGCTAGCGAGGATGGCTTCTGCTTGCTCTTTGGTTTCCACCAAGATGTGACGAGCACGGTACTCTTTGCCGCCATTGGCTGCCACGAATTTGTCGTATTCAGCTTGTACGTCAGCATCGGTCACAGCGGCTGTTTTTTGGTAATCAGCGAACAACTCGCGAATCAGAATGGTTTGACGCGCCAACTCGATTTGCGCTTTGTAATCTTCGGTGGCATCCAAGCCGCGCTTTTGGGCTTCTTGCATGAAGATTTCGCGGGCGATGACTTCATCTTTAATTTGGGCTTCGACCTCAGGGGTAATCGGGCGGCCAGATCGAGCAACTTGCTGCTTGAGTGCGTCAGCACGACTAGTAGGCACGGCCTTGCCGTTGACGATGGCGATGTTTTGCGCAGAAGCGCTGATGCTCAAGCAAGTGAACGCAGCGGCTGCAACGGCGGTCCAAATCATTTTGTTGTTCATATCAGGTCTCAATTGTTTTCTAGGACTTCAATCGCCAAGGCATGCAAGCCTTGATCGATATATTCTTGCAATGCATCATACACAAGGCGATGGCGTGCAACGCGTGATTGGCCTGTAAAGATCTCGCTTTGAATGCGAACGCGAAAGTGTGTGCCAAAGCCGCTGTCGTTGGCGCCGACGTGTCCTGCGTGCGCTGCACTTTCATCTAAAACTTCAACAAAAACAGGATTTAAGCGTTCTTGTAATCGTTGTGTCAGGGCCTGTGCATTCATATTCACGCTTGGTCCTCTGGTTGCTCTTTGATAAAGCGACTCATGTAGACGCCTTGGGCCACCACAAACACCAACATCAGGCCTAAGCCGCCAAAGAGTTTGAAGCTCACCCAAGTGTCGGTGTCGTAGTTGTTCGCCACCCAAAGGTTGATGCAGCCCATGACCGCGAAGAAACAGGCCCAGCTGTGCAGCAACACACCCCAAGCCTGCTCAGGCAACTCCACTTGTGCGCCCATGAGCTGTTTGAGGAAGTTACGTTTGAACACGTAGTACCCGCCCAGCAAGGCAGCGCCCATGAGCCAATACAAGACAGTGGGTTTCCATTTGATGAAAGTTTCATCTTGGGTGAGCAAAGTTGCACCGCCAAACACCACGATGACGCCCAAGCTCACCCATTGCATGGGCTCTACAAAACCATTCTTGCGCCAGAGGTAGCCAATTTGCAGCAAGGTCGCAGCGATGGCCACGGCCGTGGCGGCCATGATGCCCCACACTTTGAAGGTGAC
>CANCCJ010000026.1 GCA_947374535.1 Comamonadaceae bacterium | reverse complement strand
TGCCAAAAATCAGGCACCAACACCAACAAGTTGCGCGCCATGGTTTTTTCTGGGTCTAGGCGCATAGGAATCAGTGCCGCGCCGGTGTAGGGGATGCGTTTGTTGAACCAAGCCGCGATGGCATACAGGGGAATCAGCAAGCAAATGGCCGCTTCAGCCGAGGTGTCGATGCCCGTGGTGATCAAAGGTAAATCAAACGACAACAGCCAAGCCGACAAATTGGGGCCCACCAGTTGACCGCCTAACAACACACCCAAGATGATCGAAGCAATCGTCAGGCCTTCAATCCAGCCGTTCGCTTTGACCAGTTGTGAGGCAGGCAGCAGCTCCGTCAAGATGCCGTATTTGGCAGGTGAGTACGCTGCAGCGCCCAAGCCCACCACCGCATACGCCAGCAAAGGATGCACGCCAAACAACATCATCAAGCAGCCCACCACTTTGATGGTGTTGCTCATCAGCATCACCTCGCCCTTGGGTCGCGAGTCAGCGAATGCGCCTACAAACGGGGCCAGTACCACGTAAAACAAGGCAAACATAGGTACCAGTGCGGCGCGTTGCCATTCGGCGGCACCATCGGATTTCAGTAATTCAACGGCTGTGACAAACAGTGCGTTGTCGGCCAACGAACTGAAAAATTGGGCCGACATGATGGTGTAAAAACCGCGCTTCATAGATGGGTCTGGCAACTTGCAGCGTGCTGCGCGTGTGCTGATTCTTCTTTCTTCTGTGTCTAGCCAAGGTTATATCACGCGGGTGCCACAATATTGCCCATGCCCCGTCCGATTCAAGCCTTTGTTCATACCGACGCCTTGCGTCACAACTTGACCCGCATGCGCACCGCCGCACCCGATGCCCGTGTGTGGGCGGTGGTCAAAGCCAATGCCTACGGCCACGGCATTGAGCGCGTGTTTGAAGGTTTGCGTGGCGCCGATGGCTTTGCTTTGTTGGACTTGGACGAGGCGCAACGCCTGCGCAGCTTGGGCTGGCGCGGCCCCGTGTTGTTGCTTGAGGGCGTGTTTGAAGCACGCGACTTGGAGCTGTGTTCGCGCTTAGACCTGTGGCACACCGTGCATTGCGACGAGCAAATCGACATGCTGAGTCGCCACAAGACGCAAGTGCCGCATCGAATATTTCTCAAAATGAACAGCGGCATGAACCGCTTGGGTTTCACGCCCACACGTTTTCGTTCGGCATGGACGCGGCTGAACCAATTGCCTCAAGTGGATGAGATTTCGCTCATCACCCATTTCAGCGATGCCGATGGCCCCAAAGGCATTGCCGAACAAATCGCCACGTTTACCAAAACCACCGAAGACTTGCCCGGCGAGCGCAGCACTTGTAACAGCGCGGGCTTGTTACGCCACGCTCACGACGCAGCAGTGGCTGCCGATTGGGTACGCCCCGGCATTGCGCTGTACGGCAGCGCGCCCGATTTTCCTGAGCGCAACATCGCACAGTGGGATTTGCAACCCACTATGAGTTTGCGCAGCCGCCTCATCGGCACACAAGATTTGCAAGCGGGTGACACCGTGGGTTACGGCTCATCGTTCGCCGCAGATGTTTCCATGCGTATTGGCCTCGTGGCCTGCGGATATGCCGACGGTTACCCGCGTCATTGCCCCACCGGAACGCCCGTGTTGGTGGACGGTGTGCGAACCCGTACCTTGGGCCGTGTGAGCATGGACATGATTGCGGTTGACCTCACGCCATGCGACGCAGCGGGTCATGTGGCCGGTTTTGGCAGCGAAGTGACGTTGTGGGGCAAAGCCAGCAACGGTGTGGTTTTGCCGATTGACGAAGTAGCCCAAGCCGCAGGCACGGTGGGCTATGAGCTGATGTGCGCGGTGTCCAGCCGCGTGGGTTTCACGCAGGACTGAAACGAGCGGTTTAGTAAGGGCCTTTGCTGGCCGCTACGCTGCCCAAGCCTTCTTTGTATTTGGCAGCCAAGGCAGAGGTCTGGCGAGACAAGATCATGCTGTCCACACCCACGGCCACAAACAAGGCACCCAGCGATAAGTACTGACGCACCAAAGTTTCGTCACCCATCAAGATGCCCGGTGCTTTGCCGGCCTGGCGAATGCGCGCAATGGCGTCCACGATGGCGGCTTGCACCTCGGGGTGCATGGGGTTGCCGATATGACCCATCGAGGCCGACAAGTCCGCAGGACCGATGAACACACCGTCCACACCGGGTGTGGCGGCGATGGCATCGAGGTTTTTCAAGGCTTCGCGAGTTTCGGCTTGCACCAACACGCACACCTGGTCGTTGGCTTCTTGGCTGTAGTTTTGAAAGCGTCCCCAGCGCGAAGCGCGCGTCCCCGCCATACCGCGAATGCCGCCTTGGCCATCGTCTTGCGGGTAGCGGCAGGCTCTCACAATCGCGGCAGCTTGTTCGGCGGTATCCACCATAGGCACCAGCACGGTGGTGGCGCCCAGGTCCAGGACTTGTTTGAGCAAGGCAGCGTTGTCATGTGGCACACGCACCACAGGGTGTGAATGGGGGTAGGCTGCCACCACCTGAAGTTGCGCGAGCAAGGTGGTCAAGTCGTTGGGGCCGTGTTCGCCGTCCACCACCAACCAGTCAAAGCCAGCGCCTGCGCAGATGTCGGTGGTGACGGCATTGCCCAAGCCCATCCACAGACCGATTTGTGGTTGTTGGTTGTGCAGGGCTTTTTTAAATCGGTTCTCAGGCGTTCGCATGGCGCGTGCTTTCAGGGCTTGTTGAACAAAGGGTGCAAATTATTGTGGACGGCGTTGAACACCTCGTGTCCTTCATCAATTTGCAGGGTGATGCCAATGGGGCGCTTGGCAAACACTTCTGCGAAATGCGCTTGTGTTGCGGCCAACAATGACTGACCGACTTGTTCAATCATCTCGGGTGTACGGCCCTTGGCGATGCGAAAGTTCAGATACACATAGGCATAGTCGCCGCTGCCATCTGCGATGACGGCGTGCGTTGTTGCAAATGCCAGCACGCGCGTCGCGCCGATGGGAAACAAAGCTTTCCCATCCGGATGTTGGGCGGCCAGCATGGTGTTGCTCAAGGTTTGGCAAAGCTCGGCCATGTTGGTTTCGGCGTCGAGTTGCGGCGTATATTGGATGATGAGGTGAGGCATACGCGAAGTGTCTCGCAACTTAGCGCGGCGTGTTTCACACGGCAACAAGACTACTGGCTATTTATCCAGTAATATTGGCGTATGGCCAAAGAAAAAACCCAATACACCTGCACCGACTGCGGCGGCATCACCGCCAAATGGCTGGGCAAATGCCCCAGCTGCAATGCGTGGAACACGCTCATTGAAACCGCGGTAGACAGCAGCGGTCCTGCCAAAAACCGCTACGCAGGCATGGCAGCTTTGGCCCCAGCCTCTGAGGTGGCGGTGCTTTCTGATATCGAAGCGCAAGACGTGGCGCGCACCCCCACCGGCCAAGAAGAACTCGACCGCGTCTTGGGTGGCGGCATGGTGGAAGGTGGCGTGGTGCTGATTGGCGGCGACCCCGGCATTGGCAAATCTACCTTGATTTTGCAAGCCATGGACGGCCTGCAACGCAGCGGCATGCACACCTTGTATGTGACGGGCGAAGAGTCGGCCGCGCAAGTGGCCTTGCGCTCGCGCCGTTTGGGGCTAGACCATAGCCAAGTGCAAGTGCTGGCAGAAACGCAGCTTGAAAAAATTCTCGCCACTGTCGACAAACTGCAACCGGCGGTGGTGGTGATGGATTCCATCCAAACTGTTTATTCAGACCAACTCACCAGCGCCCCCGGCTCGGTGGCGCAAGTGCGCGAGTGTGCCTCGCACCTCACCCGCATGGCCAAGTCCTCGGCCACGGCGGTGGTGTTGGTGGGCCACGTCACCAAAGAGGGCGCGTTGGCTGGCCCGCGCGTGCTGGAGCACATGGTGGACACCGTGTTGTACTTTGAGGGCGACACCCATTCCACTTACCGACTGGTGCGCGCCATCAAAAACCGCTTTGGTGCGGTGAACGAAATTGGCGTCTTCGCCATGACCGAAAAAGGCTTGAAGGGCGTGAGCAACCCGAGTGCTATTTTCTTGAGTCAACACACAGAGCCCGTGCCCGGCAGTTGTGTGTTGGTCACGCTGGAGGGCACGCGCCCCATGTTGGTCGAGATCCAAGCCTTGGTGGACAGCGGCGGCCCCTCGCCGCGCCGCTTGAGCGTGGGTTTGGACCGCGATCGCTTGGCCATGTTGTTGGCCGTGCTGCATCGCCATGCCGGTGTGGCGTGCATGGACCAAGACGTGTTTGTGAATGCGGTGGGCGGCGTACGCATCAGCGAACCCGCCGCCGATTTGGCTGTGTTGTTGTCTATCCAAAGCAGCTTGCGTGGCAAGCCACTGCCGCAAGGCTTCATTGCTTTTGGCGAAGTGGGCTTAGCGGGCGAAGTGCGCCCCGCACCGCGTGGGCAAGAGCGCTTGAAAGAAGCTGCCAAGTTGGGTTTTACGGTGGCTGTTATTCCCAAAGCCAACGCACCTAAAAAACCCATCCCCGGCATGACCGTGCATGCGGTGGAGCGGGTGGATGAGGCGATTGGCTTGGTGCGAGAGCTGGGTTAATCACGACACACACCTACGTAGAAATCGCGACGAGGCCGAAACAGAGCCTGAGACAATAAGCCCATGAACTTTCAAAGATATTTGGTGCCTATTGGCACCGTGGGCTTGACGGCGTGGGCCTGGCAAAGCTGGGGCTGGATGGGCATTGCCATGGTGGTGACCGGCGGTGTCATGTGGTTGCTTTTGTATTTCACCCGTTTGGTGCAAATCATGAAGCGCGCTAGCAATCGCCCGATTGGGTTTGTGGACAGCGCGGTGATGCTCAACGCCAAGCTCAAAACGGGCGTGAGCTTGATGCACGTCATTGCCATGACCCGTGCTTTGGGTCAGCTCGCAACCGAAAAAGGCGAGCAGCCAGAGGTGTTTAGCTGGCGCGATGGCAGCCAATCGGTGGTGCGTTGCGTGTTTATGCACGGCAAGTTGCAAAGTTGGACCTTGGATCGACCGTTTCAAGTCGGCGATGTGGACCCCTCGGCCCACGCGGCCAACGATTGACCTACCTCATCCCCCGCGCTGGCAAATACGGCGCTGGGCTCGTTAAAATGACTGTCTACGCCACTTGGCGAACAAATTACAAAGTCCAAAGGAAAACCCATGAGCGTCGTGATTCCCTCTTCCATGTCTGACCGTGACGGCAAAATCTGGATGGACGGCCAGATGGTCGATTGGCGCGATGCCAAGATCCATGTGTTGAGCCACACCCTGCACTACGGCTGCGGCGCCTTCGAAGGTGTGCGCGCCTACAAGACGGAGCAAGGCACGGCTATCTTCCGTTTGCAAGAGCACACCGACCGCCTGTTCAACAGCGCCAAGATCTTGCGTATGGCCATCCCGTTCACCAAAGATCAAGTGAACCAAGCCCAACGCGACGTGGTGCGCGAGAACAAGTTGGAGTCCGGCTACATCCGCCCCCTCACTTGGATTGGCGACAAAAAATTGGGCGTGAGCCCCAAGGGCAACACCATCCATTTGATGGTCGCCGCTTGGACTTGGGGTGCCTACCTCGGTGAAGAAGGCATGAAGCGCGGCATCCGTGTCAAGACTTCGAGCTACACGCGCCACCACGTCAACATCACCATGACGCAAGCCAAGGCGGTGAGCAACTACACCAACTCCATCTTGGCCAACATTGAAGTGACCGACGAGGGTTACGACGAAGCCCTGTTGCTCGACACCTCAGGCTTTGTGTCGGAAGGCGCAGGCGAAAACATCTTTGTGGTCAAAGACGGCGTGATCTACACCCCCGACTTGTCGGCTGGCGCCCTGAACGGCATCACGCGCAACACCGTGTTCCACATCGCCAAAGATTTGGGCCTCGAGATCGTGCAAAAGCGCATCACGCGCGACGAAATCTACATCGCCGACGAAGCCTTCTTCACTGGCACCGCGGCTGAAGTCACGCCGATTCGTGAACTCGACCGCATCCAATTGGGCGAGGGTAGCCGTGGCCCGATCACTGAGAAGATCCAAACTGCGTTCTTTGACATCGTCAATGGCCGCAATCCCAAGTACGCACACTGGTTGACGAAGGTATAAAAATGAGCAACACAGTTGAACTCTTAGCCAAAGACTTGAACGGTCAAGGCGGCGTGTTTTGCCCCAGCGCCAAAGCCGACATGAAACTTTGGAACAGCCACCCCAAGGTCTACTTGGACGTGGCCAAAACGGGTGAAGCCAAGTGCCCTTACTGCGGCACCGTTTACAAACTCAAAGCCGGCGAGCACGTTGGCGGCCACCACTAAAAACGCCCTCATCATCGCGCCCCAATGGATTGGGGATGCGGTGATGACCGAGCCCTTGCTGCGCCGTTTGGCTGCGCGCGGTGAGCGCCTCACTGTCGCTGCGCTACCTTGGATTGCACCGGTTTACCGTGTGATGCCCGGCGTCGCCGAGGTGATTGAAATGCCGTTCAAACACGGCGGCCTGCAACTGGTGGGCCGTTTGAAACTTGCCAGCCAATTGCGCGACAAGTTTGAGGTGGCCTATGTGTGCCCCAACTCTTTGAAGAGTGCATTGCTACCCTGGATGGCCGGCATTGCCAAACGCGTGGGTTACACCGGTGAAATGCGTTTTGGTTTATTGACCGATCGTTTACCCCATCCCCAAACTGAAGAGCGCCCACCCATGGTCGAGTGGTACGCCGCGTTGAGTTTGGTGGGCCAAAACCCTGGCAAGCCGATGAAGTTGGTTGGTGACTTACGCCCTGTACTCAAGGCCGGTGCGGGTGTGATGGACGAGGCGCTAGAAGCACTCGCCACCCATATGCCGACGTTGCCAACCTTGGCCAAGCGCAGCTATGTCGTGTTTGCGCCGGGTGCGGAATACGGCCCAGCCAAGCGCTGGCCTGCTAGACACTTCGCAGCGCTGGCGAGCAAGATTGATAGCCCTGTGTTTTTGCTCGGCTCCAACAAAGAGTTCGACATCTGCCAAGAAATTGCCACGACAGCCAATGCCAAACAGCCCGGCCATTGCTTTAACTTGGCAGGACAAACCAACCTGACGCAAGCTTTCGCGCTGATTGCCTATGCCCACCGCGTGGTCAGCAACGACTCAGGCCTCATGCATGTTGCGGCGGCTTTTGGTGTGCCGCAAGTGGCGGTGTTTGGTTCATCCAGCCCTGAGCACACGCCGCCGTTGAATGACCGTGCGCGTGTGGTGTGGCTGCGTGTTGACCCCAGCTACCAACCGCCATTGGCTTGCTCGCCTTGCTACGAGCGAAATTGCCCTTTGGGCCACACGCGTTGCTTAGAAGACGTGTCGGCTGAGCGCGTTTATCGCTTGCTTTGAACCCCTTTGAGAAGTGCGTCTATGTCTGAACAAAAGCCTAAGCTCAGCATCATCACAGCGGTTTACAACCAGTTGCCGATGAACCAGATTTATTGGGAAAACTTGGTCAAGCACACCCAGCACTCGTTTGAGCTCATCGTCATCGACAACGCCTCCACCGATGCCAGTGCTGATTTTTTTGAGTCGGTGGGTGCGCGCGTCATTCGCAACCCCGGCAACTACTCTTACCCTGTCTCTCAGAACCAAGGCATTGCCGTTGCCAAGGGCGAGTGGCTGGCATTCTTGAACAACGACATCATCGTCAGCAAAGACTGGGACGCGACCCTCATTGCCAACGCCGAGCACAACCAACTCGACGTCATCACCTCGTGTGGCATTGAGCGCATCGAAAGCAAAGCGGCGACCAAAAAGTTACGTCGCCGTTGGAACCGCATCCGTGGCTTGGTGGGTTTGTTTGGCACGGGCCGTCGCAGCTTGTTGCTGATGCACAAATGGATGTATGGCAACTGGGCGGCATTTTGTAAAAACCGCCAAGACAAGTTCAAGCATCAAGCTGTCGAAGGTTTTGTGGGCAATACCGTGATGTTCTCGCGTCGGGCCCTAAACATCTTGGGTCCTTGGGATGAAACCCAACAAGCAGCAGACTTTGATTTGTTCTTGCGCACAGCCCTGCGTGCCCGCGAAGTGGGTGACATTCGCCCCATGCACATCGCGCTGGACTGCTTCAACCACCATTACATTCGCTTAACCATGAAGGGCGGCTACCCGCCCTTTGTCGACAAAGACAAACTCATTCCGCTTGAGCAAAAGTGGACGGCTGAGCAACGCGCTTTGCTCGTCGAAAACTGAACTTACTTCAGCAACACGCGTTGACGTGAGTTTGGCGTGGCCAGCAACTGAGCCAGCGCCGTCATCACCTCAGACACGTCAATCTGGCTCACCGCTTGTCCTGCGGGTGCCACGATTTGGGCATAGGTGTCTGACAAAGGCTCCCACGAGTCCACGGACAGCACACTGGGTTCGTACAGCGCAATCACGGGTTTGTTCCAGGCGCTGGCGGCATGGACAGCGTAGGTGTCAGGTGATACCACCAAGTCAGCATGTTGAATCATGGCCAGCGCGGGCGTGACCGTTGGCACAAAAGGGCTCACCGTCACGCGGTCGCTTTGTATGTCAAACATCGCATGCATTGACTTTTCAAGCGCGGGGCTGGCGCTGAGTAGGTGCATGTGGATGTGGGGGTACTTCACATAAACGGCATGCACGAATTGCTGCAGCCAAGGCAATGAAAACGATTTGTTTGCCGCGCTGCTTTGGCTGTTGATGACCATTAACAAGTCTTTGTCTGTTGGCTTTGTTACCGCAGCGGTATGCTGACCTAAACGAATGTCATATTGGTAGGGGCCAGGCTTGGCCCCCAATGTGTGTAAAAAATGCAGATGACGTGCGGAGTAGTGTTGCGCCTTGTCATGCGTGCTGTAGCCCCAATCGCCGGCCATCACCTCGTCGTTGGGCAGGGGCTTGGTGGGATGCTCCAAAAACAAAAAACGTTGTTTGGCGTTGACCGTGTTCAACACCAGCTGTACGGAAGGGTTAGCAAGGTCTAAGCCAAAGTGCACCACCATGTCGTAGCGCACCATACGCGCTTTGAGGCTGGCCCACAGGCGGGCAAACACATTGCGGCTTGACGACACATGCAGCCATTTCACTTCGGGATGGTGGCGATACAAGGCGGCATTGCTGGCGCCACACAACACACCAATTTCGCAATCGGGCCAATGCGCACGCAAGGGGCGGAATAAACCCGTCATCACAATAGCGTCGCCAATTTTGTTGTCGTGCGACAAAATAAGAATGCGTTGGCTCATGGGGTCAATAAGGCGATAGCACGCTGAGGGCGGTGCGTTATAAATGGCTTGCATCATAGTCGGCAAGCGCGCAGGCGTATGGCCGTTGGCGCTAGGATGGCGCCGAGATTACTTGAAAGTTTGCGATGTCATTGAACGCGATTTTGGGGACCCGCTTCCCGCTCATCCAAGCGCCCATGGCGGGCGTGCAAGACACTGGCCTAAGCCTTGCCGTCAGCCGCTCGGGCGGCTTGGGGTCTCTGCCCGCGGCCATGCTCGATGCCCAGACCTTGCGTCGTGAACTGCAAGTGCTGCAAAGCAGTGGGTTGCCTTACAACGTCAATTTCTTTTGCCATCAACCACCGCAGCACACAGCCGCGGCAGAGTCTGCGTGGCAGGCCGCGTTGTTGCCGTATTACCAAGAGTTTGGCATTGACCCCGTGGCGATCCCAGCCTCCGCCGGCCGCCGCCCGTTTGATGACGAAATGGCTGACGTGCTGGACGCGTTCTCGCCCACGGTGGTCAGTTTTCATTTCGGGCTGCCACGTCCAGATTTATTAGCGCGCGTGAAGTTGCGTGGCGCATTTGTGTTGTCTTCCGCCACCACGTTGAATGAAGCGCGTTGGTTGGTCGCCAACGGGGCTGACGGCGTCATTGCGCAAGGCCTTGAGGCCGGTGGGCACCGCGGGCACTTTCTGGACCGCGATGTCACACAGCAAGCCTATACCTTTGATCTGTTGAAGCAACTGACGCCACACATACAGGTGCCCATCATTGCAGCGGGAGGTATTGCTGATGCGCAAGGCGTGCAAGCCGCTATGGCTGTAGGCGCGGCGGCGGTGCAAGTAGGCACGGCGTTTTTACTCTGTCACGAAGCCAAAACCAGCGCGTTGCATCGGGTACGTTTGAGCGATCAGCAGGCGCCCACGGCATTGACCAATCTGTTTACAGGGGGTTTGGCCCGCGGGCTGTTCAACCGCGTCATGCACGAACTGGGACCGCAAAACGCGGCAGCACCGGTTTTCCCGATGGCCACGCAAAGCATCGCACCCTTGAGAACCAAAGCTGAGGCGAGTCAACGCGATGACTTCACGCCGCTCTGGTCAGGGATGAACCGTTCAGGGTGTAAGGCATGTCCGGCCGCTGAAATCGTGCACCAATTGGCCGCAGGTTTTACCCACTGACGTCAGTGGGCAGCAGCACCACAAATCGTGCGCCGCCCCCTTCGCGATCTTCGCAGTGCACAGCGCCGTGATGGCGTTGCACGATGGAACGTACCAGTGATAAGCCCAAGCCCACACCGCCTTCGCGTTCACTCGCACCGGGTAAGCGGTAGAACGGCTCAAAGATGCGTTCACGCAACGCCGCAGGCACGCCAGGTCCACGGTCGCACACGCACAGGCGCACCCAATGGCGGTTGTGTTCAACCCAGTTTGAAAGCTGCACCTCAATGTCCGATGTGCCATAGCGACGAGCGTTTTCAAGCAAGTTGCGCAGCATGCGGCGCAGTAGCTTGGCAATGCCTGGGACGACGATGCTTTGTGGCTGAAAACCCAACTCCAAATGGGCCTCTACGCGTGCGCACTCTTCGCTGGCAAGGCCTGTCAAGTCGACAGACTCCACCGTACCAAGGTCGGCCTCTTTGGCATCCAGACGACTGGCTAGCAAAATTTCATCGATCAGCTGGTCGAGCTCGCCCACACTGCGCGAAATCTCTTCCTTCATGGCGGGTGAAGGTGAGTCACCCATTAACTCCAGGCCCATGCGAATGCGTGTGAGGGGTGACCGTAATTCGTGTGAGGCATTGGCCAGCAGCGATTTGTGCGAGGTGACAAGCTGCTCCACTTGCTCAGCAGCATGGTTGAAGCGTTGGGCAAGGTAAGCCACTTCGTCATTGCCTTGTTCGGCCACCCGGGCCGATAAGTTGCCGGTGCCCCATTGCTCCACACCTTTTTGTAGGTTTTCTAAACGGCGCGTCAATCGACGCACGA
The DNA here is from genome assembly GCA_947374535.1 of Comamonadaceae bacterium. Next base: position 17,987 of record CANCCJ010000026.1, on the reverse strand, counting down.
TCGGATAGGTGCCGAGTGCCACGGCGAGTGCGACCAAGCCCAAGGTCCAAGCAAAGCCAAAAGGCGGGCGTGACCAAAAGCTGTGGGGCGGGCGTGGCAAATGCACATGCATCAACTCGCCGTTTTGCATGCGCACCATGAATTCTGGGCCAGAGCCAAAATGCCCGGGCGGATGCGACATGTCGGGCCCTTGCAGGGGCGGTGCTTCAATAGGCAAACCATCAGGCGCACGCAAACGCGCCCGACCTTGACCCACCAGCTCGCCCGAGGCGTTGCGCACCATCACTTCGCGAAGAGGTGGCTCGGCGGTGATGCGCAGAATCCAACCCGTCAACAGGGTGAGCACAGCCACCGCCAACACCACCGCCAGCCAAATACGCACATACAACGGCAGATGCAAAGAACGGCTAGGCGAGGTCGATGGCATGTGGAATCAGTCTTGTTGTTTTGCAAACACGTAACCCACACCGCGAACGGTCAGGATACGTTTGGGGGCTTTGGCATCGTCTTCAATGGCGGCACGAATGCGGCCCATGTGAACGTCGATCGAGCGGTCGAAGGCTTCGAGCTCACGGCCTCGCACCGCTTCCATGATTTGGTCACGCGACAGCACTCGGCCTGCGCGCTCGGCCAAGACCCACAGCAAATCAAATTGATACGCTGTGAGATCGCACACCTTGCCACGCAAGCTGACCGTGCGTGCATCGCGGTCAAGGTCTAACGAGCCAAATTTGAGCGTTTGGTGTGCGGCATCGGTCGTCTCGCCGGGTGCATGGCGGCGCAGCACAGCGCGAATGCGTGCCAGCAACTCACGGGGTTCGAAGGGCTTGGGTAAGTAATCGTCGGCGCCGAGTTCTAGGCCAACAATGCGATCCATCGGATCGCCTTTGGCGGTCAGCATCAGCACGGGTGTTTGCGCCAAGGTGCCTGGCAAGGCGCGGATGCGTTTGCACACTTCCAAGCCTTCAATATCGGGCAGCATCAGGTCAAGCAGCACCAGGGCGGGGGCGCTGTCTTGCAGCAGCTTTAAGCCGCTCAATCCATTGGCCGCATGTTGTACGGTAAAACCAGATTGTTGGAGGTATTCGCGCACCATGTTGGCGAGGCGATGGTCATCTTCGATCAAGAGCAAGGTGTTCATGGTTTCCCCATCATGCCTTCGCGGTTGTGTGTTTGCCTGTCCATCACGTAAAGACAAGGTAAATCAGGGCGTTGAGCCCCCCACTGGCAAGATGCGGGAGGCCAGCCAGACCAGCAACAGCACTGGCACCCCGAGCAAGGCGGTGCTGGTGAAAAAAGCTTCGTAGCCATGTGCGTCGACATACACCCCCGAGAAACCAGCCAACCATTTGGGGGCGAGCAGCATCATGGAGCTGAACAGGGCGTACTGCGTGGCCGAATAGTTGATGTTGGTCAAGCTAGACAAGTACGCAATGAAAGCCGCAGAGGCGATGCCACTGGCCAAGTTGTCGGCTGAGATGACCCATACCAAAGCCGTCAGGTCATGCCCGCGTGTGGCCAACCACGCAAATAAAAAATTGGTGAGGGCGCTCAGCACGGCGCCCAGCATGAGGATGCGCATCACGCCTAAACGCATCGACAGCACGCCACCAATGAAAGCGCCCAACAAAGTCATGATGACGCCAAACACTTTGGTGACGGCGGCCACTTCGTCTTTGGTGTAGCCCATGTCCACATAAAACGGATTGGCCATGATGCCCATCACCACATCGCTGATGCGGTACACCGCAATGAGCCCCAAAATGATGACGGCATGCCAGTGGTAACGGCGGATGAATTCGGCAAAGGGCTCAATCAACGCGCCTTGCAACCAAGCGCGTGCGTTGCGTGCGGGAGGGATCTCGCGCTGTACCGGCTCTGGAGAGAGCAATACGGTCAACACGCCCAGGCTCATCGACGCGGCCATCACCAGATAGGCGGCCTGCCAAGCACTGTGTTGGTAGGTGGTGTCGTCGGTTCCTGCCGCGCGTGCGGCAATCCACAACACACCTGCGCCTGCCCAAATCATGGCGAGGCGGTAGCCGGTTTGGTAAGTCGCGGCTAGGGCGGCTTGGTGCTGTGCGTCGGCGGACTCGATGCGAAAAGCATCCAGCGCAATGTCTTGTGTGGCCGAGCCAAACGCCACTACCAAGGCGGCCCACACCACAGGCTCTAGGGCTTGCTGCGGGTCAAGCAAGGCCATGCCGATGAGTCCCGCCACCACCATGGCCTGCGCGAACAGTAACCAGCTGCGGCGGCGACCCAAGTAACGCGTGAGCAGAGGCAAGGGCATGCGGTCGACCAAGGGGGACCACACCCATTTGAAACCATAGGCCAAGCCCACCCAGCTCAAAAAGCCAATCGTGCTGCGGTCAATGCCGGCTTCGCGCAGGCGAAAACTCAGTGTGCCCAGCACCAATAAAAGGGGCAAACCCGTAGAAAATCCCAGACACAACATACGCCATGAGGCGGGCTCTAAATACACATGAAGCGCGGCGAGCCAACCGAGTTTTTTAACTTCGGTGGTCGACGGGGTTGCTGGACTTGTTGTATCGTTCATCCCTCTATTTTCAGGCTTTCACAAAAAGACTCTTTCATGCTCACGAAACGCGCTTTTCTTTACGGTTGTGTGGGTTGCGCTTGCGGCCTCGGCAGCGGTGTGCTGCTGGCCCGCGATGGCGTGGAAGTGAACAAGGAGGCCTCGGTGTTTGCCAACCTCGTGCCTGCGGCAGAAGTCGAGCAATCCGCGCGCAAGCAATATGCAGACATGATGAGGGAAGCCGCCAGCAAAAACGCACTCGGCCCTGACAACCATCCGCAAGTCATACGCTTGCGTCGCATCGCCAAAGACATCATTCCCCAAAGCTTTGACTGGAACCCGCGTGCCAAAGAGTGGAAATGGGAAGTCAACCTTGTGGGGTCCAACCAAATCAACGCCTTTTGCATGCCTGGCGGCAAGATTGCTTTTTACAGTGGCATCTTGACTCAGTTGCAACTCACCGACGACGAAGTGGCCATGGTCATGGGGCATGAAATTGCCCACGCCTTGCGCGAGCATGCGCGTGAACGCATGGGCAAGGCGGCGGCGACCAACGGCGTGGCCACTCTCGGCAGCACCGTAGCCTCGGTGTTCTTTGGTGTAAGCCCACAACTCACCGATTTGGTAGCCAAGCAAGGGGCGAACTTGCTGAACCTGAAATTCAGCCGTGACGATGAAACCGAGGCTGACTTGGTCGGCATGGAAATCGCCGCACGCGCCGGTTACGACCCGCGTGCGGGTGTGACGTTGTGGCAAAAAATGAGTGCCGCCAACAAAGGTGCGCCACCGCAGTGGCTCAGCACCCATCCTTCGGGCAACACACGCATTGAAGAAATTCAGGCCAACTTGCCCAAAGTCATGCCGCTGTACGAGCGCAGCAAGTCATCGACCCATTGAGGGGTCAGGTGCCACCCACATAAGGGTTGCTCACGCGCTCACGTCCAAACGTACTCTCGGGCCCGTGGCCCGGAATGAACACGGTGTCGTCACCCATGGGCCAAAGGCGCTGTGTGATGCTGTTGATCAAATCTTCGTGGTTGCCCTGCGGAAAATCGGTGCGGCCAATGCTGCCTGCAAACAGCACATCGCCGACAAACGCACGTTTGATCTCGGGCGAATAAAACACCACATGGCCCGGCGTGTGCCCCGGGCAATGGCGCACTTGCAAGGTGTGTTGGCCAAGCGTGACGGTGTCGCCATCGTGAAGCCAGCGGGTGGGTGTGAACGGACGCGAAGGGGGAAAGCGATAGTTGGCCGCGGCTTGCGGCAAGCCATCAATCCAAAACTGATCACCTTCGTGCGGGCCAATGATGGGCAGGCTCAGCTTTTCGGCCAAGTCTGCGGTGCCGCCTGCGTGATCAATGTGGGCGTGGGTGAGCCAGATTTGCTCTAGTGTCACGCCCAGTTGTTGGCAAGCGTCTTCCAGCAAAGGCAAATCACCACCGGGGTCGATGATGGCGGCTTTCATGGTTTCATCGCACCAAACGATGGAACAGTTTTGTTGGAAGGGGGTAACGGGGACGGTTTCGTACTTCAGCATGTTGCAAATTAGAGCATGTAAACAAAGCGATCGCAGCTCACTTGCTTCGCACGCGAGATTCAGTCTCACGCAAGGCGTGCGCTAAAAAATCAATCAACACCGACACGCGGTGTGGAATATAGCGGTTGCTGGGCAGCACGGCATAAATGCCCAGCGGCTCGGGCTCAAACTTAGGCAGCACGGCGACGACACTGCCACTTTCTAAATAGGGCTGCGCCATGAAGTCGGGTGGGCGTGTGATGCCCAGCCCTTGTGTGGCGGCTTGCAGCAGTGCTTCGCCGTTGTTAGCCGCCAAACGTGGGCGAACCGTCACATTGGCATCGCCCTCTTTGGCGCGATAACGCCAAGTGGTGGATTGAAAGTCTTGCGAATACACCAAACACGCATGATGCGCCAAGTCGCGTGGATGTTTGGGGTGGCTGTGCTCTGCCAGGTACTTGGGCGAGGCCACGGTGAGCAGGCGCGACTCACCCAGCTTGCGCACGATGTCACCAGGCTCTAGACGGCTGGTGATGCGGATGGATAGATCAATGCCTTCTTCAATCAGCTTGCTGCGGCGGTCTGAAAAATCCATCACTAGTTCAATGTGTGCATGGGCTTGCGCAAATTCCAGTAGGGCAGGCATGAGGCGCTGCAAACCAAAACTCAAAGGCAGACCCAAGCGAATGCGACCTCGGGGCTCGGTTTTTTCTTCCAGCAAGCTCGACTCGGCTGCATCCACCATGTTCAAGATGACGCGGCATTTTTCTAGGTAAGCCGAGCCTGCTGTGGTGAGTGTGAGGCTGCGCGTGCTGCGCGTCATCAGCTTGATGCCCAGTTGTTTTTCGAGCGCTGATATTTGACGGGTCACGACCGAGCGTGCCACATCCAGTTGGTCGGCGACGGCGGTGAAGCTGCCGGTTTCGGCGATCCGCACAAAAAGTTGCATGGCGTTGAGTTTGTCCATTGTTGCTAATTTTGCAACAAATAATTGAAGATTAGGCTCTTTTTCTATTCGCCAATCATTTCTACATTACGTGTTCCAAACCCGAGAACTCGTATGCAGACCTTTCGCAATGTCCTCTTTGTGCCGCATGGCGCACCCACCTTTGCCCTGAATCCAGGTGCTGTGGGCGCAGCCATGTCTGACATGGTGCAAAAGCTGTCCACTCCGCGTGCCATCGTGGTGGTGAGCCCGCATTGGGACACCCGCATCCCCACCGTCAGCGTGGCCACGCAGTTGGAAACCATCCACGACTTTGCTGGATTTCCTGAAGCGCTGTACAAAATTCAATACCCAGCCACAGGTTGTCCAGAAGTGGCCAAAGAGGTGGCCACTGCGTTGCGCAGCGCAGGCATGGCAGTAGACGACAGTAGCCAACACGGCTTAGACCACGGTGCGTGGCAACCCTTGCGTCAAATGTTCCCCGATGCCGATGTACCTATCGTTCCCTTGTCCATGCAAACACATGCAGGCCCGGAGCACGCGTTTCGCGTAGGCCAAGCCCTGTCGGTGTTAGCAGAGAAAAACATTTGGGTGATTGCCTCCGGCAACATCACACACAACCTGCGCGACTGGCATGTGGCGGCGTCGACCAAGGGCCAAACGCCAGCCTACGTGCAGCACTTTGCCGATTGGGTGAACACGCAATTGATGGCGAATGACGTGAGTGCTTTGCTCAACTATCGCCAACATGCCGCCGATGGTCGGCAAGCCCACCCAAGTGAAGACCACTTGCTACCGCTGTATGTGGCACTGGGCGCCGCAGGTGCTGGTGCCACCCCTCAAGCTTTTTACCGCGGGGTGAGTGACTACGTAATAGCCATGGATGGCTATGCCTTCGTGCATTAAGGATCTATATGAGTACGACTTACACCGCCATTTCCAAACTATTCCATTGGGGCATGGCGCTTGTTTTTGCAGGACTCATCGCGTTGGGCTTTGTGATGACCGACATGCCTTTGTCGCCTGAAAAACTGCAGTACTACGCGTGGCACAAATGGGCCGGTGTGAGCGTGTTTGTGCTCGTGTGGCTGCGTTTGTTATGGCGTGTGCTCAACACTCCGCCTGCTTACCCCAGCACGATGTCGCCACTGGTCAAAGTTATGGCGCATTTGGGCCATGGAGCTTTGTACGGTTTGATGATCGTTATTCCCGTCTCGGGCTGGTTAATGAGTTCTGCCAAAGGCGTGCCCACCGTTTGGTTTGGCGTGCTGCCTTTGCCCGATTTGTTAGAGAAGAACAAAGAGCTGGGTCACTTACTCAAAGAGGTCCATGAGGTGCTTAACTGGGTGCTGCTTTTCTTGCTGGCAGGCCATGTGGCCGCAGCCCTGAAGCATCACTGGATTGACAAAGACGATATTTTGAAACGCATGCTGCCCACGCGCAGCATTACCTTGAAGGACAACACATGAAACACCTCTCCACTCTTGTCATGGGCGCCATACTTGCTTTGGGGCTAGCGACGAACGCTGTCGCCGTCGACTACAAAGTCATTCAGCCCGAGAAAAGCAAAGTCACATTTCAATACAAACAAATGGGCGTGGCCATGGATGGCCGCTTCAAGAAGTTTGCAGCCCAGCTCAGCTTCGACCCGGCCAAACCCGCCGCTGCCAAAGCCGAAATCGAAATTGACCTCGCCAGCATCGACGCCGGTTCGTCTGATGCAGACGATGAAGTGATCGGTAAAACCTGGTTCAACGTCAAAGCATTCCCCAAAGCTACCTTTGTGGCCAAACAAATCAAAGCCACGGGCGCCAACCAGTTTGATGTAACAGGCGTGCTCACCATCAAAGGCAAGAGCCAAGACATCAAATTTCCGCTGAAGCTGGTTGCACAAGGTAACGCAGCTGTGTTCAGTGGTGGCTTCGTCATGCGTCGCGCTGACTTTGCCATTGGCGAAGGCATGTGGGCCAAGTTCGATGTGGTCGCCAACGACATCCAAGTTAATTTCCAACTCACCGCCAACTCTGGCAAATGATTTTTTAAACAGGAGCTTTCAAATGAAATCAATCAAACGCATCGCCGTCGCTTTGGCACTCACGGGCGCCGTGGCATCGGCCATGGCTGCCCCCGTAACTTATGACGTGGATGGCACACACACCTTCCCACGTTTTTCGTACTCACACTTTGGCTACTCTACACAGTTGAGCAGCTTTAGCAAAACCACAGGCAAAGTGGTGTTTGATGCCCAAGCCAAAAAAGGCTCAGTGGACATCGTGATCGACACCAAGTCGGTTAGTACAGGTTTTGTGGATTTCAACGAACACATCCAAGGTGAAGACTTCTTGGACACTGCCAAGTTCCCACAAGCCACGTTTAAATCCACCCAAGTGGTGTTTGAAGGTGACAAGCCACACACCATCGAAGGTCAGCTCACCATCAAGGGCGTGACCAAGCCGGTGACGTTGACCGTGACCAGCTTCCAAGCTATGCCTCATCCCATGATGAAAAAGCCAGCCTTGGGGGCCAATGCCTTCACCGTGATCAAGCGCAGCGAATTTAACGCAGGTAAATTCGCTCCTTACGTGGGTGACGACGTGCGCATCGACATCGCCATCGAAGCCATGGCTCAGTAATCACTGAACTTAAAAATAAGAGGCCCGCCTAAAAATGAGCGGGCCTCTTTGTTATTTAGGTGCTGTGATTTTTTCAATGGTTGCAGCGACATCATGAAAACTAATTGGCTTGTGCAGCACTTGTACATTTAACTGAGCAAATAAATTGATGTGAGACGGTGACGTATCTGCTGTGACGATGATGGCGGGTATTTCTTCGTTGTAGTTATCTCTGAGCTTTTGTATCAGCACATCACCTGTGGTTTGACTCAGTCGGTAATCACTCAAGATGCAGTCAATCCGGTCGATGGTTGCAAGCTGCAGCGCCAGTTCGTCCGGGTACTCTGATAGCACTTCAACGTATGCGCCTTTGTTGGCTAGTGTTTGCCTATATGCCTCAACAATGATGGGGTTGTCTTCAATCACCGCAATGTATTTGCCCTGAAGGGTTCGATGTGAACCATACGGTTTTTGCACCACTTGCTGTAAAGGATAAATTTTTTCTGCATTCGCTGAGATTGGGAAAGACGTCGTGATGATGAACTTTGTACCTCTCTCCGGTGTTGATACCACACGAACGTCGGCACCTATGAGATTGCATAAACGTTGAACGATAGACAGCCCTAACCCTAGTCCATCATGCAATGCTCGCGTTTTGTCTGCTCGGTAGAACTGATTGAAGATGTGCTGTTGTTCTGATTCTGCTATCCCGCACCCTGTATCGCTCACTTCAATGGTCAAGCAATCGTGCTCAGATTCGAAGCGCACGTCCACTTGTCCATGTTCTGTGTATTGAATAGCATTTGAGGCGAGATTGGTGATGATTTGTTGAAGCAGTAGTTTGTCCCCGCGCACTAAAAAGTCGGCATGAGTCACATTAAAGATCAAGCCTTTGCTTGTTGCTTTGGCCTCTGTGAGATCGCGAATCGTAGTTGCGAGGTCATCCAAACGAAAGACACGATGATTGACTTGCATGGCATCGGCATCTAGTTTGCTGATGTTCAGGAGCGAGTCAAACATCGCGTTCAGGGTGGTGATGCTGCTTTTAATTTTTGACAGCGATTTTTTTTCAACCGTTGGCAAGTTGTCCAAGTTAACCAGTTCTAAATAGACGTTAACGGCATGCATGGGTTGTCGCAAATCATGGCTTGCAACCGCAATGAACTTCGATTTGGCCACATTCGCAGCAACGGATTGATCGCGTTCCGCCGCTAACTCTTGATACAAATGTTCGTTGCGAAATCTAAGTCGCACAGAATCTTCAAAAGTCTTGGCGAAGTTTTTCGCAATGCTAAGCACGACGATGTAAAGCGATGCCAGACCGACAGTAAATGGCCATGGAAAAATATTGACGGACCATAGAACCGTACTCAATGAAGGAATCATGATTGGCAACGTGAACGCAAAAAATGTTGCCGTGTTCACGCTGTATGCAAACATGCTCGAAATCATCGCAGCCGTTGTCATGTACACATAAATCATCCGATTCACCATCAACAAATCTGGCGCCATCAAAACCCAACCTAAGCCCCAGCCAAAACCAACCATACCAACGGCATAGGTCATGACTTTTAAATGACGTTCGGGGTCGAGAATTTTTTCAGCTTCATGCGCTAACTGAAAAATCATCCACGTACGAATGAACACGGCAATGAACATATAGCCTAGCCAGATGGCTAAATTCAAGGGTTGGACTTCATCCTTGAACATCGGAATGCAAAGCATAGGCGCCAATAAATTGGCGACTGTGGCTGAGCGCGCAGCCTTGGTGATATGCGCTGATTTCTCTCGTAGCAGATAGACGTTGTTGATCTCGTTCGCCATCAATTCAATTCTCACGACAGCAGTTGATGCTTTTGTGCTTTAAGCACAGCTTGAGTCCTGTTAAAAACTCGTAGCTCTTTGAATATTTGATTGATGTGAATTTTGACGGTTTGTTCGCTGATGTCTAAGAAGTCGGCAATCAATTTATTCGGGTGACCTTGCGAAATTAAATCAAGAACTTCTCTCTGCCGTTGCGTGAGTCGAAACTCTTTAGGTTCTACATTTTCAGTTTTCGCGACGTAGTCAGTTTGAAGGGCTAGCAGCGGCTTTAACTTGCGAATAATAAATTCGGCAGTGTTATTTTTCGACAAAAACATCGAAGCTCCTGCAGAAGCTGTTTTGGGCTCCCAAGCGTGCTCGTCAAGTCCAGAAATCGCTACAACTTGTTGAACATTGTGTAAGTCTTTAAAAACTTTGATGCCGGCTAAACCACTAAGTCCGGGCATCAAAATGTCCAGCAAAACGATCCAGTGTTTGTCTGTGTTTTCAATAAGTTCTAGGCCTTCGTTGGCGCTGCTTGCCACGGCAACTTCGACCCCATCATCTATAAATTCAAGCGTCAATTTTTCACCCAACGCATCACGATAAACAGGGTGGTCATCAATGATGAGGAGGGATTTTTTAATGATGGCATTCATGTGTCAGTGATCGTACTGACGCGTCGCTATTGCATCAATTAAACTTTAGTTACAGATGCGTCATGAAGCCGCAGATTGCATTAGAAAGTAACCAAAAATAGTGCATTCATATTAAGTGTGGTGCGGTGCGCTGGTCGCTTGCAAAACGGTAACGCATTGCTGGAGGCAATTCTTGATATGCGCAAATTGGGGCGCTAAATCCACTTGGATTTTAGAAACAGCGTCTAGGAATTCAATGGCTTGCGGTGTCAGCTCGGCCCCCTTGCCGTTTCTTCCCCAAACAATTAGGTTTGTATTCAGTGTTGATTCCCAGTGCTTCAGTTCGCCCCAAACATGACGATAAGAGCGACCCAGTTGTTTGGCAGCCTTGCCGATAGAGCCTGATTCGTAGACACTTTCTAAAACCTCTAGCAATGGATGCTCCAGCCGATTGCTTGTCGGCCTGTTCGAAGAGTTGTATTCAATTGACAAATGAAACATCTCTGCATCATTCCCAATAGTTGGCGTTGATGATTTCCGCCAGTTTGCGACAAACTCTCACCGCCATCACTTTGGGGTAGGTGTCCGATCGAACCGAACCTTTGCCAGCAGGTCCTTCGTAGTCATAGTACGACTGAGACAAACCGCCGGTACGCTTCTGATATGAAAACAGTCGATAAGGCTCACCGTTTTGACACGTCCCTGTCAATAAAAATGTTGCTTCATCATTGCCCAGTTCCGTTTTCATTCTTTCAGTCTTTGCCGCCCAAGCAACAGCACTAGAAAGCAAGGCGATGCTGATAAGCAAACGCATCAAGTAGTTCAGGTTGTCGCTGATGGCGTGTACTTTATTCATATCCAAACGTGACCGAAAATTTAATAGATCTTTGATGGTAGTGACAGCTATTCAGCGACTCAATAGAAAATTTGCTCTAGAACAAATGCACTAGAAGCGTGAACGTTTTTATTTGTGAATCGCAGCATCAGGCAAGCCGGCTTCAGAGCCTTCGCCCCATTTGATCTCTACAGAAAGCGGCGGTGCCGTTCTTTTACTCGATGATTTTGGCGAGCCATCCCAAAAAAGCACCGCTGCGGTGCTGATGCTTCCGATAGAAAGAAGCAATGCGATGATCAAACTTGGTCGCATGGCTTAGCTACCCTGGCCCCAAGAAATTTCTGTTTTCAAATCGGAGTTAGGTTCGTAGCTTTGAACGGCTGGATAAATCCAAGAAAGAACAGCGATAGAAAGTGCGCTAACGAAAGTGATAAGGACCACTGAAATCGAAGAGGTAACGATGGCGAATCTCATGTGAATGGTTGAATGAAGAACAACCAAAATCGTAGTTTCACTGATGCATCAATTCAATAACAAATACGCTCTAGAACCAATGCGTTAAATGATTTCATAAAGAAAAACGCACGATGGATGAGATCGTGCGTTGATAGAGAAGAGGTGACTCAATGCGCTCAACACTCATCCGTCCCATGCCCCGGCGCAGCTTGCGTGGGTACATGGTGGCGCAAGCCCACTTGTTGGTTGTGTTCATCCACAAACACGAGTTGTGGTTCATGTTGGGCCACTTGGTCTTCATGCACTTGCGCAAACGAGGCAATGATCAACAAGTCACCCACGCTGGCGCGGCGTGCGGCAGAACCATTGACGGAAATCATGCCTGAGCCACGTTCGCCTTTGATGGCGTAGGTGATGAAGCGTTCGCCGTTGTTGATATTCCAGATGTGGACTTGTTCGTTCTCACAAATGTTGGCGGCGTCGAGCAGGTTTTCATCAATCGCGCACGAGCCTTCGTAATGAAGCTCGCACTGCGTCGTAACCACTCGGTGGATCTTTGATTTGAGCAGGGTGCGGAACATGGCTATCAAGGTTTAAAGCTAAGCAATGCCGCAATCATAGTGGCTCAGCACAAGTGCTGCGCCGCGCCAAGGCCCGCCACGCGACCACTGGCCAAGCAGGCGCTAAGTAAATAGCCACCCGTCGGGGCTTCCCAGTCCAACATTTCGCCAGCCACAAACAAGCCTGGCAGTGCAGTGGCCATCAGGCGCGCATCTAGTGCTTCTAAGCGCACGCCGCCTGCGCTGCTGATGGCTTCGTCTAATGGCCGTGTGGCCGTCAACGTGATGGGTAAGTGTTTGATGGCTGTGGCCAATTGCGCCGTGTCGTTCATGGCTTGTTTGCTTAGCACTTCGTGCAACAGTCCTAGGTGCAGCGCGCTGAGGTGGAGGCGACTTTTCAAATGGCTGCTGAGCGAGCGGCTGCCGCGGGGGTGTGACACCTCGGCCATTACACGCTCGGGCGTGAAATCAGGCTTGAGGTCAAGGTGCAACGTCGCGCAGCGACTGCGCGCAATTTCATCGCGCAGTAAGGCCGATGCGGCGTAAACCAAATTGCCTTCGACGCCTGTGGCCGTCACCACAAACTCGCCGCGACGGCTAAAGCTATGGCCCAAGCTGTCGGTGAACGACAAGGCCACCGACTTGAGTGGCGTGCCCGCAAACTGTGCTGATAAGTGCTTGCTCCAGCCAGTATGGCCATCGCGGCTTTGCACGTCAAAGCCGCAGTTGGCAGGGCGCAGTGGCGACACGTCAATGCCCAATGCGCTGACCCACGATTGCCACGCTCCGTCCGAACCCAACTTGGCCCAGCTACCACCGCCGAGAGCCAACAGCACAGCATCTGCGTGTGCGGTGTGCGTGCCTTGCGGTGTGTCAAAGTTCAGACTGAATTCATTACGGCGTTGTTCCAACGAACCGTTCCAGCGGTGGCGCATATGAAAGGTGACCGGCACGCCTTGTGTCGGGTGGCGCAAGCGGTGTAGCCAAGCGCGCAGCAAAGGTGCCGCTTTCATGTCTGTCGGAAAGATCCGCTGCGAGCTGCCCACAAACGTGTCTAGCCCTAAGCCTTTGACCCATTCACAAATGGCCCCTGCATCCAACGTCTTGAGCCATGCAGTGCAGGCTTCGCGGCGCTCGGCGTAGCGGGTCGTGAAAATGTCAAAAGGTTCGGCATGTGTGAGGTTGAGCCCCCCCAAACCGGCTAGCAAAAACTTGCGGCCTACCGAAGGCATGGCGTCATACACATGCACATGAACGCCTGCGGCGCTCAGTGTTTCAGCGGCCATCAGGCCAGCGGGGCCTGCGCCAATGATGGCGATTTGTTTTTTTGTATTTGTAGTCACCCGCCAAGTGTAGGCGGCTCAATACTGCACGCGTGCACCCAGACGAAAAGTGCGCGGTTCGGCGGGGTGTAAGTGGTGGTCGATCACGCCCGCCACAGGCTCGCCGCTTAGGCGTGAGGTGTAGGCGTATTGAATGTCGTTGTTTTTGCGGTTCGTGAGGTTGAACACATCCAGCGATACCGTCACATCTTGGCTCATGCGGCGCGAGAGGCGAAGTTGCGTGCTGATGTTGGCAGATGAGCGCATGCTGTTGTCTTCCAACAAAGGTGCTGAGCCGATGTAGCGCACATTTAAGGCGGACGACCAAGCGCCCATGTGGCTCGCTGTGGCATGGAGTTGTGCCACTTTTTGTACTGCATTGGGGACTGCGTTCCCCATGGCGCTGGGGTCGGTGTAGCGTGGACGGCTCCACGCCAAGTTGGCTTCTAGGCTGATATGGCGTTGGGGTGTCCAGCGGTTGTTCAGCTCTAGGCCGGTGCGTTGGCTGGGACGTCCTATTTCGGTGGTGCCTGCGTCGCCGACATAGTGCAAGTCGGCGCCGAAATTCAAGCGCCAAAGCGCGAGGCTGCTTTGCACATGAGGTAGTGCACGGGTACGCAGACCTAGCTCTTCACCTTGCGAACGGCTGAGGCCTGCTTGGCTGCGGGCGTCATTGCTGTGAAACCCTCGGCCTGCGTTGAAGAAGAATTCAGTGTGGTGTAACGCATCCCAAATGGCCGAGAACTTTGGCGAAAGTTGTTGGCTTTGTTGCGTGGTTGAAGGACCCATCACCAACGTGTTGGCGGTGCGTGCGTTGAATTGGTCAAAGCGCATGCCCACCACGGTTCGGAACTGAGGCAACCAAGCGGTGTTGGTTTCTGCGTACACGCCGACCAAGGATTGCATTACTTCATCGGCGCTCACAGGGTTGCTGATTTCTCGACGCGTGGTTTGGTCAAGTCCGACTTGAATGTGGTCTTGTCGTACTTGCAGCCCTACGGTGTTCGTGCTGGGGTTTGTTTCGTTCTGGCCCACGGTCCACGACGCCAAGGCATGTGCTCCGACCACTGTGCGCTTGTCACGCTGGGCAAACTGGTCGCCCGCAGGTGTGGTTTGGTACGTGAAGTTGGAATACAAATCAAGGTCATACTGCATGATGTACCAGCTTAGCTTGCGAACGTTATTCGTGTCGTGGTGGTGCCATTCGCCTGACACGCTGTTGCGATGGGTGTGGCCGCCATCGCTGGGATCTAGCGAATCAAAGCGGCCAAAAGCTTGGCCTTGGTAGTTGCCTTGGTCCAGCAGACGTTGAGGCACTTGGTCAGTGGCTGTCCATTGCGCGCGGTACAGCGAGACGCTGGTGGACCAGCCTTGTTCTGGACTGCCCCCACTCAGGGTGAGTAGCGCGTTGGTTTTGCGTAGTCCTTCGGGCACGGTCCACGGGCCATCGTTGTTCGCGCGCTCGACGGCGGTGAGTAGCACCAGGCCTTCCCCTACGCTGCGCGAGTCAGCGGCCATGCCACGCACGTAACCCCGCTGCCCCCATGTGAAGTGGCTGAAAGGACGATCGACGTGCTTGCGGTATACAAAGTGGGCCGATCCCGCCGAAGAAAAATCACCGTCTTGCGCTGCATAGGGACCTTTGCGGTAGTCCACACGTTGCACCAACTCTGGCATTAAAAAATTCAAATCGCTGTAACCCTGCCCGTGTGCGTGAGTGGGCAGGTTCACGGGCACACCGTTGATGGTGCTGGCGAAGTCTGTGCCGTGGTCTAGGTTCACGCCGCGCAAAAAATACTGGTTGGCTTTGCCATCGCCCGAATGCTGTGTGACAACCATGCCTGGAATGTTTTCTAGTACATCGGCAGGACGAAGTAGGGCTTGCTGGACGATCCGTTGCGCACGGATGCGGCCTTCGGATGCGCTGTTGTGATCCGCTGTATCGGATTCACTGTGAATTTCAATCTCGGGCATTTCGGTATGAGCAAGCAGATGCCCATCAAGGCCATCAGCCCGTGCCGCTGGCACGAAGCCTGCAAGGCATAGCTGTAACGCAATCGCGCCGGTTGCGCACAGAGAGGACGAAGAGAGAACAGGCATCACGCATAGACCTAGCAATTGGTGCGCCAGTAAGGCCCCCCTTAACTGTGCAAACGTCGAGCAGACTTGCACTAGTTTTGTGCGCCTCGCACCATTTATTCTCTGAATCTCCTTTAAAGCACCAAAACAAGGCAAACATGAGCGGTTGGCAAGCGCATCTCAAACTCGACTACGCCCGTGCTGCTGAGCGCACCGTGGCGAAGTTCGAGCACGTTGGCCCGCTGCGCGTGTTGCAAAGCCTTTACCCCGAAGGCAACGCCGTGTGCCACAACGTGCTGGTGCATCCACCCAGCGGTTTGGTGGGCGGCGACTTGCTGGACATTCAGTTGCACTTAGGGGCTGACACACACGCGCTGCTCACCACCCCTGGCGCGACACGTTTTTACAGAAGCGAGCAAGGTCTCGCCACGCAACAGGTGAAAGCCTATGTGGGCGGCGGTGCCCGTCTAGAGTGGCTGCCGCTAGAAACCATTGCGTACAACGGTTGTCACGGTTTGAACCAGGCCGTGTTCGACCTAGCGCCCAAGGCAGAGATGATGGCGTGGGATATCACCGCCCTCGGCCTACCGAATGCCAACTTGCCGTTCGAGCATGGTCAGTTGCAGCAGCACATGGAAGTGACGGGTGTGTGGCTGGAGCGCGGGTTACTTGACGCCCAAGATGCACGCTTGATGGATGGCCCCTTGGGGTTGGCCAAGCATCGCTGTATGGCGACCTTGGTGTTTGCGTGTGGCGCAGATTTGCCGCGTGAGCGTCGCGATTTGGCTTTGTCGTTGGCGCGTGAGTTGACGCAGGCGGCACCTGCGGGCTTGGTGGCGGGGGTGACGTCACCGCATCCGCGGATTGTGGTGTTGCGCACGTTGTCGCCGTTGGTGGAGCCTGCGCAGACGTTGTTGCGTGGGGTTTGGGCTTCGTGGCGACGCGGCATGTGGGGCATGTCGGATGTGCCGCCGCGTATTTGGTCTATGTAGGTTTTTAGATAGCAACCAACTGACGCACGTTATCCCGCTGCATATCCGAGCCCAATCCGCGCGCAATCACTTCACCGCGTTCCATCACCAAGTAGTCGTCAGCCAGCTCTTCAGCAAAGTCGTAATACTGTTCGCACAGCAAAATGGCCATGTCACCACGGCTGGCCAACATGCGAATGACGCGGCCGATGTCTTTGATGATGCTTGGCTGAATACCTTCTGTCGGCTCATCCAACACCAACAACTTAGGCCCTGAAGCCAATGCCCTTGCAATGGCCAGTTGCTGCTGTTGACCGCCCGATAAATCACCGCCGCGGCGGTGCAGCATTTGTTTCAGCACAGGGAACAGTTCAAACAACTCAGCCGGAATGTCTGTACCTGCGGGTTGCGTGGCGAGGCCCATGCGCAAGTTGTCTTCGACGGTCAGGCGCGCAAAAATTTCGCGGCCTTGTGGCACATAGCCAATGCCTGCGCGTGCACGTTCGTAAGGCGCGGCACGCTCGATGGATTGACCGTTGAAGGTGATGCTGCCATCACGAATGGGCACGGCGCCCATCAGTGATTTGAGCAGTGTGGTTTTGCCCACGCCGTTGCGACCCAACAGCACAGTGATGCGGCCTAGGTTGGCCTCAAAGCTCACATCGCGCAGGATGTGTGAGCCGCCGTAGAACTGGTTGATGTGGGTGGCTTGAAGAATGGGTGTGTCGTGTGTTTGCATAGTCAACATCAGAGTTAGCGGCCTAGGTACACCTCAATCACGCGCTCGTCGGCTTGCACTTGTGCCAACGTGCCTTGCGCTAACACCGAGCCGTCGCACAGCACGGTGACGATGTCGGAGATGGTGTTGATGAAGCTCATGTCGTGCTCCACCACCATCAGCGAGTGTTTGCCTTTGAGGGTCAAGAAAAGTTCTGCCGTGCGCTCGGTTTCAAAGTCCGTCATGCCGGCCACCGGCTCGTCGAGCAGCAAGAGCTTGGGGTCTTGCATGAGCAGCATGCCAATCTCTAGCCATTGCTTTTGGCCGTGACTCAGGTTGCCCGCTTGTCGTGTGACGCTGTCTTCTAGATGTATGGTGTGAAGCACTTCGCTCAGGCGGTCGCGTTGTGTGCCATTGAGTTTGAAGAACATCGAGGCCGCCACACCCTTGTGGGTTTTCAAAGCCAGTTCTAAGTTTTCAAAGACGCTCAGGTGTTCAAACACCGTGGGCTTTTGAAACTTGCGGCCAATGCCCAACTGGGCAATTTCGGGCTCGTTGTGGCGCAGCAAGTCGATGGTGCTGCCAAAAAATACTTGGCCCGAGTCAGGCTTGGTTTTGCCTGTGATGATGTCCATCATGGTGGTCTTGCCTGCGCCATTGGGGCCAATGATGCAGCGCAACTCACCCGGTGCGATGTCGAGTGACAGATGGTTGATGGCCTTGAAGCCATCGAAGCTCACGTTCACATCTTCCAAATACAAAATGCGGCCGTGCGTCACATCGAGCGAACCTGGTTCGTGCACGCGGCCATAGCCCGCGCTGCGGTCGCCCGAATTCACCTCAGGCGTCACACGCGCTTGGTGTGCAGCCAGGCGCTCAGAGCCTTGTTCAAACAGATCGGGCGTCATGCTTTGTCTCCTGCACGCTTGTTGAGCCAGCCCATCACACCCTGTGGCAGATACAGCGTCACCACAATGAACAGCGCACCC
>CANCCJ010000025.1 GCA_947374535.1 Comamonadaceae bacterium | reverse complement strand
TGTGATGTGCTTTTCTGTGATCAGGGTTAAAAACTTCAAGCAAGACTGTAGCAATATTTAAATCACCCTGAAATGGTGTGTGCCATCGCGGGCGAGCTGCTCAACCAAACCAAACTCCCAGTCGAGGTAGCCCTGCATGGCTTCCACGGGGTTGTTGGTGCCCTCGTAAGGACGGCGGTAGCGGTCCACCCGTTCGACGGCCATTTGGTGGTCGCCCGTTTGCAGTTTGTTGCCCGCAGCGGCCCAAGCCGCATTGCCGCCTTCGAGCCACACCACGTCCACACCCGCTTTGACCAAGGCTTGTACCTCTGGCACCGCGAAGCGCGAGACACTGCCGTTTTGGCAGGTCAACACATAGCGATAGCCTTTGTGCGCCTTTTTGAGTGATTCGGCGAGTTGGGTGCGCAACACCCACCAAGCGTTATGGATGTGGCCCTGTATGAACTGCGCGCTGGTGCTGAAGTCCAGCACCACCGTGTGGCTGTTGCGATCGGCCAGCCACGTTTTGACTTGGGTTGCGTTCACAGTGGACACGTTGCCTTGGGGTTCGGGCAAGCGCAAAGGCGCGGTGTCGGTGGTGTTGAAGCTCTCAACAGTCAAGCCTTGCAACACATAGACCTCCCAACCCATTTGGGCCAGCCATGAAGCTGACATGTTGGCGCGCACGCCATCGTCGTCGCATAGCACCAAACGTGCGCCGCGCACGGCGGCTTGGTGGTCAGTCTCTTGCACCAGTTGGCCACCGGGCGCGCTGCGTGCGCCGGCCACATGACCTGCTGCGTACTCTTCGGGGGTGCGCACATCAAAGAAATAGGTGGTACGTGTGTCGTCAGACAGCCATGTTTTTAACTCGTCCATGCGCACGCGCTTCACACCTGCGCGGTAGGCCACCGACATGGCACTGGCGGCGGCTTGTTGGCGGGTGGCGTCGTCCACCACGGGGAAGCGGCGGTCCGCGCCTTTGACCAGTTCTTGGCCTGCCAAGGTCCAGCCAATCGTGCCATTGCGCAAGGCGCTCACGGGGTTGGGAATGCCTGAGTTGATGAGCGACTGCGTGCCAATGATGCTGCGCGTGCGACCTGCGCAGTTGACGATGATGCGCGTGGTGGCATTGGGCGCGAGGGCGCGTGCACGCAACACCAGCTCGGCCCCCGGCACGCTGATGCCGCTGGGGATGCTCATGGTTTGGTACTCGTCAAAACGGCGGGCGTCCATCACCACCACATTGGCTTGTGCGTCGATGAGGGCCTTGACTTCTTGGGCTGACAGCGATGGTGTGTGGCGCTTGGACTCAACCAACTCGCCAAATGATTTGCTGGGCACGTTGACATCGCGGAACACTTCACCGCCTGCGTCTTGCCAGCCCTTCAAACCACCGGCCAGAAGATGCACGTTCGTGTAGCCCATGCGTTTCAAGGTGCGTGCAGCGGGCAGGGCGATGCCCTCGCCGTTGTCGTAGACCACGATGAAGGTGTCTAGGCGTGGAATGCGCGTCCACGCATCGGCTTCGATGCGGCCCAGTGGCAGGTTGGCGGCGAACAGCGGATGCGCTTGGGCAA
Source organism: Comamonadaceae bacterium (assembly GCA_947374535.1). The sequence goes on along the minus strand of CANCCJ010000025.1, from coordinate 28,869 downwards.
ACGGGTCTTCCTCGCGCACATCGAGGATGGCGATTTCTTGGCGTTGCAACAGGGTTTCGCGGATTTGGGAATAAGCGGCGAGGGGGAACTCAAGTGGCACGTCGACTTTGGCGTTGCTGTAGCCCGAGATCAATTCTTTCACCGTGCCGTCTTCATGGAACACATGGCGGCTCACCTTGCCAATGTTGGCGCCGTACACATGGATGCTGATGGAGGGCTGGTCGGCCAAGGCGTTCCAGACGCGGTGCACATCGCCGATGGTGGGCGAGACGGCCTCCACGTGACCCGCCTCAAGGCGGGTTTGCTCGGCGCTGGCCAGCCAGTGGCCTTGCGCGTTTTTTGCAAACGGCTGGCACAGCTCGGCGCCGCGCAACATGCCAATCAAGCCCCACACCGTGTGGTCATGAATAGGCGTGGCTTGGCCGGGGCCCCACACAAAGCTCACCACCGAGTAACGGTCCTCGGGGTCCGCGTAGAGCAGGTATTGCTGGTAGCGCTCGGGGTTGGGTTGGGCGTACTCGTCGGTCAGCCAGTCGTCTTGTGCAATCAACTCAGCCAGCAGCGTTTTGCCTGTGGCCAAAATCGTGGCCTCGTCTTGGGCGCCCTTGAGCAGGTCGTCCATCTGGGTGACGAAATTCTGTAAACGGGGCGTATCGGCGAGGTGTGGGGTGCGTAAATTCATGACGTGTCTCTTGTTTTTTTGCTGTTCAGCAGCGACCTAGATTGTTTCACAGCGACAATCGAATCTAGCCCTCTTGGAGACTGATGTGCTTGTAAAACTTTTGGACCAACCCCGCCGCGTTTGGCTGTTTATCTTGCTGGTGTGCGCCGGCTTGTTGTCGTTTGGCATGTATTTGCAACATGTGGTGGGCTTGGTGCCGTGCCCCATGTGCATCGTGCAGCGCTATGCGATGGTGTTAATGGGTTTGGTGGCACTGTTGGGCGCTGCTTTGCCTGGCCGAAAAACCGCGCTGATGGCCGGTAGCTGGCTGGTGCTGTTGGCGGGCGGCGGCGCCTATGTGGCGGCGCGTCAAAGCTGGTTGCAGTGGTATCCGCCAGAGTTTGCCTCGTGTGGGCGTGACTTTTACGGAATGATCGAGACTTTCCCGCTGCAACGCGCCATTCCCATGATTTTCAAAGGCAGTGGTGACTGCACCCAAGTCGATTGGACGTTCTTGGGTGGCTCGATTGCCAATTGGTCGTTTGTGGCGTTTGTGGGGTTGTGCTTGTTGGCCTTAGCCACCACCATTCGGGCTTTGCGCCCCGCGCAAGATTTATAAATTCTTCACCAGAACCAAGCTCTTACGGTCCCAGTTGTATTTGCGTTTGCGGGCTTCTGGCAGCCAGTCGGGATCGACCTGCACAAAGCCGCGCTTCAAGAACCAATGCTTGGTGCGTGTGGTCAGCACAAAAATGCTCTTGAGGCCTTTGTTGCGCGCGCGCTGTTCGATGCGCTTTAACACCTTTTCACCATCGCCTTGACCTTGCGACTGCGGTGACACGGTGAGGGCCGCCATCTCAGCGGTTTTGGCTTCGGGGTAAGGGTACAGCGCGGCGCAGGCAAAGATCACGCCGTCATGTTCGACGACGGTGTATTGGCCCACATCGCGCTCAATCTCGTTGCGGTCACGCTTGACCAGCGTGCCGTCTTTCTCAAACGGCTCAATCAGTTGCAAGATGCCGCCCACGTCTTCGTGCGTGGCTTCGCGCAAGCTTTCCAGCTTTTCGTCCACCACCATGGTGCCGATGCCGTCGTGCATGTAGACCTCCAGCAACAGCGAGCCATCCACCGCAAACGGCAAGATGTGGCTGCGCTCCACGCCTGTCTCGCAGGCTTTCACGCAATGCTGCAAATAGAAAGCGATGTCGGATGGGTCGGTGGTGGCGGGCAGGGTGGCCAGCAGTTTTTTGGCCGCGTCCAAGGGCAGCTCGGTGTCGATGGGGTTGTCCTCGCCTTCAGGCTCAGAGGGGTGGATGCGAATACCCGGCGTCTCTGTGACAAAAATCAGCTTATCGGCTTGCAGCGCTGTGGCGACCGAGGTGGCCACTTCTTCCATCGTCAAATTGAACGCTTCGCCCGTGGGCGAGAAGCCAAAGGGTGAGAGCAACACCATCGAGCCCGCGCTGAGTGTTTGTGTGATGCCTGCCACATCGACTTTGCGCACGAGGCCTGAGTGTTGAAAGTCCACCCCGTCCAAGATGCCCACGGGGCGGGCGGTGATGAAGTTGCCCGAAATGACGCGAACGGTGGCGCCCGCCATGGGCGTGTTGGGCAGGGCTTGGCTAAAGGCGGCTTCAATTTCGTAGCGCAGCTGGCCAGCGGCCTCTTGTGCGCAGTCGAGTGACACGCTGTCGGTGATGCGCATGCCGTGCGAGTACTTGGACACATGGCCCTTGGCCGCGAGCTGTTCGTTCACCTGTGGGCGAAAGCCGTGGACCAACACAATGCGCACGCCCATGCTTTGGATCAGCGCCAAGTCTTGCGCCAAGTTGGGCAGCTTGCCTGCTTCGATGGCTTCGCCCGCGATGCCGACGACAAAGGTTTTGCCGCGATGCATGTGGATGTAGGGCGCGACCGAACGGAACCACGGCACAAAAGTGAAGTCAAAAACGGCGGACATATGAGCGGCTGGGTGGCGTGTAAATGGGGTGGGCGACCTTGAGCAAGGCCGGGCTGGGATAATTGCGGATTGTCTATCAAGTTAGTCCCTGTTTTGTCTACGCCCGTTCCCCTCCAGATTGAATTTCCAGAATCGTTGCCCGTCTCGGCGAGGCGCGAGGAAATCATGGCCGCCATGCAGGCGCACCAAGTCATCATCGTGTGTGGCGAAACTGGCTCGGGCAAAACCACGCAGCTGCCCAAAATGGCGTTGGCCCTTGGTCGCGGCCAGCGACCAAGCTCCGATGATGGGCGCGGGCAAGGGCGTGAGTTGGGGCCAAACCCCAAGCCTGGTCAACGCAAACAAATCATTGGTCACACGCAGCCGCGTCGCATTGCCGCCAGCTCAGTAGCCAAGCGCATTGCGGAAGAACTCAAAACTCCGCTGGGCGAAGTGGTGGGTTTCAAGGTGCGCTTTCAAGACCGTTTGAGCAAAGACGCATCCGTCAAACTGATGACCGACGGCATCTTGCTGGCCGAGACGCAAAACGATCCGCTCCTCAAAGCCTACGACACCATCATCATTGACGAGGCCCACGAGCGCAGCCTGAACATCGACTTTCTGTTGGGCTACCTGCGCGAAATTTTGCCGCGCAGGCCGGACCTCAAAATCATCGTCACCTCGGCCACGATTGACGCAGACCGAATTGCGCAGCACTTTGCATCCGCCAAGGGGCCAGCGCCGGTGCTGATGGTGTCGGGCCGCACCTTCCCGGTGGAGATGCGCTACCGCCCGTTTGAAGAAAAGCGCGATTACGACTTGAACAACGCCATCGCCGACGGCGTGGACGAGCTGTGGAGCAACCCCTCGCAGCAGGGCGACATTTTGGTGTTCTTGCCCGGTGAGCGAGAAATTCGTGAAGCCGCCGACCACCTGCGTGCGCACCTGAGCCACAGCCCCGTCATGCGCAGCGCGGAAGTGTTGCCCCTGTTTGCCCGCCTCTCCAGCACCGAGCAAGACCGTGTGTTTGACACACGCGGGGGCCGCCGCATTGTGTTGGCCACCAACGTGGCCGAAACCTCGCTGACCGTGCCCGGCATTCGCTATGTGATTGATGCAGGCACCGCACGCGTCAAGCGTTACAGCTGGCGCAGCAAAGTGGAGCAGCTAATGGTCGAGCCCATCAGCCAAGCTGCGGCCAACCAACGCGCAGGCCGCTGCGGCCGTGTGGCCAATGGCATTTGCATTCGCTTGTATGACGAGGTGGATTTCAACGGCAGAACCAAATTCACCGACCCCGAAATTTTGCGTTCATCGTTGGCCGGTGTGATTTTGCGGATGAAGTCGCTGCACCTGGGCAACGTGGAACAGTTTCCATTCTTAGAGGCGCCACGCCCCAAAGCCATTGCCGATGGCTACCAACTGCTGAGCGAACTTGGCGCCGTCGACGACGACAACGAACTCACGCCCATGGGCCGCGAGCTGTCGCGCCTTCCACTCGACCCCCGCGTGGGCCGCATGATTTTGGAAGCGCGTGAGCGCAACGCCTTGGACGAAGTGCTCATCATCGCTTCGGCCCTGAGCGTGCAAGACGTGCGCGACCGCCCCATGGAAGCGCAAGCCGCTGCCGACCAAGCGCACGCCAAGTTCGACGATGACCGCAGTGAATTCAGCGGCTACCTCAACCTGTGGAAGTGGCTAGAAAACTCACGCGGTGGTAAAAATAACGAGCACAAGCTCAGCAATCGCCAATACGAATCGCTGCTGCGTCAAAACTTCATCAATGTGCGTCGCGTGCGCGAGTGGCGTGACACGCACACACAGTTGCTGACGGTAGTGACCGAACACAAATGGCGGCTCAACACCTTGCCGGCAAGCTACGAGCAACTGCACCTGTCGATGTTGGCGGGTTTGCTAGGCAACGTGGGCTGCAAACTCGAAGACGACGAGGCGTTTTTGGGTGCACGTGGCATCAAGTTTTACCGCCACCCCGGTGCGCATTTGCGCAAGAAGCCCGGCCGCTGGATTGTGGTGGCCGAGTTGGTGGAAACCACGCGTTTGTTTGGTCGTGGCATTGCCGCCATGGAGCCGCAGTGGCTAGAGCAGGTGGGCGGACATTTGCTCAAAAAACAACTGCTCGATCCGCATTGGGAAAAGAAAGCCGGCGAGGTCAAAGCGCTGGAACGCGCCACGCTGTATGGCTTGGTGGTCTACAACGGCCGCCGTGTCAGCTACAGCAAAGTGGACATGGTGGGTGCGCGCGAAATCTTCATTCGCGAAGCGCTGGTGGCAGGTGAGTTGGACACCAAACTGCCTTTCCTCGCAGCTAACCAAAAGCTCATCGCGCAAGTGGAGGAGCTAGAACACAAATCGCGTCGCCAAGATGTGTTGGTGGACGACGCGTTGATTTACGCCTTTTACGACCAGCAGCTACCCGCCGATGTGTGTGGCTTGGTCACGCTGGAGAGCTGGTACCGAGAAGAAGTGAAGCGTCAGCCAAAGCTGTTGTGCCTGAGTCGCGAAGAACTGATGCGCCACCAAGCCGCGGGCATCACCACGCAGGCGTTTCCTAAAACCTTGCGCATGGGCGGTGTGGACTGCCCAGCCGACTACCTGCACGAACCCGGCGACGCCAAAGACGGCTTGACCGTGTCCGTGCCGCTGTTTGTGTTGAACCAAGTCAGCGAAGAACGCGCCGAGTGGTTGGTGCCCGGCATGCTGAACCAAAAAATTCATGCCTTGATCAAAACCTTGCACCAACGGCCCCGCTCACGCCTCGTACCCCTGCCTGAGAGCGCGGCACGTTTGACCGAGGCCTTGTCAGTAGACACGGTGTTTGGCGCCGGTCCTTTGGTGGATGCTTTGCTCAAGCTGGTGCGCGACGCGACGCAAGTCGATGTGAAGCGCGCCGACTTCAAACTCGACATGTTGCCGCCGCATTTGTTCATGAACTTTCGGGTGGTGGACGAGCACGGGCGACAGTTGGGCCATGGGCGCAACTTGGGGGCGTTGAAAGCGGAGCTGGGTAGTCAGGCTCGGGGGGCGTTTCAGGCGTTGGCGGCTTTGAAAGGTGTGGGGACTCTTTCGAGTTCTGGCGCAGGTCTTGGCGTTGATGATGCAGGGGTTTTGAGTGATGCGGGGCAGCGTGCTTCTCATGCCTCACAGAAATCGTTACCTGCTGCCCCGCATCGCTCAACGCCTTCGGGGGGGGCTGCGTCTGTTGCTGGGTCTGCGGTTTCTTCGCCTGCGGAGCAGCGTTACACCCGCTGGACTTTTGGCGAATTGCCCGAGCTGATGGAAATCACCAAAGGCAAACAAACCCTCATTGGTTTTCCGGCCTTGGTAGATGTGGGCGACGCCGTGTGCATTGAAGTGTTTGACGAACCGGAGGTGGCCGCTACCAAACACCGCGCCGGCTTGCGCCGCTTGTTTGCCATTCAAATCAAAGACGCGCTCAAGTACCTTGAGAAAAATTTGCCTGATCTGCAAAAAATGTCGGTCGCTTACATGATGGTCGGCAAGTCGCCCGATGGATCGGGCGGTGGCACGGCTGAAGAACTCAAGCAGCAAATTTTGGATGTGGCGCTAGACCGCGCTTTTTTGCTGGACCCATTGCCCACCAGCGAAGCCGATTTCAAACGCCGCCTTGAAGAAGGCCGTGGCCGGTTGACGCTGATTGCCAACGAGATAGCCCGCTTAGCCAGCACCGTGCTGACCGAGTTTGCAGCGGCCAGCCGCAAAGTGAAAGACACCAAAATAAGCCCCGACAGCGTGGCCGACGCCGCGCAACAACTGCAACGCTTGGTGGGCAAACGCTTCATTGCAGACACGCCCTACACACAGCTGCAGCACTTTGCGCGCTACCTCAAAGCCGTGGTGCTGCGCCTAGACAAACTGCGCGCCGACCCCGCACGTGACGCCACCAAACTGGCCGAACTCAAACCCCTAGATCAAAAGTATTGGCGATTGGTGGCCGAACGCAAAGGCGTGACCGATGCACGCATGCAAGAGTTCCGCTGGCTAGTGGAAGAGCTGCGCGTGAGCTTCTTCGCGCAAGAGCTGCGCACGCCCCAACCGGTGAGTGTGAAGCGGCTGGACAAGGCTTGGCAGCAGTTGAGTTATTGAGTTAACGGCAATACGACCTGAGTATTCGCGCTGGACCTTTGTTTGATTTTGGTCAACTGTGACTTGAATAAATGCATCTGATGGGGAACGCGCTGTTCAAATGCCAAGAAATAAGCATTTGAGAAATATGAGGCCGCGTATGTGCATCCAAAAAAGTTTGGCTTTTGCCACGTTGGTCGTGACAGCGGTTCTTGTCATTTCCTACGAGGGTGCTGTCTTTGTCAAACCCGCTGCAGCAAAGGAGCCGGATGAAATTGTCCGGATTGGCTTGACGATGACCAGTGATGCGATTCCTGCGATGGTTGCAATTGATAAAGGCTTTTTCAAAGAGGAAGGCTTGAACCCTTTGGTGAGTGAATACAACTACGGCGCGGTTGATTTGAAGAACATGTTGGACGGTCATGTGGATTTAGCCATGGTGGCCGAATCTCCCTTGGTGATTGAGCGTTTCAAGCGCAAAGACTTTTCTGTCGTTGCAAATATCAGTTCAACGTATCAGTCGAGACGAATTGTTGGATTGACTGGCAAGGGGATTCATGCGATCACAGATTTAAAAGGTAAGCGCATCGGCGTGCTTAAAAACACCTCAGCGCATTATTTTCTATCCGCCTTGCTTTTAGAAAATAACATTGCGTTAGACGATGTGAATTTGGTTTTCATCAAAGACGACGAGTCGCCTTCCGCACTCAAGGAGGGGCGAGTGGATGCCATCGCTGCATACGAGCCTTACCCCTCCATGATCATTGCAGAGTGGCCTGCAGATGCCTTGTGGGTGACAGATGGGGAGCGCAGAATTCGCACGGCGTTTAGTTATGTGATGAAGGATGCGTATATCAATGCACATCCTGATACGGTCAAAAAAATACTGCTTGCAACGGGCAAGGCTATTGTGTGGATGGCATCACATCGCGAAGAGACAATCGCTATCAGTGCAAAACGAATGAAAATTTCGCCTCAAATCATGGAGGAAATTTACGCCCGTTATAGCTTTCAAATTTCTCTTGATGAGGTTTACTTGTTAGGGTTGAATCAACAAGCACAGTGGTATCTCGGCACGATTTCGGACGGGAAAAAGATTCCTGTCCCAAATTATGTTGACATGATCTGGCCTAAGCCACTTGAGGCTGTGTATCCAAAATCAGTCAACTATGTGCATTGATCACTTGAGGTATTGATACATGCGAATCATCAACCGTTTCCGTATCTTTTCAGTAATTTTTTCACTGTTAGCAGTGACATTGCTCACGATCGTTTACGTGGTCGATAAGACCGAATTGGTGTACCGCGCTGACTTGACGGCTGCGCGAAGCTTGCATCAAGAAACCAACAATATGCTGAGCTATACAGGTTTGTTTTTGGCAACGAATGAAAGTCGATTTTTAAAGGCTATCAAACATTCATCCGCATCCTCCTTGGCGCTTGTGGAGGCATTGAGCGCTTCGAAATCGGTGCAAGACAAGGCGGCTTCTGACTTGTACAAAAAAATAGCCAATGAGTTCAGCTCTTCTATTAAAAATTTGGATCAACTGGCGCAAGATTTTGAACGCGGTAACACGGTGCGTCAGGCACGTTCTATTCAGTTGCTGATTGCGAATTATCAGTTGCTCATCAATGATTTGTTATTGCTCGAAGAAAGCATGGATTCTTCGTGGAGTATGTTTTTTAGATTCGAAAAATACATGACCTACGCCTCCATGGTTTTTCTCTTGTTGGCATCGCTATTGATTGATGTTGCGGTCAGCCGATGGGTTTTAAGAGCAGTGAGCAACGCACTCACGTCTATTTCGAGCGCCATGAGTGAGATCGTGAGTCAAACGGGCAAAAACGAAAGCTTGGCGGATCAGCAATTCGCATCCATCAGTCAGGCCGCGACGTCAGTCAAAAATATTTCTACATCTGCGATATCTTCAAAAAACAATGCCATTCAAACCAGTGGTCTCGCTTTTCAAGCCAACGCTTTGGCCAAAGACGGTGTAGAGATCGTTGAGAAAGTTCATGTGGCAGTTCTTGAGCTGAAAGAAAAAATGCTGTTAATTAGTCAACACATTGACTTAGCCAGTAATCACTCAAAGAGCATTGATCAGATCGCGGTTCAAGTGCGATCGCAGTCTGAGGAAATCAATATGCTGGCGATCAACTCGGCTATTCAGGCCATGGATGCCGGTGACTATGGCAGAGGCTTTATGGTGCTGTCCAACGAAATTCGTGAGTTGGCTGATTTGAGTAAGTTGTTGGCGGTTCAAACTGGGGACCGCGTATTGGCTATTCAGCAATCGACGGCTTCGTCAGTGACTTTTGCAAAAAATGGCGTTCAATCGATTGAGACGGTGGTCGACTTGTGCAACCGTGTGAATCAGCTGTTTGGAGATTTGGTTCGCATCATCGAGAAAGTTGGTGCAAATTCGCAAGAAGTTGCCACGGACTCGAATCAACAATCGGCAGCACTGATTCAGTTGAACCAAGTGTCGTCTCGCATCTCAGAGGGTTCTCAAGAAACTGCGCTACACATCAAGGAAACGCGAGCCAGCATGGATGGCATCAAATTGTCGATGCAAAAACTGCAGAGGCTGATCTGATTTTTTATGCACGTCAAATTTTTAGCCACTGACGCAGGGGATGGTGATTCGAATCGTCGCCATGCCGTTTTGGGGAATCTCGCGAGTGATCGTTCCATGGTGCTTTTGAATGACGTTATCTACAAAATCAAGTCCTAAACCGAATCCAGGCATGGATGGAATGAGGTCCGCCGAGTTCGCTTGAATTTCTACTGGGTTGCGAATGCAAATGGTTGCGTGCTCCGGTCTGTTGTGCTGTTTCGGGGTTCGTATCACTTGGATACTGATGCGGCCCCCTTCGGGTGAAAATTTGACCGCATTGAAAAGCAGATTCACCAGCGCTCTTAAAAATAATTGGGTGTTTGTCATGATGAAAACATTGGATGTTTCGCTCAGATCAATTAAGTCAACGCCTTTTGCTTCGGCCAGGTCTGCGACCTGTTCGATGGCGTCATTCAATAAGTTGTCTACCAGCTCTTGTTTGAACTTGTAGCGCGGTGCCTCCGCAGAAATAGTCAATATGAAATCGTCCATCATGTGCAGAAGTGCTTTGGCATGATGAGTTATTTTTTGGCGTTGAGATTCAGCTTCAGTTGTTTGATCTGTTGCCCGTGTGAGCGACAAGATAGACGCGATGGGTGTTCGCATGTCATGCGATAAAAACTGCAACGCGCGATCGCGTTGAGTTTGCGATTGCCGAAGCTCTGTGATGTCCGTCAAAATTACCATTTTGAGTTGACCGTCCGAAGGTGAATTGAGTCGGATCGTTTTGAGCAAAAAATCTCGCAGCCCTGACCGTGTCGTTAGCTGAAAGACGGACTGTCCAGATGTGTTGCCTGTTGGATTTTCTGGGCCAAACAAGGCCTCCATCGGAATTCGTATGTGCTGGGAAAACTCAGAAATATGAATGCCCGTTTCAAAGTGTTTTTCCCCTAGAAGTTGTTTGATCTTTTGGTTGCTCAGCAGTAATTGATCTTGTGGATCAAAAATAGCCACTGCATCTGGTATTTCGTCAACAACTGAAGATAAGAAGTCGAGTTCTGAACGTGCGTAGGCAATGGCGTGGTCGAGCAACTTCGCATGTTGCAGCACAATTTCACGCGATGGCTTGATTGATTCATTGACACGTTCAGTTGCTTGGAATTGCTGCAGAGTTGCGGCTTTTTTTTCCACAAAATGAACGATGGCTTCAAGTCGGCGCCATGCCCACAATGGTTGTAAAAGCATGCCAACCAAGATGAATGGAAGTGGATCGATCCAATAGTTCATCAAGCTTAGCAATGCGTAGCTCACAACTATGCCACTGAGCATCATGAGTGTGGCCAACAACAATGCGTATCTTGGTTGCAAGATGAGCAAGCTTTGCAGCATAAGCAAGAGTGGAACAAGGGCTAAAAGAAAAACAGCAGAGGGTGATGCTTCTTGGATGAATGATTCGGAAAGGGATGCATTGAGTACGCTATCTGTCGTCGTCTAAGACTTCTAGCAGCCGTGTGTATGTTTCACGTTTGAGTGGCCAGCCTCCTAGGTTCGCTAATGCGCGATCATCAACCGACACAATCACGATATCCTGCGTTGCTTTGAATCCGTGCAAACGCATCAGATGGTCGTACAGCACATTGCCGATGGGTTTTGCAATGTCGGCAAATACAAAACTGGCAAGAAGGGCTATCGCAACAGCCGTCGTTAACAGCCATTCCCGACGCAACAGCGCCTTTCGTTGTTGATGGGGGTTCAAGGCTTCGCTGTTGCCGACAGCACAATGAGTTCGAACGAGCCAGACTTCTTAAAAATTTGGCTATGGGCTGCAGTATTCGTTGAGTCCGTGATTGGGTAGGACAGTGTCCATGCGTAATTGCCAGCAGGTAGGCCTTGGACAGAAAATCGGCCGTTGCGTACTTGTAAATTTTGTGTGTGCACCACTTGCTGGTTGGTGTCGTTGACGCTTCGTGTTAGCTTGAAGTTGATGGCAGACGCACCCGCCAACGGGATGTCAAATACAGCGGAGCAACGTGCAGCCTGAGCTGCTAGGGTGGAAATACAAAATGCGTAATTGCGTTCGATGCCAACGAGACCCGACTCTGACACTGAAGACAAGAGGTAAAAACTGGCTTGTTGGCTGAGTTTCGAAATAAATAGTTCTGGCGTTAACAAGTGCTGCGGCGCAAGCGAGTCATTGAAGTCCGCCGTGTTCGCGTGGGTTGCGGTGTAAAAACTCGCCCTCGGCATTGCAGACAGTTTGACAACAAAAGAGGGGTGCGGCCCTTGTATTGTTTGCACAGCTTCAAAAACTGGTGGGTCGAGCAGTTTTTCTGTTGGCAAGGCTTTTCCATCGGCATCAATGGGAACGCCGAAACCTTGGGTGACTGTTCTGCCTTCAGCGTCTGCACTGCCTCGCGTTTGCACAATGCCACCCAAAACTTCGACTTGGCTAGATTGGTCTTCGGGAGAATAGCCCACCCGAAACTCGGTCCCGCGTACACCCATCATGGCGCGCGGTGTACGAATTTCAAAGGGTGTAGATTTGTCACGGCCTTTGTGAACATCGAGTTCGACACGGCCACGAATGAGGTCGAGTTTGATTTCTGGGTCTGACTCCAAAGCGTTCTTGCGAAGCGTTGTGATCTTGAGTGAAGCGCTTGAGGGAAGTCGAATGATGGAGCCGTCGTCTAGTCGCAACGAAGCGTGGCATTCGGGTGGGATATCAATCACCGCGCCTTCATGAACAACGCTGCCAGTTGTCAATGGTTTTTCACTGTGGTCCATTGAAATGGCTGTGGCGCATGACAAGCCCATGATGGTTGCTTTGGATGGGCTTGTTTTGACCAAATGGCGAGGAAGCTTGATTTCCGCGCCGATTGTCAACAGATGGATGTCTTTTAGGTGGTTGACCTGCTGTATGGCGTCAAGGTTGACTGCAGGCGTTAACAAATACTGATGCGCAAGTTTGCTGATGTTGTCACCCGCTTTGACCTTGTAAACGAGGATCGGGGTCTCTTCTACGGCTTCTTTGTTTTGTCCATGAGCTGCGTAGGCGATGCAGAGACTTGTTAAGAAAACTAGCGGTTTGTTTATTTGATATTTCATTTCCGCTTTTGGTATTAATTCAACTAAATCAGTTTAAATCATATTTGATAAATATTCATCATCGAGACGATCCCAGCTGAGCCAGCAGTGATAAAGCTTCCCATAGCTGCACAGGGGGTTTTCGATTTTTGGGGTCGCTGGGCAGTACATAGCGCTTGCCTGCGGGGAGCAGGTGCAGTTGTAGGCCTAACATTTCAAGTTTTTCGCCATCGCCGATGTGGTTGAAGTTACTACGCATTTGCCGTGGGTCTACCAGTGTGACCGCGCCGCTACCCAAGATTTCAATGGATTGGTTGGGCTCAATCACCAAGGCTGTGTCTTCGTCAATGCCTACGCCCAGCATTTCAGGGTGTTTGGCGAGTGCAGACAGCAAACGGCCCAATCGTTGGCGCTCTGAAAAATGTTGGTCAATGATGGCGTTGGCGACAAAGCCCAAACCCGTGTGCATGGACACAATGTCTTTTTCTGGATCAAGTGTGGCGTCGCCTTCAGCCAGCATTTGGCGTGACATGACGGCAGCACCGGCGCTGGTGCCGCTGATGCACGCCCCATTGACGCGAAAGGCGCGGTGCATGGCACGTGCAGCGGGAGAGCCCAACAGGCATTGCATAAGTATGTTTTGGTCGCCACCGGTCATGAAAATGCCATCCGCTTCGGCGAGCTGTTTCACGACGTTGGCGTTGGATGCATCTTCGCGCGTGGCGATGGGCACCACCTCGCATCGGGTGGCGCCGATGTCTTTGAAAGCCGCTTGGTAACTTTGCCAAGTGTCAACGGGTGTTTCGCTCGCGGCTGTGATGACCTTGATGCGTGCGTTGGCGCCACCGCTGAGTTCTAAAAACTTTTTCAAAATCACACGGTGTTGCTTGCGGTCTTCTGCGCCGCCGATGATCAGCAAACTGCCGCGTTTATGCGGTTGCGCTGTGGCGAAAAAAGGAACGGCTGTGCTGCCCAGCAATGCGAGTAATTGGCGTCGATCTAGGCTTTTCATACGTGTGATGGATGTCAAAGACGCGCGAGTCTTGCGAGTGCGAGTTTCAATGTCTCATCTTTCTTGGCAAAACAAAAGCGCACGACGCGTTGGTCAAAGCCATCGGCGTAAAAAGCTGAGAGGGGAATGGCTGCCACGCCAATCTCAGTGGTGAGCCATTTGCAGAAGTCGGCTTCGCTCAAGTCCCTTTCTGGCACGCTCAGTTTGTCAATGCGCACACATTGAAAGTAGCTGCCTTGACCCGGCAATAACTCAAACTTGGTGTTGGCCAAACCCGCACGAAACAAGTCGCGCTTGGCGGCATAGAAAGCGGGCAATTGCAAGTAAGGCTGTGGGTCTTGCAAGAAAGCGGCCAAGCCGTGTTGCACGGGGGTATTGACGGTGAACACGTTGAACTGATGTACCTTGCGGAACTCGGCGCTGTAAGCAGCAGGCGCGGCAACGTAGCCAATCTTCCAACCGGTGACGTGGAAAGTTTTGCCAAAGCTCGACACGATGAATGCACGTTCGACCAAGCCGGGAAAGCTTGAAGCGCTCAGGTGTTGCATCGGGGCGTAGACCATGTGCTCGTAAACCTCGTCGCTGATGAGCACGATGTTTGTGGGCGCGAGCAACTCTTGCAGTTTGAGCATTTCCTCGCGCGTCCACACGGTGGCGCTGGGGTTATGTGGGCTGTTGACGATGATGGCGCGCGTTTTGGGTGTGATGGCCGCTGCGATCTTGTCGAAGTCGGGGCGGAAGGTGCCTGGAGTGAGCGGCACGCGCACGGCGACGCCGCCGGCCATGTCGATGTTGGGGATATAGCTGTCGTAGCAGGGCTCTAGCACGATGACCTCGTCCCCCGCACGCACGATGCCCAAGATGATGCTGAGAATGGCTTGTGTCGCGCCTGCGGTGATGGTGATTTCGCTGGTGGGGTCGTAGCGGTGTTGGTAGAGCGACTCGATTTTGTCGGCCACGGCCTCACGCAGAGCGGGTACGCCGGTCATGGGCGGATATTGGTTGAGTCCTCGGGTCATGGCATCGTAGACGCACGCCACAAGCTGAGGGTCACAGTCAAAGTCGGGGAAGCCTTGACCGAGGTTGACGGCATTTTTTTCAGCCGCCAATGCCGACATGACCGTGAAGATGGTGGTGCCGATTTTGGAAAATTTGGTGTCTAGGTGGGGTGCAGTCATGGCAGCGTTCACATGTTGAAGTCAGTGGGGTGGCCTTCTAAGGCCTTCATGATGAGGTTGCGGTCGAGGCGATCGCTCAAGAGCGCGGCAAAGTCGTACACAAAGTGGCGAATGTAGGCGCTGCGTTTGAACGCAATACGCGCCACATTTTTGCCAAACAACTGAGAGGCGGGGCGAGCGACGAGGTCCTCATCTAAACCGTCTCTCACAGCCATCTCTGCCACGATGCCCACGCCCAAGCCTAAGCGCACGTAGGTCTTGATCACGTCAGAGTCGATCGCTTCAAGTGCGATGCGTGGCGTCAGGCCTTTGGCTGCAAAGGCTTTGTCAATGCGGGTGCGGCCCGTGAACGAGGGGTGGTAAGTGATGATGGGTTCAGCCGCCAAGTCTTCGAGCGTGATGCGCACCTTGCCCGCGAGCGGGTGCGTTTTGGGGATGACCAACATGTGTTCCCACTCGTAGCAAGGCAGGGTCACCAGCTCGGGGTATTCAGAGAGCGATTCGGTGGCGATGCCAATTTCAGCCACTTCGTCCATCACCATTTGCGCCACTTGTGCGGGCGCGCCTTGGTGCAGGCTGATATTTACATTGGGGTAGGCCTCGCGCAGTTTGGCCACGGGGATGGGCAGCACGTAGCGGGCTTGGGTGTGGGTGGTTGCAATCGATAGGGTGCCGCTGTCTTCCGCGCTGAACTGTTCGCCAATGCGTTTGAGGTTGCCCACCTCGCGCAAGATGATTTCGATGCTGCGCAGCACATGCTGGCCTGGCTCGGTCACGCGCTTGAGGCGTTTACCGTGGCGAGAGAAAATTTCAATGCCCAGCTCTTCTTCCAGCTCAATGATGGCCTTGGACACGCCGGGTTGCGAGGTGTGAAGGGCCTTGGCCACCTCGGTGAGGTTGAGGTTGCGGCGAACGGCTTCTTGGACGAAGCGAAACTGATGTAGGTTCATGGCGTGGCGGTGTAATTTGCCATCCATTATGCCTTGGGCATCTAATTAATCGTTTCTTTATGCCTGCTTGGTGGACTGGTGGTTGGCTCGGCCCAGCGCGATATCGGCCAGCAAGTCGAGCAATGCTTCTTGTTCCCCCACGGCGGGTTGGCAGCTGATGCTGATCGAGGGGTGTTCTGACTTCAAGACGTGAATCAGTTCAGGCAAGTCTTCACGCGCATGCCGACCCACGCCCAAGAACATGGGCACCACGCACAAGCTGGTCGCGCCCTCGGCAACCAAGGCGCTGGCCACATGGGGCAAATCGGGCTCGGTCAGTTCTAGGTAGGCGCAACGCACGGTGGTATCGGGCGAGCGCTGAGCGATGCGCTCGGCCACGGCTTGAATGGGCTTGTGCCAGAGCGGGTCGCGTGAGCCGTGGGCAAACAAAATGATGGCGTGCATGAAAGACCTTATTGACGCAGCACCAGCCAGCCAAAGGCAGCCAGTGAGGCGAGTGAGTAGAGCAAGCCTGGTGCGGCCGCAGCAAACCACGGCGCCCAGCTGTTGATGTTGCCGATGTAGCTGAACACGTTGTTGAGCAAGAAAAAGCTGATGCCCGCCAACACACCTCCAAACACATGGCTGGCGATGTTGCCACTGCGGAAATGCAGATAAGCAAAGGGCAGGGCAAGCACCACCATCACAAGGCAGCTGAGCGGGTAGAACACTTTTTTCCAAAACTCAATCTCAAAGCGCTGAGTCGTTTGGCCGTTGGCGCTGAGGTGGCGGATGTACTGGAACAAGTCTAGGGTGCCCATGCGTTCGGGCTTGAGCAGCGCGACCGACACCATCTCAGAGGTGATGCTGGTGGCCCAGCGCTCGCTGTCGGCATATTTGCGTATGAGGGTAGATTCGCGGTTGATGTGTGACATCTCATCGCGTTCGACTGTGCGTAGGTCCCACGCCTCATCTTCTGACAGTAATCCCACGTCTGCTTTGGTCAGCGCTACCCATTGGCCTTGTTTGTTGAATTCAAAAATGCGAATGCCTTTGGGGTTGCCTTCTGGGGTCAAGGTGGTGACGTTGACAGCGTAGCTGCGTTCGTCTTGGCGCTCACGCAGCCATGCACCGGTTTGGCCTACGGTGATTTGGCCGAGGTAACGTGACTTCAAGAGTTGGCCGTAGCGGTCACAAAATGGCGACAAGTAGTCGCCGACGGCAAAGGTAAGCACCACAAACGCCAGCCCCAAACCCATGAGGTTGCGCAGGGCTAGCGTGGGGCCTAGCCCGCTGGTGCGCAGGATGGTGAACTCGGAGCTTTGGGCCAAACGCGCCATGACAAAAATGGTGCCGATCAGTACCGAGATGGGGAGCAGCTCGTACAAGTGGCTAGGAACCAGAAGTAACACGTAAGAGACGGCATGACTCACCTGATAAGCCCCACCGTTCTTGCCCACGTTTTGCAGCTCATCCACAAAGTCAAAGAAGAAGAACAGTGCCAAAAAGCTCAGCGTGACAAACGCCACAGCAATCAACACTTCGCCGTAAATGAGACGTCGCAGGGTTTTCATGCGGCGTTTTCCTCGGAGACGCGCTGTGTGAATAGGTTGCGCCAGCTCCAGTTGTTATGTCGCATCGCCAACCAAGTCATAGCGAATAAGAACACCCCGCCGTGCAGTGCGATCAGATTGGGCACGAACTGCACCTTGCCTGAGCTGATCCAGCTTTGGCTGAGATTGATGAAGTTGTAATAAACCACAAAGATGAACAGAGCCAAAGCCAAGTTGCCGCCGCGCCCGACACGGTGGTTGGCGCTGGTGATGGCCACGGCGATGATCAGCAAGTTAAAGGCTGCAATAGAGAGACCGATGCGCCACGCCAACTCACCTAAATTGCTAGGCGTGGGCATCATCAAAAGTTGCAGCGAGTTGATGGTTTTGGAGGGTTGCACAGCAGCGGCTTTGACGTCTTGGCTGATCCGTGTGCCGTAGACCTTGAAGTCACTGACTTTGATTTCAGTTTCACCATTGGTTTGCTCCACGCGCTGGCCAATGTCCAAAATGAGAAAACGGTCGTCATTGATCGTTTCAACATGCCCCTCTCTTGACGACGTCATGGCTTGTTTGCCGCGCTCACTCGACGAGATGAAAACGTTCTTACCTTGCTTGTTTTCGACACTTTCTTTGTCTACAAAAAACACGCGCAGGCCATTGGCTGACTCTTGAAACTGTCCGGGCGAGACGCGTTCTAAATCGCCGCGTTGCTCAAAGCGTTCTTTTAAATCGGTGATTTGTTGGTTGGACCAAGGCCACACAATCAGGACCAACACGCTGACCGTCAGCAGCATGGGCCACGCAAAGCGAATCATGGGCGTGAGCAGGGCACGCAAGCCGCGTCCGCTGACCAGCCAAATCACCATTTCGCTCTCTAAATACATGCGTGACAAGGTGCCGACCGCTGCAATAAACAGGCTCATGGTGAGTACCGTGGGCAAGTGCCCCAACATGGTGTAGCCCATGACCAAGCTGATTTCAGTTGGGTTAACGCTGCCGCTAGAGGCTTGACCGAGCGTGCGTATGAGCATCATGGTCATCACGATGGTGACCAAGACGATGAGCGTGGCGCCAAAACTGCGCGCGAGCTCTTTGCGAATGGAGGAATGGAATAACATCAGCGACGGAGGAAAAACACAATTATGAACTTCGAACTCAAGACCCTAGATCTACACGCTGCAGCCACGCATAAAACCGATGCACTCATTATCTTGGTATCTGCCCACGATAAAGCTGGCAAAGACACTTTGTCGCAATTGATTGCAGACGCGCGCAAAAGCGGTGATTTGGACGAGTCGCCCGCCAAGCTGTTGAGTGTCTGGCGCCCCCAAGGCGTGAGCGCCCCTCGCGTGGTCTTGGTTTCTAGTGGTGACGGCAGCGCCCGTGTGGTACGTCAAGCCGTCACAGCGGCTGTGGCATCGCTCAAATCTGCCAAGCCTGCGCATGTCACCGTTTGTTTAGGCGACGCCAGCGAACACCGCTTGCAAGCCGCTGCCCAAGCCGTGGCCGATACCAGCTATGTCTACACCGCCACCAAGCCCTCGGCCAAAGTGTCCGGCTTGAAGCGCGTGGTCTTGGCTTTGCCAACGGCTGAGAAAACCAAAGCCGCCAAACATGCATTTGACTTGGCACGCGCCCAAGTGGCCGGCGTGTCGCTGGCCAAAGAGTGGGGCAACCGCCCCGCCAACCACGCCACGCCAACGCATTTGGCGGGTGTGGCCAAAGAGCTGGGCAAGAAGGCCGGCATCCATTGCCAAGTGTTGGGCCCCAAAGAAATTGAAAAGCTCGGTATGGACTCGTTTGCCGCGGTGGCGCGCGGCTCGGTGGAGCCTTTGCGCTTCATCGTGTTGCAGTACACCGGTGCAGCCAAATCGGTGGCGCCTACCGTATTGGTGGGCAAGGGCATCACGTTTGACACCGGCGGTATTTCGCTCAAGCCAGGCCCTGGCATGGATGAGATGAAGTTTGACATGTGTGGCGCTGCCAGCGTGCTGGGCACGTTTGAAGCGCTGTCGCTTTTGAAGCCTGCCATCAATGTGGTTGGCCTGATTCCTACCTGTGAAAACATGCCTGACGGCACAGCTTTGAAACCCGGTGATGTGATCACCAGCATGAGCGGCCAAACCATTGAGGTGCTCAACACCGATGCCGAAGGCCGCCTCATTTTGTGTGACGCCTTGACCTACGCGACGCGCTTCAAACCTCGCGCAGTGATTGACATCGCCACGCTCACCGGTGCTTGCGTGATTTCGCTGGGCCATGTGCGCAGCGGGTTGTTCTCGCCCTCCGACGACTTGGCCAATGCCTTGTTTGCGGCTGGTGAAGCCGCGCTTGACCCATGCTGGCGCCTGCCTTTGGACGAAGAGTACGCCGAAGGCCTCAAATCCAACTTTGCCGATGTGGCCAACGTGGCGGGGCGCGATGGTGGCTCGATCACCGCTGCCAAGTTCTTGCAGCGTTTTGCTAAGGACTACCCTTGGGCGCATTTGGACATTGCGGGTTCTGCTTGGAAGAGCGGTGCAGCCAAAGGCGCGACAGGTCGGCCTGTGGGCTTGTTGCTGCAGTATTTGTTGGGCACTGTCAAAGCTAAATGACCGAAATCGCCTTTCACTTCAACGCGCCCGACAAACTGGCTTACGCCTGCCGTTTGCTGCGTAAGGCGGTGAGCAGCGGAGCACGTGTGGTGGTGACGGGCGAACCGGCTTCTTTGCAAGCGCTAGACACCTTGTTGTGGACGTTCTCGCCGCTCGAGTTTGTGGCGCATTGCCGCGCAGGCAGCCCGGCCGAGCAATTGATGGCTTCACCCGTTGTGTTGGCTGCTCAAATTGAAGGAGGGCCTGACTTGCCGCATCACCAAGTGCTGTTGAACTTGGGCCGTGAAGTCGCTGCCGGCTACGAGCGCTTTGAGCGCACGATTGAGGTGGTGACCCTAGACGATGAAGACCGCCAGCAAGCCCGTCATCGCTGGAAGCACTATGCCGATCGCGGTTATGCCATCACGCGCCATGATTTGAAGCTGAAGGAAACTTCGGCCTGATTTTTCTGTGTTTTTTACCTTCAACCTTAGGAGTTCTTGCATGCATCTCACTTTCAAATTGACAGCCGTTGCAACCTTGGCCGCCATCACCACTTTGGCCATGGCGCAAGAACAAGTGGTCAAGATTGGCCATGTGGCGCCTTTGAGCGGTGCCATTGCCCACTTGGGTAAAGACAACGAATACGGCGCGCGCTTGGCCATTGAAGAACTCAACGCCAAAGGCGTGAGCATCAACGGCAAGAAAGTGAAATTTGAGCTGGTCGCTGAAGACGATGCCTCAGACCCCAAACAAGGCACTGCTGCTGCACAAAAGCTGGTGGACGCCAAAGTCAGCGGTGTGATTGGCCACTTGAACTCGGGCACCACCATTCCTGCCTCGAAGATTTATTACGATGCCGGCATCCCTCAGATTTCGCCCTCTGCGACCAATCCCAAATACACACGTCAAGGCTTCAATACAGCGTTTCGTTTGGTGGCCGATGACGTCCATTTGGGGGGCTTGTTAGGCCGCTATGCGGTGAATGAACTCAAAGGCAAATCCATTGCCGTGATCGACGACCGCACCGCTTATGGCCAAGGCGTGGCGGAAGAGTTTGAAAAAGCCGTCAAAGCAGCAGGCGGTAACGTGGTGTCCCACGAGTTCACCACGGACAAAGCCACCGACTTCATGCCCATCTTGACCACAC
This sequence comes from Comamonadaceae bacterium, assembly GCA_947374535.1. The sequence continues at coordinate 8,125 of CANCCJ010000025.1, read as the reverse complement.
TCAAAGGCAAGAAGCCAGACATCATCTTCTTTGGTGGCATGGATGCGGTGGGTGGCCCGATGCTCAAGCAAATGAAATCGTTGGGTATCAAGTCCAAATATATGGGGGGCGATGGCATTTGCACCACCGAACTGGTCAAGCTGGCGGGTGATGCCATGACCGATGGCCAAGTGGTGTGCGCCGAAGCGGGCGGTGTGGACGGCGCGTTGAAAAAGGGCATGGACGATTTCGGCGTCAAGTTCAAAAAGCGCTTCAACGACGATGTCAAGCTGTATTCGCCCTATGTGTATGACGCGGTTTACGTGATGGTGGACGCCATGCAACGCGCCAAATCCAGCGATCCTGCCAAATACCTGCCTGAGTTGGCCAAAACCACAGGTTACAAAGGCGTGACCGGCACGATTTCATTTGATGCCAAGGGCGATATCAAGAACGGTGCCCTCACGCTGTACACCTTCAAGGCAGGTAAGCGCGACCAAATCGCGGTGGTTCGATAAGCTTATTTAGCCGATTGAACGACTTTAAAACCACCTGCGGGTGGTTTTTTTATACATTTTTTTAAATTTAAACCTATATAAATCAACAGGTTATTGCGATATTTTCAAATTAATAGGCATATTTTTGTAAATCGTGTCCACCGAATGAAACTCTGACGCGTTGATTTCTGACTAAGTTCTCAGGAGCCGAAATTGGATAAATCAGTAGTTCAGATCGAATCGCCAGATGTGGCCGTGGAGCGTCGCTTCAAAATCGTGTCTTCCGAAAAGACCGGTATCAAAGCCACTTTCGATCGCATCCGTGCACAACTTGCTCAAGAAGCCGAGCAACGAAGCCGACCCGCTTCGCGCATGTATTCTGGTTTCAGAGCTGTCAAAGCTTAAGCCACCCGTATTTTGAAAGAGCGCCTAGATGGCGCTCTTTTTATTTGTCTTTTCCTTGTGCGCTGGCTGTTTACAAAAGACCAGAAGCAATGTTGATGGTCAGCGCCACCACGATGGTGTTGTAGAAAAAGGACAACACACTGTGCACCAAGCCCACACGGCGTTGTGTGCGGCTGGTAAAGCTCACATCAGCCGGTTGGCCCGATGTACCAATCACGCAGGCTGCATATAAAAAGTCGCCGTATTCTGGGGCGTGGTTACCGGGAAACAGCATGCCACCGGTCTTGTTGATGCCTTCAGCCAAGTAATAGTCATGGGCATAGTGCAACGCAAACATGATTTGGGTGAACACCCAAGAAGAAAAAATGGTGAAAGCAGCCAAGCCCATGTGCAAATAGCGCATCTGGCCTTCGAGTCCCTTAGCCGTTGCCAACTCGCACACGATGGCAGCCAAGCTGGTGATCGCAGCGACCACCACCATCGCCAACAACACCCAGCGACCGTCATCTTCCCGCATGGCACGTTGCCGCATACGCTCATGAGTGCTGCCAAACATCATGTGAAGCGCCAGCACCATGTAGATCAGGGCCCCCACGTTCCACCCCACCGTCATGCGGGTCGTCCAAGGCCAATTCCAACTATCAGGAATGCAGAGTGCGCTCACCAAACCCAGCACCATGCTGGCCAACAAACGCGGCCTGGTTTTGGCTGCGTTGAAGAGCGCGTGGAATGAAAAGGGATGAGGAGTCTTGGGCATTAAGCCAACTCAGCAATCAACTCAATTTCCACGCAAGCACCCAAAGGCAGCTGCGCCACACCAAACGCGCTGCGTGCGTGTGCGCCTTTGTCGCCAAACACAAGGCCTATCAGTTCGCTGCAGCCGTTGGTCACCAAGTGGTGTTCGGTGTAGTCGGGGCTGGAGTTCACCAAACTCATGACCTTGACAATGCGCTTGACTTTGTTCAAGTCGCCGACCGCTGCGTGCAATGTGCCCAATAGGTCCACCGCCACTGCGCGTGCAGCCTGTGCGCCTTCTGCTGTTTGCATGGTTTTGCCCAGTTGGCCGGTCCACACTTTGCCGTCTTGCTTGGCAATGTGGCCGCTCAAAAACACCAAGTTGCCAGTTTGCACAAACGGCACATAGGCCGCAGCGGGCACAGCCACTGGGGGCAAGGTGATGTTCAGGGCTTGGAGTTTGTCGTACACGCTCATGTTGGATTCCTTGTTTGAATCCTGCAATTTTAAGAGCGCTTAGTTTTGGCTATGTGACTGTGGTTGAGCTGATGTAGCCATCGTCAACTCAGAAGCCGGTTGCACTGTCACGCCCACTTCCAGCGTGTGGCTGGCGCCGCCGTGAATGACCCCGCGCACGGGCGACACATCGGCATAGTCGCGGCCAATGGCCAAGGTCACGTAATCGATGCCGGGCGAGCCTAAGCCCCAGCGGTTGTTGGTGGGGTCGAGGTCAAACCATTGGCCGTGTGTGGCGAGTGCGCCGGTCTTGGCGGTTTCAGCGGCATCGTCCAACGCATCGGGCACATAAACCGATACCCATGCGTGCGATGCATCGCTGCCAATCAAACGGGTTTGGCCCTCTGGCACCTCGGTGACCAAATAGCCGCTCACGTAGCGCGCGGCCAAACCTTGCGTGCGCAAACAACCGATGAGGATGTGGGCAAAGTCTTGACACACCCCTTTGCGGTGTTTGAGGGCTTCTAGCGCGGGCGTGTTGATGTCTGTGCTGGCCGTCTCGTAAGTGAACTCTTGGTGGATGCGCATCATCAAATCGCAGGCGGCGACCAATACGGGGCGCGCAGGTGTGAAGCTGGCGCGTGCGTATTCGGCAAAGTCGGGGTGCGGCTGCACATAGGGTGAGGCAAACACAAACTCGGTGGCCGCGTCCCACGCTGCACCCGAGTGATACACAAAATGCGCGCGGACGTTTTCCCATGCGGGCGTGTTGTGTGCCTGCTCGGGCGGGAAAGGCATGAAGTGGGTTTCCACCGTGCTCTTGGCCGTGATGCTGAGTGTGTCGTGCACCACCGGCAGTGAAAAAAACGTGCGGTTATTACCAAACACATCCACATGCGTGCTGGTCACGTCAGGCGTGGGTGTGATGTGCAACTCGGCGTGTCGCACACTTTGCGCCCCATTTTCCCGGGGCAACAAATGCGCCATGTGCTGCGCGGTGTTGACCTGCGGCACATAGTGGTAGGTGGTGGTGTGGGTGATGTGCAGCAGCATGGTCAGGCCCCCACGCTATCGGCATGATCGGTGTGGCTGAAGTAACGCGCTGTGATCGCGTCAGACACTTGCCATGCGGCTTGCATGCAGTCGGTCAGACACGCACGCAGGTGGGGATGGTGGCCAGCTTCGTTGCGCGTGCAGAGTTGCTCTAGGTCTGTTTGCTTCAGATTCGGCACTAAACGGGCCAGCGCATCGGGCTCGCCCATGGGGGTATCGGCCAGTTTGGACAAGCGCCCACGCAGCGTACGCGCCACCCAAGCAAGCGAGCGTGGGTTGTCGTTGTCTTGTACCAGCAGCTCAATGAGAGGTGCCAGTTCGCGGCTTTGTTGGTACTGCGCTTGGAAGGTGATGGTGGTGTCAAACAAAGCCAGCAACGCGCTGTAGTGCGAGCTGTTTTCGTCGGCAGCATTGGCTGCATCGTCGGTATTTTCAAACGCGCCGACTTCCACGGCCAAGTCGAGCGCGGAGGATAAAAAGCCCAAGCGTTCCACATGGCGGCCAATGCTCAGCAGCTGCCAACCGTCGTCGCGTGTCATGCGGTCGGTTTGTGCGCCGGTGATGGCGGCCAAGGCCGAGCTGGCGGCGTCCAGCGCTTGCATGGCCTGCACCGCAGAGAACTCCCGCTGCGAGCCCGCTTGGGCGCAGTCAGCGCTGAACTGGTCTACGCAATGCACGATGGCATTCCAGTGTTCGGGTGACAAACGCTCACGCAGCGATGACGCAGCTTGGTGCAGCGCACGCAAGTTGTAACCCACGCTGGTGCTGTGCTCGTCTTGGTCGAGGCAGGCGATGAGCGTGCGTTCAAAAACGCGGCGACGCGCGCCCATGCTGGGCGTCGAAGTGGTTTTGTCTTCGCCTGCGGTGTGCGCCGAAGGTACGCCTGCGGGCAGCAAACCTTGACGTTGCGTGAGCAGTTGCAACCAAGCCCACAGGCTGCGTGAGGCAGGGTCTTCACCGTTCAAGGCTTCGATGCACAGCCGCACCAAGCGCACCATGTTTTCGCTGCGTTCGGTGTAGCGGCCTAGCCAATACAAGTTTTCTGCCGCGCGGCTGGTGACCATGCGTTGGCGGTGCTTGAAGGTCGAGGCGGCGGTGTGCTTTGGCAGCAAAGTCGTGCGGTCCACATCGGCTTCGGTTTGCACCCACACATCGGCGCTGCTGCCGCCGCGTTGCATAGATGCAATTTCGGCGTGGGGCGCCGCAATGCGCGCCAAACCACCGGGCAGCACCCGCCACGAGTTGGCGCTGTCGCCACCCCCTTCTCGCAGGGCAAACACCCGCAGCATGACCGAGCGTTGCACCACGCCTTCCGTGGCGTTTTTCCACGTTGGCATTTGCGACAGCGGGGAGTAGGCCTGCAAGGTGTAGCGGTCGGGTTGACGTGTGATGCGCCCCACCCATTCGTCGCGCTGGGCTTGTGTGAGCGTGCGGCCCAGTGCCGCATCAAATGTGCCGTGCGTGGCAGAGCCAGGGTAGGTGGGCTTGATGGCCATGTGTTCGAGTTGCGGCAGGACGGACGCCAAGGCGGCATGTTCGCCGCACCACCAGGTGTCAAGCGCAGGCAGTTGCAGTTTTTCGCCCAACAGCTTTTCGCTCATCGCCGGTAAGAACCCCAGCAAAGCCGGGGATTCTAAAAATGCCGAACCCGGCGCATTGGCCACCACCACATGGCCTGCACGCACCGCTTGCAGCAAACCGGGGATGCCCAAGGTTGAGTCCGCGCGCAACTCTAAAGGGTCTAAAAACTCGTCGTCCAAACGCTTGAGAAGCACATGCACGGGTTCCAAGCCACGGAGTGTGCGCAGATAGACGCGTTCGTCGCGCACGGTCAAGTCGCTGCCTTCGACCAAGGTCAAACCCAAGTAGCGGGCCAGGTAGGCATGCTCGAAATAGGTTTCGTTGTAGGGGCCTGGCGTGAGCAAGGCCACATGCGCGTTGTTGCCCGCAGGGCTGTGCGCTTTGAGCGATTCCACCCAAAGCCGATAGGTCGCTGCGAGGCGCTGGATATGCATGGCCTCAAACGCTTGCGGGAATTGGCGCGAAATGAGCAAGCGGTTTTCCAGCAAATAGCCCAAGCCCGAAGGCGCTTGCGTACGCTGCGACACCACGGCCCAGTTGCCATCGGGCCCACGCGCCAAGTCAAACGCAGCAATGTGCAAATGCGTACCGCCTACGGGTCTCACGCCGTGCATGGCACGCAGATAGCCGGGGTGGCCTTGCACCAGGGCGGGGGGAATCATGGCTTCACGAATCAGCTGCTGTGGGCCATACACATCGGCCATCATGCGCTCTAGCAAGCGGGCGCGTTGTTGCACGCCGCTTTCAATTTGGTGCCAGCTGTCAGGCGTGAGGATGAGCGGAAACAGGTCCAACGCCCAAGGCCGCTGCGGACCGCCTTGGCTGGCGTATACGTTGTAAGTGATGCCGTTGTCGCGCACTTGGCGGGCGAGGGTTTGGGTGCGCCGGTCAAGGTCGTCTAGGCCGTTGCTGCCGAGTTGGTCAAAGAAGGTGTGCCATGCGGGGCTCAACGCGGCTTCGTTGTCAGGCTGCGTCTTTGGCTCTGCCATCGCTGGCAGGGGCGGCAGCGGTGGCAATTGAGGCAAAGCCGCCATGGTGGCATGCGCACCACGCTGGGATTGCGACTGAATCTGTGTGGACTGAGGTGCTTGCGAAGTCTCAGCCGATGGGGTCACATGCAGTGGCGCGCATTTGCCTTGCAGCTCGTCAAAGTGGCCGCTGTCGGCGGGGTGTGCAAGGCCTTTCACCACGTCGACCAAACGCGGTAAAGCAACAGAACCAGAGGGCAGTGAGGATGGCTTTTGCACAGTGGGCGCATTGTCTCATCGCCTCAGTTCAATTGCATGTGGTGCTTACGTACGGCGCAAATCCAACGTGAAGGGGAACTCTTTGCTGGCGGGCACCCCCACGGTGGCTTGCGGCACATCCAACTTGCCCGGCGTGTGGCCCAACGGAAAGAAGCGCGACAAGCGTCGGCTCTCGGCCTCGTAGGCGTTGACGGGAAAGCTGTCGTAGTTGCGGCCACCTGGGTGGGCAACGTGGTACTGGCAACCGCCCACAGAGCGCTTCATCCATGTGTCCACAATGTCAAAGGTCAGCGGCACATGCACGCCAATGGTGGGGTGCAGGGCTGAGGACGGTGCCCATGCGCGGTAACGCACACCGGCCACGTATTCGCCCACCGTGCCTGTGGGTTGCAAAGGCAAGGGACGACCGTTGACGGTGATGGTGTGGCGGCTAGGGTTGAGCCCTGCCACATGGACCTCGATGCGTTCGAGCGACGAATCGACATAGCGCACCGTGCCGCCGCTGGAGCCTTCTTCGCCCATGACATGCCAAGGCTCTAAGGCGTTGCGCAACGTGAGGTTGATGCCCAAGGTTTGCAAGTCGCCCACGCGTGGGAAGCGGAATTCAAAGTGCGGGGCAAACCAAGCCGGGTCGAACTGAAAGCCCGTGTCGCCTAGCTCTGTGAGCACATCGTCAAAGTCGGCTTTGACGAAATGCGGCAGCAAGAAGCGATCGTGCAGCTCAGTGCCCCAGCGCGTGGCTGGCGCCTGATACGGCGTTTCCCAAAAGCGTGCGACCAAGGCACGCAGCAAGAGCTGCTGCACGATGCTCATACGTTCATGCGGGGGCATCTCAAAGGCGCGAAGTTCAAGCAAGCCCAAACGCCCCGTGGACGAGTCGGGCGAGTACAGCTTGTCAATACAAAACTCGCTGCGGTGTGTGTTGCCAGTGACGTCAATCAGCAAGTTGCGCAGCGTGCGGTCGACGATCCACGGCGGCATGTCGGCGCCAAACTTTTCACGGTTGCGTTGGATTTCGGCCAGCGCAATTTCGAGTTCGTAAATTTGGTCGTTGCGGGCTTCGTCCACACGCGGTGCTTGGCTGGTGGGGCCAATGAACATGCCGCTGAACAAATAGCTCAATGAAGGGTGGTTGTGCCAATACAAGATGAGCGAGGCCAGCAATTCGGGCTTGCGCAAGAAAGGGCTGTCCGCAGGCGTGGCGCCGCCCATGACGATGTGGTTGCCGCCGCCCGTGCCGGTGTGGCGACCATCGGTCATGAACTTCTCGGCAGACAGACGTGACTCAAACGCGGCCTTGTACAAGAACTCGGTGTGGTCCACGATTTCCAGCCAGTTGTGGGCGGGGTGGATGTTGACTTCAATCACGCCCGGGTCGGGGGTGACTTGCAGCACTTTCAGGCGTACATCGCGTGGGGGCGGATAGCCTTCCAACACAATGCGCACGCCCAGTTCTTCGGCGGTGGCTTCGATGGCGCTGAGCAGTTCTAGGTAGTCTTCCAAGTCGCCGAGTGGCGGCATGAAGACGTAAATCAAACCTTGTGGGTTCTTCATCGCCTTCAATTCAACGGCGGGGCCATTGGCGCGTGATGGGTCACGCACTTCCACGCAAATGGCGGTGCGGGTAATCCAATGCGCCGATTGGTCTTTGGCCTGCACAGGGTGTGGCGTGCCTGGCACAAAGCCGTCTTGGCCCATGCCAGTTTGCAGACCTACAGTACCGCCTTGGGCCAAGCCACCACCCGCCACATGCGTGTTGATGTGATGGCCATTGTTGTGGTCGAAGTGCGTGTGGCGCGCATGGTGCGAGTACTGCGCACGCAAAGCCGCCGCATGGGGCAGGGGCTTGCGCTCGGCAAAGTGGTCTTGCTCAATCGCGTAGGGGTAGTCGGCTTGGCTGACCCACGGCAGCGAGTCGAGTGGCAAGCGCAGGCCCATGGGTGAGTCGCCGGGCACGAGGTACATGCGTTCGTCACGCAAGAACCACGGGCCTGTGCTCCAACGTGGGCCACCTGCCACTTCGCCTGCTTTCAGGGGCAGCACATAGCCCACGGTTTTGTCTAAGCCTTGGCCAAACACGCGGCGCAGGCGCACGCGTTCCATCTCGTCGTCGAGTTTGGCATCAAACGGGTCTACGTTGACGGGCAAGCGGCGTTCGCGCCACAGGTAGTA
>CANCCJ010000024.1 GCA_947374535.1 Comamonadaceae bacterium | reverse complement strand
GTCACCAACGCTTGCATAGCGACGCTTAGAACCGCCGAGCACCTTAATGCACAGAACGGACTTAGCGCCGGTGTTGTCAGCGACATCTAACCGAGATTCAGTTTGGATCATTTCAATATTCCCAACTTGCATCAGCCTTTGCTCAACTTGCGTCAAGCACCGAACCGATCAGTCTTGGGCCCGTCATCCACATCGCGAACCACTCGCAACGCTTCAACTTGGGGCAGATAAACTCCGCTTTTTTGAGCGGAGCCGCATATTATGCCATAACTTTTTAGCCGCCGTCAAACTATTTTTCAGATTCTTTTTGGATTGACCGACAATTCCTTCATGTCAACACCCTCTCACACCTCACAAACCCTTGCATTTATAGGCGGCGGCAACATGGCGAGCGCCATTATCGGGGGCCTGATCAAACAAGGCACCCCTACCCAGCACATTTTGGTTGCTGAGCCTTTTGAAGAGGCCCGGCAGCGCCTGCAGACTCAATTTGGCTTATTTGCTTTAGCGCATGCCGACGCAACATTGACGCAAGCTGACTTAGTTGTCTGGGCCGTCAAGCCCCAAACTTTCAAGGAGGCGGCAAAGCAAACCCGCGACTTTTGCAAAAACGCCCTACACCTCAGTGTCGCCGCAGGCATTCGCAGCGACAGCATTGCCAATTGGCTTGGCACAGAGCGCGTTGTTCGCGCCATGCCCAACACACCCGCACTGGTCGGCTTGGGTCAAACAGGCTTATTTGCGCGCCCAGAAGTGACAACGAGCGACAAAGCATGGATCGAACAAGTTGTATCCACCACAGGCTCGCTGCTATGGGTTGGCGACGAGCCCCTGCTTGATGCCGTCACCGCCATTTCTGGCTCTGGCCCCGCGTATGTGTTCTTCTTTATAGAGGCCATGGTCGAGGCGGGTGTCAAGATGGGCCTCTCTACCGAACAAGCCACGCAACTGGCCATTGGCACCTTTGAGGGCGCGTCGCAATTGGCCAAGGCCGCCAGCGAACCGCCTTCCGTACTTCGCGAACGCGTCACATCAAAAGGCGGCACGACCTACGCCGCCCTCACCGCCATGCAACACGCACATGTGGGGGAGCTGTTTCAAGCCGCGCTCATGGCCGCACAGCATCGCGCTCACGAGCTTGGCGATGAATTTGGCGCGTAAGATTTATCCCGCTCTCTGGTGAGACAATATCTTTGTTGATTTTTAAAACATTTGAACCCATGAACAAACTTCTCATCTCTCTTTTGTCGGCGGCCACATTGGCTTTGCCATTGACCTCTACAGCGCAAGCGCAAGCCCCCGCGATGCCAGCAGCTCCCGTGGCACAAACCGAGCAAGCTGCAACCCCAGCAGTGACAGCCGCTGACTCAGCGTCTGCCAAAAAAGCGGCCAAGAAAGCCAAGAAAAAGAAACTCAAAAAGAAAAAGTCTAAAAAGACAAAAGCTCACTAAGCACATCAGCTGATTGCTTTCGAAGTAAAAGCGCTTGGGGCAAATGCCGCAAGCGCTTTTTTCATGGGCGCGCTATGCGCGGCGCCCTCAGCGCAAGGCGAAGCCCAAAGCAATGCCAACAAACACAGTGGCGCCTAACCAGTGGTTAAGCCTGAACGCTTGAAAGCACCCCTCGCGTGTGCGGTGCTTGATGAGCACGAAATGCCAAAGGGCTTGCAACGTCGCCAGCACCAGCGCAGCGATCCAAGCCCAGCCCAAACCCTCATTCATCAACAGCACAAACCAGCCGGCGATATAGGTGGCATAAAACGCCATGATGGCCGCCACGTCGTAGCGCCCCAGCGTGATCGCAGATGTTTTCATACCAATGCGAAGATCGTCGTCGCGGTCCACCATCGCATACGCCGTGTCATACGCCAAAACCCAAAACAAGTTGAACGCCATCAGGCCCCACGCACGCATGGGCACGACCGCCATCAACGCTTGCCAACTCAGGTCGTGCCAAGCCAAATTAGCGCCGTTTAAGGAAGCAAACGCCAAAGGAATGCCAAAGCTAAACGCCACGCCCAACACCGCTTGCGGCATAGCCACATGACGTTTGGCGTAGGGGTAAATCAAGGTCATCGCCAAGCCTGCAAACGACCACACAATTGCAGCAGGATTGGTGGTGAGCACCAAACCAAAAGCAGCCAATGCCAGCACAGCGCCCACCCACAAGGCTTCGCGCACAGACACCGCACCGCGCGTCACCGGCCGATCAGCCGTTCGCTTCACGTGACGGTCAAAATCACGATCAGCCACATCATTGATGCAGCACCCCGCACTGCGCATGAAGATGGTGCCCAACACAAAAACAAACAATAAGTGCCAACCGGGCCAACCCTCTGCCGCCACCCACAGCGCCGACAACGAGGGCCACAGCAGCAGCAACCAGCCTGCAGGGCGGTTCCAACGAATCAAATCCAGATACAAAGCGAAGCGTTCGCGCAACATCACCCACCTCAAGACAAACGAGTCACGCCGGGCAGCTCGCAGGCGTAAATGGCATTGCGTAAAGCGGCAATCGCCTCGTAGCGCGTGAAACTCCGGCGCCACGCCAAGACAACCCGACGCGTCGGTGGCTCGCCACCTTTATCGTCGGTGATGGGCAGGTAACGCACATAGGTTTCTTCGTTCTTCTTGCGCTTGGCCTGCGTGTTCAGCGCCTCTTTGGGAACGCTCAAGCGCGGCACCAACGTGATACCCATACCGGCAGCCACCATGTGCTTGATGGTCTCCAGCGAGGAGCCCTCAAAACTCTTTTGAATACCCCCGGCATTGCTAGAGAAACGTGCGAACTCAGGACACACCTCCAGTACATGGTCACGAAAGCAATGGCCATTGCCCAGCAGCAACATGGTTTCATTTTTCAGCTGAGTCGCACTGACGTGTGCCAACTGCGCCAGCGCGTGGTTGCTTGGCACGGCAGCCATGAACGGCTCGTCATACAGGGTCGCAGTAGCCAAGCCCGTGTCTGGAAAAGGCTCGGCCATGATGGCGCAATCAATCTCGCCAGTGCGCAACATTTCAAGCAACCGCACGGTGAAGTTCTCTTGAAGCATCAGCGGCATTTGTGGGGTTTTGGCAATCGCTTGGCGCACCAAGCTCGGCAGCAAATAGGGGCCGATGGTGTAAATCACGCCCAGCTTGAGGGGACCAGCCAGCGAGTCTTTGCCGCGCTTGGCGATTTCTTTGATGTTGGCCGCTTGTTCCAGCACGCTTTGCGCTTGGCGAATGATTTCATCGCCCAAGGACGTGACCGCCACTTCATTGGCGCTGCGTTCAAACAGCTTCACATCCAACTCTTCTTCGAGTTTTTTAATCGCCACAGACAGTGTGGGCTGCGATACAAAGCAGGCCTCTGCTGCGCGGCCGAAATGCTTTTCGCGGGCCACAGCCACGATGTATTTGAGTTCGGTCAGAGTCATGCGCGTTTCAATCGTTAGGCCTTCAAGAAGTCTGATTTTCCACCCAACCAGCGACTCACGTGCCGCTCGGCCAATTCTGGGAATTTGTCGAGCATGACGGGGGCCAACTCTCTCGCCCATTGCAGCAGCTCCCCGTCCTCCGCCAAATCAGCAAACCGCAGCAGCGCCGCGCCTGATTGGCGCGCGCCTAAAAACTCACCCGGGCCGCGAATCTCCAAATCACGTCTTGCAATCTCAAACCCGTCTGAGGTTTCCACCATCGCACGAAGGCGCTCGCGGGCTGTCTCGCTCACGCGACCGCTTTCACCGGTGGCGTACATGAGCACACAGGCCGACGCAGCCGCGCCTCGCCCCACGCGCCCGCGCAATTGGTGCAACTGGCTCAGGCCAAACCGCTCGGCATGCTCAATCACCATCAGCGACGCATTGGGCACATCCACCCCCACCTCGATCACGGTGGTGCTGACCAACACCGCCATCACGCCGCTTTCAAACTGAGCCATCACTGCCTTCTTGTCTGCGGGGGGCATGCGCGAGTGCAACAAACCCACCAGCACGGGCGTTGTGCCGGGCGAGTTCAACGCATCCATCAACAAGGCATGCGTTTCGGTGGCGTTGGTTAAATCCAGCGCTTCGCTTTCTTCAATCAACGGGCACACCCAATACACCTGACGGCCTTCGTCTAGCTGGTGGCGAATGCGCTCGATCAATTCATCTCGTCGCGACTCTGACACCAGCTTGGTCACCACCGGCGTGCGTCCCGGTGGCAGCTCGTCGAGGGTGGACACATCGAGGTCGGCGTAATAGCTCATCGCCAAAGTGCGGGGGATAGGCGTGGCGCTCATCATCAGCATGTGCGGCTCTTGTTCGGGCATGCCGTCATGCGTGAGCATCTTCTCGCGCAAAGCCAAACGCTGCGCCACACCAAAGCGGTGCTGCTCGTCGATGATGGCCAGCGCCAAGTTTTTGAACTGCACTTGGTCTTGAATGACCGCGTGTGTGCCCACCACCAACGCGGCTTCGCCACTGGCTATGAGCCCCAGCATTTCGGTGCGTTCTTTTTTCTTTTGGCTGCCCGTGAGCCACGCCACACGTTTGCCCAAGGGGGTGAGCAAGGGCTCTAGCCAGCCAATGAGTTTGCGAAAGTGCTGCTCCGCCAAAATTTCGGTGGGTGCCATCAAGGCACATTGCCAGCCGCCATCCATCGCCACGGCAGCCGCCAAAGCCGCCACCACGGTTTTGCCTGATCCCACATCGCCTTGCAGCAAGCGGTGCATGGGCACTTGGCGCATCAGGTCCAAAGCAATTTCTTCGCCCACGCGGCGCTGTGCGCCCGTCAAACCAAAGGGCAACACGCCCAGCAACTGCTCGTGCAAACCGCCTTTTTTCAGCACCAGCGCGGGCGCACGCAGCTCGTCACGGGCACGCTTGGACTGCAACTGCGACAGCTGCTGCGCGAGCAACTCTTCGGCCTTCAAGCGTTGCCACGCGGGGTGCGTGCGGTCTTCCAACTGCGCCAGCGACACATCGGCGGCGGGATGATGCAAAAAGTGCAACGACTGCTCAAGGCTCCACGTCTTCGCGCCAGCACCCATGGCAGAGTGCGGCAAATACTCAGGTGGAATGGTTTCTACAAACGCACCGTGTCGCGCCGCATGCACCAGCCCACTGTGCACCGCCTTGCGCAAATACACCTGCGGCAAACCCGCCGACGTGGGGTACACAGGCGTCAGCGCGTTGGGCAGCTCTCCGCCCGCCATATGGAAACTGGGGTGCATCATGGTGCGCCCCATAAAACCGCCCTTCACCTCGCCACGCAAACGCAGACGGGTGCCCACGGCCAATGCCTTTTGTTGGGAGGGATAAAAACTGAAGAAGCGCAGCGTGCAGGTGTCCGCCCCATCGTCCACCACCACGAGCAATTGGCGACGGGGCTTGTAGGTAATCTCGCACGACACCACCGTGGCCTCAATCTGCGCCACGTCACCCTCGCGGGTGTCGGCCAACCGCACGATGCGCGTTTCATCTTCGTAGCGCAGCGGCAGATGCAAAGCCAAATCAATGTCGCGGTCTAGCCCGAGCTTGCGCAACGCTTTTTGCGGGGCGGAGAGGGGTTTGGATTCCGTTTTAGCGGCAGTCTTAGAAGCGGGCGGCATAGGCGAATTGTGCCTGTGCAGGCCTCTGCAAATCGGCGCGCATTCTTACGCGCAAGTTCACGCCATCAACGCACTAAGCCAGGGTAGAGTTTTGCAGCAAAAAACAAAAGTAGGAGAAAAGTAAATGTCATCACACCAAAGCTCGTAACCAGAGAGTACATCCCGTGACTTCCCAGAATCATGGAGTGGCGCAGCGCATCGACAAGATAGGTCAGCGGATTCAGAATCGCAATGGCACGCAGCCAGCCCGGCATGATCTCAATGGGATAAATCGCGTTGGATGCAAAAAACAATGGCATGGTAAGCACCTGCCCAATGCCCATGAAACGTTCTCGCGTCTTCACGATGCATGCGATCAGCAACGAAAACATCGAAAAAATGCAAGACCCCAAAAACACGGCGCACGCCACGCTAAGAATAGCCTCGATGTCCCAACGAATACCGATACTTAAACTAAAGGCGACCAAATAAACAACAACTGACTGCAGCAACCCACGCACACCTGCTGCCACAGCCTTACCTAAGACAAGTGCCGTACGAGATGCTGGCGTGACCAAGAGTTTGTGAACAATGCCTAGATCACGCTCCCAAATAATCGCAATGCCATAAAAAATAGCAGAAAAAAGAATACTCTGAGCCAAGATGCCTGGTGCCATGAAATCCAGATAGCTGATGTCCCCCGTGGGTATGCCTCTGACTTTGCTGAAGACCTGACCAAACACCGCCAACCAAAGCACTGGTTGCAAAGCACGAGAAAACAACTCCGTGGGGTCTCGCATCAACTTGCGAAGTTCTGCCTTTGACACCGCCAACGTGGCATAAAAAAATCTTCCATCACTCACCCCAATCTTCGAGCGGTATCACGCGTTTCACGAATTTCCCGGTAATGCCCCCCCTCTTCAAGCACGCCACCGCTGTGCGCAACAAACACATCACTCAACGTTGCATCAGGCCCAAGCTGACTCTTGAGATTGCTCGGACTTCCGACAACAGCCAACTCGCCCTGATGAAGAATTGCCAACTGATCACAAAGATAGTCTGCCTCCTCCATGTCATGGGTGGTCAAAAGAATGGTCATGCCAGTCAATGCCTTGAGCTCGAGTAAGCGATCCCAAACCGTACGTCTCGCAACAGGGTCCAGACCGATGGTGGGCTCATCCAAAAACAAAACTTCGGGTTGATGAAGCGTTGCCTGTGCAATTTCTAGGCGACGGACCATGCCTCCTGAGTATGTTTTGACCAAATGTAGAGACACGCTTTCCAACCCTGCGAAAGCCAACGCTTCTTGAATACGCTGAGTACGCAAAGTTCCCCTCAATCCATAAAGACTTGCGGACAACTCAAGGTTTTCAGCAGCCGTCAATCCGCCATCAGCCGAAAGCATTTGAGGCACGTACCCAATGCGACGACGTACCTCTACAGGCTGATGCGTCACATCAAAACCAGCCACCGTCGCCTTCCCAGATGTGGATTCGAGCAACGTAGTAAGGATTTTGATGACTGTACTTTTCCCCGCGCCATTGGGGCCAAGCAAGCCAAAAATGCATTGGTGCGGAACCTTTAAATTCAGGCCCTTCAGTGCCTTAAAAGGACCAAAGCTTTTAGCTAAAACTGACGTTTCTATAGAGAAAGGCAAACGCAAAATGTCTGAAGAAGATGGCATGGAGATGATCTTTTCTACTTCGTCTCAGGATAACGCTTCTCTTGTCAATATGAAACAGCATTTGCGTGCTTTACGTAGCTACGGCTGAGCCATCTAATCAATGCGAAAATCAAAGCTGTTTTTACTTGGAACGGGCCCGTCCGGCCCTCAAGCGCATGTCACACACTTATACGCTCAGCGATTTCGATTTCCATCTGCCTGAGCCACTGATCGCCCAACACCCAGCCTCTGAACGCAGCGCTTCGCGCTTGCTCGATGGTCGCCAGGTTGAGTTTGTCAACCGCACCTTCAAAGACCTTCCCACCCTGCTCAAAGCGGGTGACTTGCTGGTGTTCAACGACACCCAAGTGGTGAAGGCGCGCCTGTTTGGCGAGAAAGCCACCGGCGGCAAGTTGGAGCTTTTGGTCGAACGCGTGCTCACCGGCCAAGAGGTGGTGGCCCACATGAAGGTGAGCAAAAAACCGCAGATAGGTGCTGTGATGTACATGGCCGGTGGCCTGCGCAACGGCGGCTTCACCGCCACGCTCTTGGGTCGCTGGCCCAACGAAGATGGCCAGCTATTTCGCTTCAAGTTCAGCGACGAGCCACACACATTGATGCAGCAGCACGGCCACATGCCGCTGCCGCCCTACATTGAGCGCCACCAAAACACGACAGACGCGCAACACGAAACCGAAGCAGACAAAGCCGAGGACGAGCGCCGTTACCAAACCGTGTTTGCCAAGCACCCGGGCGCCGCCGCTGCACCCACGGCCGCGCTGCACTTTGACGAAGGCGTGTTGCAAGGCCTAGAAGCCAAAGGCGTGGCACGCGCCAGCGTCACGCTGCATGTGGGCGCGGGTACGTTTCAACCGGTGAAGACTGAGAACTTGGCCGAGCACCGCATGCACAGTGAGTGGTACAACATTCCTGCTGAGACCCTCCAAGCCATCGCCGACTGCCGCGCACGCGGTGGCCGCGTGGTGGCGGTGGGCACCACCAGCGTTCGCACGCTGGAAAGTTGGGCGCAAAGCGGCCAGACACAGGGCGACACGCAAATCTTCATCACGCCCGGCTTTGAGTTCAAGGTGGTGGACGTGCTGATCACCAACTTTCATTTACCCAAGAGCACCTTGCTCATGCTGGTCAGCGCGTT
This sequence comes from Comamonadaceae bacterium, assembly GCA_947374535.1. Next base: position 22,281 of record CANCCJ010000024.1, on the reverse strand, counting down.
TACAGGCTTTGACCACATGCACGCGCTGTACCGCCACGCCATTGCCAACCAATACCGATTCTTCAGCTATGGCGATGCCATGCTGCTAGAGAAAACCACTGCATCAAGAACTGCTTGAAAGACCGACCATGTTGAAGTTTGACGTTCTCACCAAAGACGCCCCTGCCACTGACGGCAGCTACGCAGGCAGCCACGCCCGACGCGGCTCACTTACGCTCAACCACGGCGTGGTGCAAACACCTATCTTCATGCCCGTGGGCACCTACGGCACGGTCAAAGGTGTGATGCCGCGCAGCCTTGAAGAAATGGGTGCGCAAATTATTCTGGGCAACACCTTCCACCTGTGGATGCGTCCCGGCTTGGACGTGATGCAAAGCTTTGGCGGCCTGCACGACTTTGAGCGTTGGAACAAACCCATCCTCACTGACAGCGGTGGTTTTCAAGTGTGGTCGCTGGGCGCCATGCGCAAAATCACCGAGGAAGGCGTGACGTTTGCATCGCCTGTGAACGGCGACAAGCTGTTCATGTCACCCGAAGTGAGCATGCAAATTCAAACCACGCTCAACAGCGACATCGTGATGCAGCTCGACGAGTGCACGCCTTACGAAACCAAAGGCCACCTCACCACCGAGGCCGAAGCCCGCAAGTCGATGGAGATGAGCCGCCGCTGGGCCGTGCGCAGCAAAGACGAATTTGCACGTTTAGAAAACCCCAACGCGTTGTTTGGCATCGTGCAAGGCGGCATGTTCACCAACCTGCGCCAAGAGTCGCTCGATGCATTGGTGGAGATGAACTTCCCCGGCTACGCCGTGGGTGGCGTGAGCGTGGGTGAGCCCAAAGAGCAAATGCTAGAAATCATGGCGCACACGCCGCACCGCTTGCCCGAAAACAAACCGCGCTATCTCATGGGCGTAGGCACCCCCGAAGACTTGGTGCAAGGCGTGGCCGATGGCGTGGACATGTTTGACTGCGTCATGCCCACGCGCAACGCACGCAACGGCACTATCTTTACCCGCTACGGCGACTTGAAATTGCGCAACGCACGCCACAAGGCTGATCACGGCCCACTGGACAGCACTTGTTCTTGCTACACCTGCGCAGGCCACACTCGCCCTGACGGCACCACGAGCGGCGGATTCAGTCGTGCCTACCTGCACCACTTGGACCGCTGCGGCGAAATGCTCGGCCCCATGTTGACCACCGTGCATAACCTGCACTACTACCTCAACCTCATGCGTGAAGTGCGTGAGTCATTAGAGGCAGGCAAGTTTGGTGCGTTCCGAGCTAAGTTCAAAGAAGACCGCGCACGAGGCGTGTAAACCCTCAACGTGTGGAAAACCACATGACAAATGGGGTGATGGGGGTGTAAATTTCTACGGTTACCACTTGGAAATTTCACATGTCCACCTTACACCCCAAAAAACCTATTTACAAATCGCTTTACGCCCAGGTGCTGTTCGCCGTGGTCGTGGGCGTCTTGCTCGGTAACTTCTATCCGCAAGTCGGCGTGGACATGAAGCCCCTAGGCGACGGCTTCATCAAGCTCATCAAGATGATCATCGCGCCCATCATCTTCTGTACGGTGGTGATCGGTATCGCCGGCATGGAAGACATGAAGAAGGTCGGCAAGACCGGTGGCTTGGCTCTGTTGTACTTTGAAGTGGTCAGCACCTTGGCATTGATCGTGGGCTTGGTCATCGTCAACTTTGTGCAACCCGGCGTGGGCATGAACGTCGACGCCGCCACGATCGACACCAAGAGCATTGCAGCTTACACAGCGCCCGGCAAGATGCAGGGCACGGTTGAATTTTTGATGAACATCATTCCTACCTCGGTGGTGGATGCGTTTGCCAAAGGCGAAATCTTGCAAGTGCTGTTGTTCTCGGTGCTGTTCGGTTTTGCACTGCATAAATTCGGTGGTCGCGGCACGGTGGTGTTTGACTTGATCGAAAAGCTGTCACACGTCTTGTTTGACATCGTCGGGCTCATCATGAAAGTGGCCCCCATCGGCGCGTTTGGCGCGATGGCGTTCACCATTGGCAAATACGGCGTGGCTTCGTTGTTCTCGCTGGGCAAGCTGATGGGCACTTTCTACTTGACCTGTTTCATCTTTGTGTTTGTGGTGCTGGGCATCATCAGCAAGTTGCACGGTTTCAGCATTTGGAAATTCGTGAAATACATCAAAGAAGAATTGCTCATCGTGTTGGGCACCTCGTCTTCTGAGTCCGTGTTGCCGCGCATGATGGAAAAAATGGAAACCCTCGGTGTGCGCAAGTCTGTGGTGGGCTTGGTCATCCCTACGGGCTACTCGTTCAACTTGGACGGCACTTCCATCTACTTGACCATGGCGGCCATGTTCATCGCGCAAGCCACTGACACGCCGATGAGCCTGACACAACAGCTCACCTTGTTGGCCGTGTTGCTGTTAACCTCCAAAGGTGCAGCGGGCATTACAGGCAGCGGCTTCATTGTGTTGGCCGCAACTTTGTCAGCCGTGGGCGGCGTACCTGTGGCGGGTTTGGCGCTCATCTTGGGCATTGACCGCTTCATGTCAGAAGCGCGTGCCTTGACCAACTTGGTGGGTAACGGTGTGGCGACTTTGGTGGTGGCCAAATGGACGGGCGACTTGGACATGCAACGCTTGCATGACGGCTTGAACAACGCCACGGCTGAAGAGACCGAAACACCCGAAGTCATCCTCAACCAAAAAGAAGCGCACATGGCAGTGTCAGCCAAGCACTGACATCAAACCTAACCGAGGCTTGATTTGCTTCAAGCCTCGGTGGTGAACACCGTCAGCACGCCGGTGTAGCCATGTAAGGCTTGATGCGCGATCTCGCCACCGGCAAAAAAGCCCACCAGCGGCACATCTCCCAAGGCACGACGCACGATGTGCATCTCGGCACTCGGACCACCAAAATGTGGCCCCCCGCGTCCGGCACAACTCACATAAATCGCTCCGGCCATGCGCCTTGCCGGATGCGGGTGGATGGCGGTATCGGCGTTAAGTGCGCCAGCCAACTCGGCCGTCATTTCTTCTGGCTCTAAAGCTTCACGAACTTCGGCACAAATACGCGTCAAATCGGCGCGTGCTGCCGCTGCATTGCGCTGGCAAAACGTGAGCCGCATGCCCACCTCCACCGGTTGCGCAATGGCGACGGCCTCACGCGCGGGGTCTAAGCCAATGATGTGGCGCACCATCACAGCGTCATCGAATTCGCCCGTGCGTTTGACCGCAGGGTCATGCGCGTGTGCCAAACCCACCAAGGTGGCACGCACTTTGGCAATCGCGGGCTGTGCGTCGGCGAGGTCGACCTGCAAGTCGTGTTTCAACACATCCAGGGCAGGCTCGTCATCCAAGGTCAGCACCAAATGCCTGTCTGCACCTGTGATGGTGTGCACTTTGGCAACGGGCCGGCACCCTTGCGTGACACGCGAAATCATGGCCACGTTGGCGTCAAATGCCACGCCACTCAAGCCACCATGAAACACGCCGGTGGCATTGCCTTGCCCGGCCATGTTGCCATCCCCATTGAAGGCGAACTGCACGGCGTCAGTACGGCTCGCGGACAAGCCTCCAAACACAAAGCCACTGGCGGTGCGGTGGGCCAACTCGGCAATCAGCTCGGGCACATCGGGTGTTTGCGCATCGGCGTGCAACAGCGCGGTATGCGGCACGAACTTGCTGCCAGTCGTTCCCGCTTGCGCTAAAGGCGCTACGCCGCTGAACACGCGGTAGTGCTCGGGCGCGATGTCGCACAGCATCACACTGAGCGCAGGTTCATCAAAGTACTCCACGTTGTTGGCGGCAATGCCCACGCCCACCGTACCCGCCCAGTCGGTCACCTCTGGCAACTCTGCACTCAAAAACGACAAGAGTTCTTGCGCGTGCACGGCGTAGTGGTCGGTGATGTAGAGCAGCCCCAAGTGCGGTGCATTCGCGTACTCGGGCAAGGCCATGTGGGCGCGTAGCTGCGCCAGCACCAAGCCTGCGGCCATCTCCCACTGGGGATGGGTTGCGTGGCCGTAGGGAAAGAGTTTCATCGCTTGGGTTTGGCTGCAGTTTTACGCGGGGCGGCTTTGCGCGCCGGGGCTTTCGCTGGCGTCGTTTTACGGGCTGGCGTTTTGCGCGTGGGGGTGGCTTTTGCAGCAGCCTTTGGCGCTGCATTTTTAGCCCCAGGCTTGGCCGTATCTGTTGCGGCATGCACGTTGGCACGATGCGCCATGTCATTCATGGCGTGTGTGGCGATGTGCTGGAACTGGTCGGTCAACGCACCCCACCACTGAGCGGGGTCCACCCCTGAGGCTGATTTTTTGGGGCTTGCCTTACCCGCTTTGGGTTTGTCTTCAGGTTCTGGCTCGACTGCTTCAGGTTCGGCGACCTCTGGCTCTACCGCTTCTGGCTCGGCAGGCGCCGCTTTCTTAAATGAATACGCCGAGGCAGCTTGGGCCGCGTCTTGCGTTTTGGCTTTGAGCGACTCGGCCAAGTCGTTGAAGCTCATGTTCATGCCCTTCAAGGTGTTCAGGGTCATGCGTTGCACTTCCAGCGCTTGGATGGTGGCCCCCACCGCCTTGCTGTTTTGCTCCAACCAAAATTGCACGGTCTTGAGTTCTTGGATGCGCTTGTCCAACTCTTCGGGGTCCAGCGTGGGCGCCACCCAACCGGGTGCAGCGCTGGGCGTAGACGCCCCGCCACCGGGTGTGAGATTTTTTAAAAAATCAAAGCCTGGAACGAACTTGGTGAAATCAAAACCGGCGGGGTTGGTCATGTCTGTCTCCTGTGTGTATATGTCGCATTAAACCAAACCCCAGCCCACAGCGGGCTGACAAATCAATGGTTGTGGTCGGCGTGGTTGTGCGAACCATGGTCGTGACTTTGCATCATGGGCGGCTGCATGCCAACCCACACTTTCAACGCCACGGTCGACTGAACGCCTTTGTCGTCTTGCAGCGTCAAGGTCATCGGCACCGTACTGTCTTTGGACAGTTGTGCTTTGAGGTCCATCAACATCACATGAAAGCCACCGGGCTTGAGCTCCACGGTTTTGCCTGCGGGCAAATCGAGGCCACCAGGCAGAGCGGCCATGTGCATCACGTCTTTGTCCATCTTCATTTCGTGAATCTCGGCCACCCCCGCCACGGGGCTGCTCACGCCCACCAGCCTGGTGTTTTCGTTGGCCGTGATCTTCATGAAAGCGCCGCTGGCTTTTTGCCCCGGCACGGTGGCCCGCGCCCAAGCGTCAGTGACGGTGACGTTTTGGGCAAAAGCGCTCAACGCAGACGCAGTTGCGAATGCCGCAAAAATGATGTGTGGATAAAACCTCATTCGAACTCCTTGATCGTTGTGTGTATCTTATTGCGTTGAATTTAATCGACGAGAAGTTGCGCACTTATCATCGATGCAACATCCAGCGCTGCTATGAAAAAAAATTTTCTTCTCGTTTATTTTCTTTTCTGCCTCAATGCCATGGCAAGTGACCTTTCGTTGGGGCAGACGGCCCCAAATTACGAAGTCAACACCTTGCGTGGCGATAGAAAAATTACTTTCGAAAGCAACAAAGGAAAGGTCACTTTGATTAATTTTTGGGCGACATGGTGCGGGCCTTGCAAGGATGAGATGCCATTGCTCGAATCGTTCTACCAAAAACACAAATCAGACAGTTTTGAAATCATTGCCATCAGCATGGACGACTCTAGAAAACTTGAGGAAGTGAAAGCCTACGCCAGTCAATTCAGCTTTCCAATCGCGCACAAAAGCAATGCCAACATCAAAGGCTACCAAAAGCTCTGGCGGTTGCCCTCGACCTTTGTGATCGACAAAGAAGGTCTTTTGCGTAAAGACGGCCATGCTGGCGACGCAGTGCTCACGGGCGATGAACTAGACCGCCTTGTGCTACCCCTGCTGTCTAAGCCATAACTCAAAAGCCAACGCGAACGCCTACCGAAGCAATGTATTTGGGCACCAATTGAATGCCATTGACATTTTGATAAATGGGCAACTGAACATTCGCCAACAACTTCATCTGCTCTGTCATATTCACAATCGCGCCAGGGGTGAGATAAAGCAACTTACCGCCCGTGGCCCATGAGTCGCCGGCACTGCCGCCATCGGCTTGCTTATCGATGTAGTTCAATTGCAATGTAGGCGTCCATTGCTCCCAACCATGGTAGTTAAAGCCTAGGTTGAGGTTGAGGGAATTGCCAGGTCGATACGTGCCAGGCGCGCCCGTTATGGCCACTAAGTGATCTGGAATGTTGCTGCTGTTGGTGGCGCGTTGAATTTGTCCATTCATGAAGTACCCCCAGTCGCTGGTTCCCGCGAATTGCCCAAATTTGTAAGCCCCAAAAATAAGGTCGGTCGTTTTTGAACCCAATTGCAAACCTGGATCTACGGCTGTTGCACCCGTTGTGTCCGTGCTGTCAAAACGACCTGTGGGCAATTTGATACCGAACTGAACACCCCAGTCTTTTTCATCTGCCCATCCAAAGTAGCGGGCAATCAGTTTGACATCCCCAAGGCCACGTGTCTTAGATGTGTAGTCACCTTGTGCATTGGGTCCATCAGGGTCTGTGCCGTAAGTCATGTGGTCGCGCTGAATGTAGGGCACGTGTACCGTAAGCCCCCATTGATCGCCATCGTTGTAATCAAGGCTTGCCGTTAAGTATTTGTTCTTTGTGAAACCCTCGACCTCTGCGGGCAAGCCGGTTGCTGTATTCGTCGTAGCGGCAGCTGCGGTGGTTGAAATTTTCCCTGTCCCTGCTCTCAACTGGTTTTGATTGACATAGTCATACCGCAAATCCAGAGTCCAACCGCCTGCGTTACTCATGCCTTGCGTGCCGTAATCGGTGTTCAGGCTGCAACCACAACTGGCGCAAGCAAATGCACTGTTCGCTGTGAGTGTGGTTGCCAATACTGTCCATAAAAATTTGGTATTCATAACTTTTCCTTTTGATACTCAGGCTCTGGACGTGTGCAATGACACGGCACGAAGCCAAACAACGAGGCAAAGGCATGGCCTTTAGCCCACTGAAAGATCAGAGGAAAAGTTCAGGCGGCCCGCGCGAGGGCAGCGGAGGCGCCGTGAGCGCCGCCATGTGCGCCGCAGCGATGGGCTGCAGGGCGTAGGCCAATGGCGCGGGTTGCGTCAGCGTGGTGTTGAGGGCGGGTGGCGGCGCATTGATAGAGGCACACAAAGGGCAATCCAGTGTGTGACTGGAGGCCGCCACGTCATCGTCACCTTGCACCACCAGCTTCACGCTGCCAGCGCTGGTACAGACCAAGTCCATGCCGTGCGGGTTGACGATGGGAGACGCAATGGCCACACCGACGGACAACACAAACCACACCAGCACAAGGCGGGTGAGTTGGATGGCGTGGCGCAGCTGTTGCATGCGTTCGATTATGGGGCACGCCACAAATGCTTACTTTCTTGATTTCCATCAACTCATTGCGTACGCGATGGGCGCAACATGAAAGCAATTCAACAAGGAGCCCTACGAGATGGACACATCGCATGCCACCGCCTTCAAGCAAAAACTAGAGCACCAGCGTGCTGATTTATTGGCGCAAATTGCGCAACAGCGCGGCGGTCAAGCCAGTCGCGTCGAAGTGACGGCTGAACACTTTTCGCACCCAGAAGATTCACACGCACAGGTGACCAGCGAACGTGAGGTGGAGTTCGCCATCAACGAACACGAAACCGCCGAATTGGCGGCGATTGACAAAGCCTTGGCCCGCATTGGCGCGGGTACGTATGGCCACTGCATCGATTGCAATGCCAAGATTCCTGAAGCACGACTCAACGCAGCCCCAGAAGCAGCTCGCTGCATTGGCTGCCAAGAAAAACTCGAACACACCCACCACTAAAAGAGAAAGAAGACACATGATTACTTTTCACGCCGTTGTTTGGATGGACCACCAAGAAGCCCACGTCCTGATGTTTGACCGTGAGCACGTTGAGAGTCAGCGCGTCAAGTCACGCACCCACCACAAGCACCAAGGAACGAGCAGCGACAACAGCGTTTTCTACGGCCACATTGCCGAAGCCTTGCAGGGCACACACGAGGTGCTGGTGACAGGCCCAGGCGTTGCACGTAACGAATTCCGCGACTGGTGCAAGCAGCACCACGAAGATGTGACGATCGTGGACAGCGTTTCTAGCGACCACCCCACTGACGCGCAAGTCGTGGCGATGGCGCGTCAGTATTTCAAAAAGTTTGACAACATGGCGGTTGACCCAGCGCTTAGCCACTAAGTCGCCGACTTGTCTCCGACTGCGGTTTCAATGCTGCAGTTTTCATAGGCTGCGTTATGCTTTTAAGCATGCGCAGTCTCTTTCATTTCGCTTTCAACGTCACTGACCTCGACACCGCACGCCACTTCTATGGCGCTGTCTTGGGTTGCACCGAGGGCCGCAGCACTGACACCTGGGTAGACTTTGATTTTTATGGCCATCAAATCTCGCTGCACTTGGGCGAGCCCTTTAAGACCCAAAATACCGGTCATGTGGACGGCAAACGTGTACCCATGCCGCACTTTGGTTTGGTGCTGAACTTAGCCGACTGGCAGACCATGGCAGAGCGGCTCAAAGCCGCTAGCACGGCCTTTGTGCTGGAGCCGCATCTTCGCTTTGCGGGCCAAGCTGGAGAGCAATGGACCATGTTTTTCTTAGACCCCTTTGGCAACCCGCTAGAGATCAAAGGTTTTGCCGACTTGAGCCAGCTTTACTGAATCAAGCCTTCAGCGGCGTGACCTCTTGGTCAATCGCGCCAAACACGCTTTGACCATCTTTGCCTTTGACTTCTATTCGCACGCTGTCGCCGGCCTTGAGGTACGCCGTGCTGGCTTGACCATCTAGCAATATTTCAATGGCGCGTTTTTCAATCAAACAGCTGGCGCCTTTGGGCCATTCGCGCTTGCCCTTGTTTTCTGTAGGTGCATTGCTCACAGCGCCGCTGCCAATGACAGCGCCAGCGCGTACCGGACGTGTTTTGCTCACATGGGCAATCAACTGACCGAAGTGAAACGCCATGTCAGCGCCCGCATCGCACATACCCACCTTGCGGCCATTGACCGCAGATTGCACCGTCAAACGCACACGACCGTTGTCCCAAGCCTCGCCCAACTCATCGAGCGTGACAGCAACGGGGCCAAAAGCGGTCGCGGGTTTGGACTGCACGTAGCCCAAGCCTTTGGGTAATTCGTTTTTAGCCACCAGACGAAGCGTCACATCATTGACCAAGGTCACCAATCGCACGGCCTCCAAGGCCTCGTCGGCCGTTGCCCCCATCGCAACATCACCCGTGATGACGGCGAGCTCTGCTTCAAAGTCGAGCCCCATTGCGTCGCTGGCACAGTGCATGCTGGCTTGCGGGCCCACAAAGCTATCGCCACTGCCTTGGTGCATCAAGGGGTCGGTTTCAAGCGTGTCATTTGGCAAATCGATTTGATGCGCACCACGAACCGTCGTGACATGGCTCAAATACGCAGCGCCATCCGCCCATTGATAGGCGCGAGGCAGCGGGGCCATGCACAGAGCGGGATCAAATGCAAAGGCGTGGCGCGCTTTGCCGTTGTTCAAGGTTTCGTACAAGTCTTGCAACTGCGGTGCGATGAAGCCCCAATCGTCCAACGCTTGCTGCATGCGGCTGGCAATGCCCGTCGCATAATGCGCGTTGCTCAAATCGCGTGACACGACCACCAGTTGTCCGTCGCGTGTACCGTCTTTGTATGTGGCTAATTTCATGCCACGATTCTATGAAAGATCACCCTCCCGCCATGCGCGCCCGTGCCCTGTCCGCCAGCCCACCTCATTTGCAACGCAAACACGCGGTGCTGTTGGTGGTGGGCGTGTTGCTGTTGCACCTGTGGTTTTTGGCAGGCAGCCCCTTGTGGTTCTCACCCGAGTCTGGCAAGCCGCTGCGCACTCAAGCCTTGGTGACGCGTCAAATTGAAGTGGCCGCGCCGCGGGCGCCGCAAGTGCCCAAGCCTGCGCCAACCTCGCCCATCAAACAGGCGCCCTTGCAAAGCGCAGACGCACCAGCAGACGCGAGCGCCAGCGACAAACCATTGAAATTTGACGACTTCGGGTCCGACCTCACCGCCCCCGTAGGCCTGCCCGCACGCAGCGCCTCAGGCGTGGACTTGCCACCCTACAAACGCGCAGACAGCGAAGGCTTGACCGAAGCCACCGCCTTCAAAGCCCCAGACTCGGCGCTGTTGAAGTACCAAGTGCAGGGCCAAGCCAAAGGCTTTAACTACTGGGCCTCAGCCGAGTTGCTGTGGACACAAGACGGCAAAGACTACGACGCCCGGTTGGAGGTGAGCGCGTTTTTGCTCGGTTCACGCGTGCAGGTCAGCAAAGGCACCTTGGGCGCCGAGGGCCTCATGCCAACCCGTTTTGGTGACAAAACTCGCAGCGAACTGGCCGCCCACTTTCAGCGCGACAAAGGCATCATCAGTTTCAGCGCCAATTCGCCCGATGCGCCGCTGCTCAAAGGGGCGCAAGACCGCTTGAGCGTGGTGCTGCAACTCAGCACATTGCTGGCCGGCGATCCGGCCCGCTTCCCGACGGGCACCATGCTGTCGTTTCAAACCGTGTCGCAGCGCGAAGCCGAGGTGTGGCAATTCTTGGTGGAAAAAGAAGAGTTGCTGCAATTGCCGTTTGGTGAGGTCAGCGCCATCAAGCTCAACCGTCAACCTCGCCGTGAGTTTGACCAGCACATTGAGCTGTGGTTTGCGCCCAGCCTAGGCTATTTGCCTGTGCGTTTGCGCATCACCAACGCCAACGGCGACTTTGTAGATCAGCTTTTGAGTAAAGCCGAAAAGCCCAGCTCTTGAATTCGGCCATTTGATTCCGATATGCTTAGATGAAACTCTTTTTCCACCGAAAGAAAACCATGGACATGCTCTACAACTCTGACACGTACTCCGTGATGCACCTGCAGGTGCAAGACGACGCGTTGGCGCCTGTCCGCCCCGATGTGCCCGCACTGGCCCGTCACGGCTTTGAAATTGTGGACAAGCGTTCCGGCAAAGAACTTTTTCTCGAGGGTTCATGGGCCGAGCAATTCCAAGCCCATTTGCGCGCTTGGCAAGAAAACGCACCCACCCAAGAAGAGGTAGAAGACACCTTGGCTGGCTACGCCGAATTGGCACAAAACCCCGTCGTGGTCCACTGAACCGGACACACGCAAGACAAGCAGGGCGCTCAGGCGCCCTTTTTCTTTTTCAGGCTTACCTACAATTGCGCACATGACTGCATACATCCTCAACCTGTCTTGCCCTGACCGTCAGGGCATCGTGCATGCCGTGTCTGGCTTTTTGCTGGAGCGCCAAGGCAACATCGAAGAAGCCGCTCAATACAACGACCATGACACGGGCCTGTTCTTCATGCGCGTGCAATTCGCATGCGATGCGGTCAAGCAAGACGACTTGCGCGCACAGCTTGCCACCTTGGCATCTGAGTTCGACATGAAGTGGACCTTGCACGACACCACCCAACCCATGCGCACGGTGTTGATGGTGAGCAAAGAAGGTCATTGCTTGAACGACTTGCTGTTCCGCTGGAAAAGCGGCCTGTTGCCACTGGACATTCGCGCCATCGTCAGCAACCACCGCGAGTTCTACCAACTCGCTGCTAGCTACAACGTGCCGTTCCACCACATTCCCGTCACGGCGGCCACCAAAGCGCAGGCGGAGGCCAAGCAATACGAGGTGATCGAATCTGAAGGCGCGGAGCTGGTTGTGTTGGCCCGTTACATGCAAATTTTGAGCGACGACTTGTGCAAGAAATTGGCAGGCCGAGCCATCAACATTCACCACAGCTTTTTGCCCAGCTTCAAGGGTGCCAAGCCGTATTACCAAGCGCATGACCGTGGCGTGAAACTGATTGGTGCCACCGCCCACTACGTCACCGCTGATTTGGACGAAGGCCCCATCATCGAACAAGACGTGGCCCGCGTGGACCACAGCAAAACGGTAGAAGACTTCACCGCCCAAGGCCGCGACACCGAAAGCCAAGTGCTGGCCCGCGCCGTCAAGTGGCACAGCGAACACCGCGTGTTGATCAACGGCCACAAAACGGTCATCTTTAAATAAACCTTCGCACTTTCAGACATGAGTGCCAGCCGCATCCCGCCCATTCAGTGCTTGCACACGTTTGAGGCCTTGGCGCGGTTGCGCTCGGTCACACAAGCGGCTGAAGAGCAGTGTGTGACGCCCAGCGCGGTGAGCCACCGTGTCAAGCAGCTCGAACAGTTGCTGGGCGTGAAGCTATTTGGACGCGCTGACTTTTCGCTCACCACAGAAGGCAGCGAATACCTCGCGCATGTTCGCGAAGGCTTGGCCATTTTGGAGCGCTTCCCCGGCAAAGACGGCAGCGCTACACCGGGCAAACGCAAACTGCGTTTGGCCGTGACGCCCACGTTTGCCCGCTCTATTCTGATGCCGCGCCTGCGCCAGTTTGCCGATGCCTACCCCGAGATCGACATCACCTTGCAAGTGAGCATTCCGCTCTTAGACGTGGTGGCCGAAGACGCCGACCTGACCATTCGCTTTGGCACCGGACGCTACGCAGACGTGGAGCATGTGTGCCTCATGAAAGACGATGTGACGCCCATGGCCTCACCCGCCTACATCCGAGAGTACGGCCCATTTGATGCGCCTGAAGATTTGCAAGACGCTACCCTGCTGCGCAGCCCACTGGAGCCTTGGCGTACTTGGTTTGCCGCCCATGACTTGGATTGGCCCGAGCCCATTGACGGCTCGAGCTTCAACGACATTGGCCTGATGTGCGATGCCGCAGCCCAAGGCCTAGGCGTCGGCTTGGTTCGCTTGAAACTGGGCGCGCCCTGGCTTGAAAACGGTACGCTGGTGCGCCCCTTTACCCGTCAAGTGCCTAGCCCGCATGGGCATTACCTGTGTTGGCGCACGGGGGCAATGGACCGGTGGGAGTGTGCGGCGTTTGCTGAGTGGTTGCAGAAGGCTGTTCCTTAGGATTGTTGGCTCTTTTTTTACGCGCAGCGAATGGGAGGGCCGGACCGCCACACGGCTTACATCGCTACGCGACGAATGGCGCCGTATGACGGCACCGACCCCTCCCATTCACGACGTTTGGGTTGGCGTACAAAAAGCATTTCAATCCTTGCTGTAACTTTCTTCACACGTCCCGGTTGCGTTTTGCCTTAAAGTGAGGCGCATGAACGCCCCACTCACCTCCGACCAGCAAAACACCCTTGCCCGCGCCGAGCGCCAAGCGCAAGTGGTGCAAGCCTTGCTGCAAGTGCTGCCGCAGCACGCCCTGCTCTACACCACCGAAGACACCGTGCCTTACGAGTGTGATGGCCTCACCGCCTACCGCGCCCGCCCCATGTGCGTGGCTTTGCCAGAAACGGTAGAACAAGTGCAAGCCGTGCTGAAAACCTGCCACGCGCTGGATGTGCCCGTGGTCGCACGTGGCGCAGGCACGGGCTTGTCGGGCGGCGCGATGCCGAACACCCAAGGCGTGACGCTGTCGTTGGCCAAGTTCAACCAAATTTTGAACATCGACCCCATCGCCAGAACTGCCGTGGTGCAGTGCGGTGTTCGCAACCTCGCCATCAGCGAGGCGGTGTCGCAATTCGGTCTCTATTACGCGCCCGACCCATCCAGCCAAATCGCTTGCACCATCGGCGGCAACGTGGCCGAGAACTCAGGCGGCGTGCATTGCTTGAAATACGGCCTCACCGTGCACAACGTGCTCAAGGTAAAAGGTTTCACCGTGGAAGGCGACCCGGTGGAGTTTGGCAGCGATGCGCTCGACACGCCGGGCCTTGACCTCTTGCCGCTCATCGTGGGCAGCGAAGGCATGTTGGCCATCACCAGCGAGGTAACGGTCAAGCTCATCCCCAAGCCCATGTTGGCGCGCTGCATCATGGCCAGCTTTGACGACATGCGTAAGGCGGGCGATGCGGTGGCCGAGGTGATTGCCGCTGGCATCATCCCCGCCGGCTTAGAGATGATGGACAAACCCATGACCATCGCCGTGGAAGACTTTGTGCACGCCGGCTACGACCTGAATGCCGAAGCCATTTTGCTGTGCGAGAGCGACGGCACGCCCGAAGAGGTGGAAGAAGAAATTGGCCGCATGAGCGACGTGTTGCGCCGCTGCGGTGCCACCGCCATCACCGTGAGCAAAGATGAAGCGCAACGCATGCGCTTTTGGAGCGGCCGCAAAAACGCGTTCCCCGCCTCGGGCCGTATCAGCCCCGACTACATGTGCATGGACAGCACCATTCCGCGCAAGCGTTTGGCCGACATCCTACAAGCCATTCAAGAGATGGAAAAGAAATACCAATTGCGCTGCATGAACGTGTTCCATGCAGGCGATGGCAACTTGCACCCACTGATTTTGTTTGATGCCAACGACCCTGACCAACTCCACCGCTGCGAACTGTTTGGCGCCGACATTTTGGAAACCAGTGTGGCCATGGGCGGCACGGTCACGGGCGAACACGGCGTGGGCATCGAGAAGGTGAACAGCATGTGCGTGCAATTCAGCGCCGAAGAGAACGAGCAAATGTTCGGCATCAAGCGCGCCTTCGACAGCAAGGGTTTACTCAACCCCGGCAAGGTGATCCCCACCCTGCACCGCTGCGCCGAATACGGCAAGATGCTGGTGCGTGCAGGGCAGATCAAGCATCCGGATTTGCCGCGTTTCTAAACTTTGCCAGCTTGGCCTGCAAGTTGTTCTTCACAGCAGGCCATTCGCTGGCAATGATGGAATAGACCACCGTGTCGCGAATGGAACCGTCTTTCAAGATCTGGTGACTTCTTAAAACACCATCTTGCTTGGCCCCCAAGCGCTCAATGGCCCGACGTGAGGCTTCGTTGAAATAGTGGGTACGAAACTCGATGGCGTTCGCTTTCTGCGCTTCGAACCAATATTGCATCAACAGGTATTTGCTCTCTGTGTTGATCGCGGTTCCTTGTGATGACTTGGCATACCACGTGTAGCCAATCAACCCTCGCTTGTGCGCTGGCTCGACGTTGTAGAGCCGCGTTGTTCCGACAATTTTTTGCGTTTGAAGGTCTCTCACGACAAACGCCATATTGCCGCTCACCGAAGCCTGAATCGCCGCATCAACGTAGCCCACCATCTCATCGGGAGAGGGCACAGTCGCATACCAAAGCCGCCAAAGCCGCCAAAGCTCACCATCAAACACCGCTTCTTTAAGCGCGTTCACATGGACACGCGCCAACGGCTCGAGTGATACACAAGTCCCTTGAAGACGCCCGTCCAAATTTGTCATGGCTCGATCTCCTAATTCAGTCTTAGCTGCGCCCACCAAATATCGCCGTCCCCACCCGCACCATCGTGCTGCCCGCTTGGACAGCGGCTTCTAGGTCACCGGTCATGCCCATCGACAGGCTGTCGAAGTGAGGCAAGTTCAAAGCGGCTTTCACGTCGTCAAACAAAGTGCGGGCTTTCGTGTGCACGGCCACTTGGGGCTGAAAGCCGTCCACGGGATCGGGGATGGTCATCAGACCACGCAGAACCAAGTGGGGCAACTTGGCCACTTCGGTGGCGAGCGCCAGCACGTCGGCGGGTGCGATGCCCGATTTGGTTTCTCCGCCATCGATGTTGACTTGCAAACACACGTTGAGTGGCGCTAAGTGCGAGGGGCGTTGATCATTCAGGCGCTGGGCGATTTTCAAACGGTCTACCGTGTGCGCCCAATCAAAGTGCTCGGCTACCAGTTTGGTTTTGTTGCTCTGGATGGGGCCAATGCAATGCCATACCAGCGCAGGCTGGCTGCCTTGCAAGGCGATGATTTTGTCCACACCTTCTTGGATGTAGTTCTCGCCAAAATCTCGCTGGCCGCAGGCAGCTACTTGGCGCACATCGTCAGCGCTGAAGGTCTTGGAAACGGCCAGCAGTTGCACGCTGTTGGCACCACGGCCGCTCGTTGCACAGGCTGCGGCGATGCGGGCTTGCACGGCGCGGAGGTTGTCGCTCAATGTTTTCATCTTAGGAGCGACTTTAACAAGGCGGCCACCTACAAAACCATTGCGCCGACGAAGAACGCAGCCGCGGTTGCCTGAGTGACATGAAGGGCTTCACTCAGCCCCTATGATTCAGCGCAAATCAACCTTTTACAGAAACGACCATGTCCAGCATCAACGCCAAAACCTACGAACCCACTGCCTCTGCCCATGTTGCCTTCATCGGCATGGGTGTGATGGGCTACCCCATGGCCGGCCATTTGGCCACCGCAGGCCACGCGGTGACGGTGTACAACCGTTCGCCAGCCAAGGCCGAGGCTTGGGTGAAAGAATTTGCCAGCAGCAAAGCGCCCAAGAGCGCACTTACCCCACGCGAAGCCGCTCAAGGTGCGAGCATTGTGTTTTGCTGCGTGGGCAATGACGACGATTTACGCTCGGTGGTGTTTGGTGCCGACGGCATGTTGGCTGGCATGACGCCAGGCACGGTGTTGGTTGACCACACCACCGCGTCAGCCGATGTGGCTCGCGAAATTTACACGGCAGCCAAGAATCTTGGCATTCACTTCATCGATGCGCCTGTCTCGGGTGGTCAAGGTGGCGCACAAAACGGCCTGCTGACTGTGATGTGCGGTGGCGACGCCGCTGTGTTCGAGCGTGTCAAGCCTGTTGCCATGGCCTTCTCGCGCGCGTTCACTTTGATGGGCGAGCCCGGTGCGGGCCAGCTGACCAAGATGGTGAACCAAATCTGTATCGCAGGCTTGGTGCAAGGCTTGAGCGAAGCCATCGCCTTCGGCCAAAAAGCCGGGCTCGATATGAACCTTGTGCTTGACGTGATTGGCAAGGGTGCCGCGCAAAGTTGGCAGCTCGACAACCGCGGCAAAACCATGGTGGCCGATAAGTTTGATTTCGGCTTTGCCGTGGATTGGATGCGCAAAGATTTGGGCCTCGTTTTTGATGAAGCCAAGCGCAACGGCGCCGTGTTGCCCGTGACGCAAATGGTGGACAAGTTCTACGGTGAAGTGCAGCAGATGGGTGGCAACCGCTGGGATACCTCTAGCCTGATCAAACGTTTGCGTTAAGCACGCAGCACCCATAAAAAAGCCACGCGGGTCAAACCGCGTGGCTTTTTAATTCATCCGCGAAAGCTTACTTGATCGGTGTCACCACCGGCTGCTGCGCTGCAGCAGGTGCTGCGCCTGAGCCAGCGTTGGTGCGAGAGGCGTCGTCCGAGCGCTTAGGCTGCATGGCGCGCAACTCGTCTTCAGTGATGTACTCAAACACACGCACCACGCGCTTGACGCCGCTCACGCCACGCACCACGTCGGTAGCGCGTTTGGCTTCGCGTTGGGTCACACGACCCATCAGGTAAATCGTGCCGCGCTCACCAACCACTTTGAACACGTTGGCAAACACGTCTTCGGTATCCACCATCGCCGCTTTGACCTTGCCGACCAACAAGGTGTCGCTCGAACGGTCACCAAAGCTGGAAGCTGGGCCAATCGCCAATTCGTTCACCACGCTGCGTACGTTTTGCACACGGCCAATCAATTGCTCAACTTGCGAGCGAACCGTGTCGTTGGACACCTCGCCCGTGATCAACACTTGGCGGTTGTAACTGGTGATGTTGATGTGCTCTTTGCTGCCAAAGTTTTCACGAATGGCGGAAGCACTGCGTTGCTCAATGCCCTCGTCTTCCAATTGGATGCCTGAAGTGCGGCGGTCGCTGGCCACCATCGCACCACCCAGTACGCCACCAAACATCAGCGGGGCACAGGCAGACAGCTGAACTGCGGCCAACAGCGCTACGACGATTCTTACGAATTGAGATTTCATTCTTTACCTTCTTGGTCGCCCAGCAGCTGCGTGTCCACACCATCACAGATGCAATGGATGGTGAGCAAATGCACTTCTTGAATACGGGCCGTGCGGTCGTGTGGCACACAGATGTGCACATCGGTTTCGCGCAGGACTTGACTCATCTTGCCGCCGCCTTTGCCTGTCAATGCCACCACGGTCATGTCACGCTCGTGGGCGGCTTCAATCGCCGCCAAGACATTGGCAGAGCTGCCGCTGGTGGTGATGGCCAAGAGCACATCGCCGGACTGGCCGAGGGCGCGCACTTGCTTCGAGAAAATTTGGTCGAAGCTGTAATCGTTGGCAATCGCCGTGATGATGGAGGTGTCGGTGCTCAAGGCAATCGCCCCCAGCTCAGGTCGCTCGCGCTCAAAGCGGCCGACAAACTCAGCCGCAAAGTGCTGGGCGTCTGCGGCGGATCCACCGTTGCCACACGCCAGCACTTTGCCACCGCTGGTGACGCTGGCAAGCATGGCTGACACAGCCGCTGCAATAGGTTTAGACAAGACTTGCGCGGCCTGATATTTCAGGTCGGCAGAGTCGATGAAGTGTTGTTCGATTCGTTGCTCTAGCATGGGAGGATGATACCTTTTGTGTCTGTGGGCTGCCGGTGACTCATGACGCATCAAAAGCGGCTTTGTACCAATGCAATTCGTCGCCTTCGACAGCGACTACGTCAAACCGACATGGGGGCTCTTGGCGCAGTTTCAACAAAAAATAACGCGCTGCAAAGACAATGCGCCGCTGCTTCACCGGCGTGACGCTGGCCAACGCCCCGCCGTGCCCCTGCCCGCCGCGTTGGCGCACCTCGACAAATACAAGCGTCCCATCTGCGTCTTGAACGATCAAATCTATTTCACCGCCACCCCGCCCCGGCGTCCGATAATTGCGTTGCAGCAGTTTCAAGCCTTGCGCTTGTAAATGTTGTAACGCCCGGTCTTCGGCCGCATCCCCTTTTTGCTTGGTGGTTGAGCGCATTTGCGCATTTGCACTGAGCTTGTTCACAACACCTCCTTGATGAGCGCTAACTTTGATTCCGCTTTGTCTGCCGCACACGCCGCAGCAGCCACCCAAAACTACCCAACAGGCACGCTTTATGTAGTGGCTACACCGATTGGTAATTTGGCCGACATCAGCTTGCGTGCGCTGCATGTGCTGAGTCTTTGCGACACCTTGGCCTGTGAGGACACGCGACACTCACAAACTTTGTTGCGTGCCTACGGCATCGACAAATCCTCATCGCAGTGGCTGGCGGTACACCAACACAACGAAGCCGAAGCGGCCGAAGAAGTGATTCGCCGCTTGCAAGCTGGCCAACGTGTGGCCTATGTGAGCGATGCTGGCACACCCGCCGTGAGCGACCCCGGCGCACGTTTGGCATGGCAAGTGCAAAACGCAGGGCTGCGCGTTGTACCCATGCCCGGTGCGAGCAGTGTGACCGCCCTGTTGAGCGCCTGCGGCACACCTGCACACGACTCGTCAGGCTTTGTGTTCGTTGGTTTTTTACCCTCCAAGGCCACAGAACGAGCGCACGCCGTGGACGTGCTGGGGCTAGAGGCACGCACGCAAGTGTTGCTAGAAGCGCCACACCGTATCGAAGCTTTGGCCGCTGCACTGGGCGCCTTGGGCACGCGCCCTGTGACGGTGGGCCGCGAGCTGACCAAGCAGTTTGAAGAAATTGCCACGATCGCGGCGCAAGATTTAGTGGCGTGGATTGCAGCCAGCCCGCAACGCACACGCGGTGAATTTGCGTTGGTGGTGCACGCGCAAGCGCAAGCACGTGCGGCTGGAACTGATAACGACCGCTTGCTCAAAATTTTGATGCAAGAGCTACCCCTCAAAACCGCCGTCAAAGTCGCCGCTGAGCTGAGTGGTGAAGCCAAGAACGCACTGTATGAGCGGGCTTTGGCATTGAAGCAATCTGCCAAAGAATAAGCACTTAAAGATGCTGTGAGTAAATTTGGTGCGCTTGGCGGGGATCGAACCCACGACCCTTGGCTTCGGAGGCCAATACTCTATCCACTGAGCTACAAGCGCACTTTTATCACCGTACATTGTAGGCGCCCCGCTATAATTTCAGCTGTTTTAAAGCCACAGCACAGGATTTAAGTATGAGCAACCAACTCCACGAAGAAGACCATACAGGTCCTATCAAAACCCCCAAACAGCTTTTGTTGGCTGTGTTGTATTCGTTTGTTCTTCCTGTCTTCATCATCATTGGCTTGGTAGCCTACGTGGTGTCTGGCAACAAGCCACAAGCCGGATCCTCCAATGCCCCCGAAGCTGTGGCTGCACGTATCCAAAAAGTGGGTTCGGTTGAAATCAAAGATGCAAACCGTGAAGCACGCACGGGTGAAGAGGTTTTCAAAGCCCAATGTTCTGCTTGCCACGCGACGGGTGCAGCTGGCTCACCTAAGTTTGGTGATGCAAGTGCTTGGGGCCCACGCATTGGTAAAGGTTACGAAGCTTTGTTGAACTCTGCGCTCAAAGGTAAAGGCAACATGGGACCTCAGGGTGGCGGTGACTTCGAAGACTTTGAAGTCGGTCGCGGTGTCGTTTACATGGCCAATGCTGGTGGCGCTAAGTTCTCTGTACCGCAGAAGCCAGAAACCAAATAAGCCTTCACTCCTTAAAAAAGCTGGCCTTTGGCCAGTTTTTTTTCGTCCTTATTTTTTGATCTGTGCTTTTTGAGGGCTTCGTACATAGCCAAAGCGTTTGGGAAGCTCACTGGCGGGCACTTCTTGTGGCACCCACAAACCCGTCTCTATGAACTCAGCGGCCTGCAACATATCTTGGGTATGAATCAAGCCGAAACCTTGTTCTGTTTCTAGATACAAACGCCCGTGTTCATCTGTGATGCAACGCTGCATGCGCGCACGAGTTCCCGTATGTGATTGAAGGGTCCCGTCTGGCTGTAAGCGCCAAATCCAAGGCGTTGCTTCTAGCTCGACGTAGACACGCTGAGGCCCGTTTTGAAAATACCAGTTGCCTTGCTGGTCAGCCTCATAGTTACGTGCAATGAAACCCATCAGTTTTTCATGCGCCAGTCGTGAGCCCTTGCTTTGCGTAAATGAGCCGCTTGCTTGCACTTGTTCGTCGCGCATGTACCAATTTCCGCGCGCGTCTAGACCCAACCAGCCGTAGCAATCTGGCACATTGGGCCATTTAGCCATCGCTTGTTGAACGAGATCATCCATGCGTCATCCACTCCAATACGGCTTTCGGCATTTGTTTCAAATCACCCGGAAATCTGCCGGATGCAAAGCCCACATGTCCCCCTGCTTTGGGTTGCCACAGTGTGACATGCTCGCTGACTTGGTCATGTGTTGGCAAGCAGTCTGCAGGTATGAACGGATCATTGCAGGCATTGAGCACCAATGCAGGGATTTGCACATGCGCCAAACCTGGCTTGGCACTTGCGCGTTGCCAATAGTCGTTGGCGTTTTTAAAGCCATGCAAGGGGGCTGTGAACACATCATCAAAGGCGTACAAGGTATTGGCTTGCATCAACTCGCTCGCATCAAACAGACCCGGAAATTGCTGCAGTTTTGCCATTGCCCTAGGCTTCATCGATGAGAGAAACATGCGTGCATAAACGGCCTTGTTGAACCCGCTATCAATCGCGTTCCCACTCGCGGTCAAGTCAATGGGTGAACAAATTGATGCGATGCCTGCCACTAACCGCCCTGCGATTTGTCCCATTTCACCCGCCCAACGCATCAGGGCATTGCCGCCTAATGAAACGCCGACGGCAAATATGGGCCCAGTGTGGTGTGCGCGGAACTTCTTCAGCATCCAATCAATCTCTTCGAAATCTCCAGAGTGATAGGCCCGTGGCTGCCAATTGAGTTCTCCGCTGCACCCACGGAAATGGGGTGCAGCCATACGCCAACCTCGCATGCGCGCCTCCTCTGCAAAAGCATGTGCGTAATGGCTGTCAGACGAGCCCTCTAGTCCGTGGAAAAGAACCAATAATGGTGCGTCAATGGCATGTGGCGTTGCTTGTATGCGCCAATCGACATCGACGAAATCACCATCAGGGGTGTTCCAACGTTCGCGCATCCAACTGGGTTTTAGTCCGTCATAACGCCGCGCCACTTTGGCGGCATAAATCGTTTGTAGGTTTCCGCCCGGCAACCACCAAGGCGCGCGGTAATCCCAAATCAATGCAAGACCTGTGGCGCGTCGTGTGTTTCAGGATGGCTGGTTGCCGTTCCAGGGCTGGCGTGATGTGCCACCATGCGCCATCCTTGTGGCGTGCGCTGATACACATTGGTGGCGATGATCACGGCCTCGTGCGTGCCATCGGTGGTGAGCAAAGCGACGCGCTCGATGACGTTGTGCATGGCACTGGTGAGTGACTCGACTTTGCAGACATGCTCGGGTCTAGCGGCAATCGTGCCATTGGCAAACATGGCCTCAAACGCACCTCGAATGCTGGC
>CANCCJ010000023.1 GCA_947374535.1 Comamonadaceae bacterium | reverse complement strand
TTTTTCTAAAGAAGACGGTGAAGTTGTCATCAATGAAAAGGGTTTGCGTGTCTAAGGTCACTGATCAATTGCCCAACCTTGATCAAAGCAGCTTCAAGTTGCCTCAGCAAGAACTTTTGTCGCCCTCGAAGCCCTCTACTCATCCACCTCGGATTTTGATGTTGTATGGCTCTTTGCGCGAGCGCTCTTACAGCAAGCTATTGACATTAGAGGCAGCCAAGTTGCTTGAAGCAATGGGTGCAGAAGTGAAGGTGTTTGATCCATTAAATCTTCCTCAACCCGATGCCGCACCAGATACGCATCCCAAGGTGAAAGAGTTGCGTGATTTGGCAGCTTGGTCAGAGGGGATGGTTTGGTGTTCGCCTGAACGCCACGGTGCAATGACTGGGATCATGAAAAGTCAGATCGACTGGATCCCATTGTCAGTAGGCGCTGTTCGTCCGACCCAAGGTAAAACTTTGGCGGTGATGGAGGTCAGCGGTGGCTCACAATCTTTCAACGCCGTGAACCAGATGCGCATCTTGGGGCGCTGGATGCGGATGCTGACGATCCCTAACCAAAGCTCAGTGGCTAAGGCGTTCTTAGAGTTTGAGGAAGATGGCCGCATGAAGCCATCGGCTTATTACGACAGAGTGGTAGATGTCATGGAGGAACTGGTTAAGTTCACGCTTTTGACGCGTGATGCCACACCTTATTTGGTTGACCGTTACAGCGAGCGTAAAGAGTCAGTTGAAGCGCTTTCAAAAAGAGTCAATCAAAAATCAATTTAGAAACGAATAGCCTTACCAAATCCGTTTTCTCTGCTCTTCCCAAAGTGCAGGCGGGTCCACCGCAATATCAAACAGCGTCAGGTGGTCCGGCAGCGCATCCTCCAGAATCGCCTCAACGATGTCTGGTGCCAGCTAGTTTGGCTAGACCTTAAGCAGTCAGTGCTGAAGGACTTCTAACGCTACATTTGAGGCGTTCATGGCAATGGTCCGAATGGCTACAGTGGGTCGATTTCAGCTACTGATTTGAAGTAGCGGTGATAAACTGATAATCATCTCAAATGCTATCTAACGAAAAGTTTAAGCAGATCGCATTTCTCGACTTTTATCAGGCTGGCCATGAATAATCAGCTGAACTTTGAATTTGTAAGTTATGCACTGCATACGCAACTACCGGCAACCAAATAGCAAGCACCGTTGGTGTGGATTTGAACCGGCGTCCACTATGCACCACCATATTTGCATCCAAAGGCATCCAGCTTAATCCGCTGGGTGCCTTTTTTCTTTTATAAATCAACATCTTGTTGCTGTTAATACGGGTTTTTAGTCCAACGAGATCCAATGACCTGCTAATGGGGTTGGGGGTGCGAGAGGGGGTGTTTGTGTGATTTTGGTGGTGGATTCCGTTTTGCACCCCCACCTTGTTCTGGAGCGAGTCATTATGCTGACGGATGTTGAATGTAAAAACGCCAAGTGTTCGCCCGAAAAGTGGCAGCAAAAATTTAACGATGCCAACGGCCTATACCTGCTGGTAAAGCCAAACGGGTCGAAGAGTTGGTTTTACAAGTACCGCGTGAATAAAACTGAAAAGCATTTGGCTTTAGGCACATACCCCAAGATTGGTTTGATGGCTGCCCGAAAGGCGCGAGACATCGCGAAGATCAAACGGTCGGATGGTGTTGATCCCATTCTGGAGAAGAAAGTCAAGAAGCTAAAGGCGCTGAACCCAGCTGGTGACAGCTTTAGAGTTGTTGCTTTGGAGTGGTATCAGAAGCAGGTATCCACATGGAGCCCCGCACACGCAAAAAGAACAAAGCAGTAGTTGGAGCGTGATCTATTTCCGTGGCTCGGTGATCGACGTTTAAGTGATATTGAGCCAGTTGAGTGGCTTGCCACGATACGCAAGACAGAAGCACGTGGTGCGCTTGAAACCGCAAGTCGTGGACTTGGCGTCGCGAGCTTGATTTGGCGGTATGGCGTTTCAACAGGGCGAGTTGATCGCGATATAGCTGCGGACTTGAAGGGCGCCTTGACACCGTTTCGAGGAACTCACTTTGCTGCAATCACAGAGCCTAAAAAGTTGGGAGAGCTGTTGCGTGCAATTCGTGCATATAGAGGTGGCTTGATTGTGCGAACTGCACTGCAGTTAGCACCAATGCTTTTTCAGCGCCCTGGCGAGTTGCGCGCAGCAGCTTGGACTGAGATGGACCTCGATAAAGGGTTGTGGACTGTGCCGTCGAGCAGGATGAAGAGAACCAAAGAAGGTAAAGAAAACGGGCAGGACCATCTCGTGCCTTTGCCAAGACAAGCTGTCGAATTACTCCGCGCGTTACACAGCTACACGGGACACAGTCAGTTGGTGTTTCCAGGTGAGCGCAATCACGATCGCCCAATTTCTGAAAACTCCGTACGCACCGCATTGATCTCAATGGGATATACATCTGAGTTACAGACGTGGCATGGTTTCAGGGCTACTGCCAGAACAATGTTGGCTGAGCGCCTTGAGTATGAACCTCAGATTATTGAGGCCCAATTAGCTCATGCTGTTCGGGATGCGAATGGACGGGCCTACAACCGAACAACCTACCTTGATCAACGTTCGAAGATGATGCAAGCGTGGGCTGATTTTCTTGACAAGTTGGCGACCTTCGTGAAGCTGCCAAGTTCAGCCACCTCCATGAATAAGCGTAATTCATTGATCTGCATAGACATCCTTTTGATATGCCATTTTAAGCATATCTGAAATCTTGGAAAACATCCTATGCAGTTGGCTTAACCATCCATAAACTCGCGTTCATTGTTTAGATGCATCGATGGTCGGTGCAATATATTGAAGGAAAAAATGATGAGCTTTGTTAGTTTTGAAATTGCGGGTCAGCAGACCTACGGCCTCTGGAAAGATGAAGACAACTGGCTTCAAGTGCCCAATGCATTTCAAGCTCAATATCCAGATTTGAAGTCCGTCATTGCTGCGAATCAATTGGATGAGCTTGAAGCTTTGATACGTCTGAGTGGGAAGGCCGTGACTGCATCGCAGGCACGTCTGATACCAGTGATCCCCAATCCGAGCAAAATTTTCTGTGTCGGATTGAACTACAAAACACACGTCGCCGAAACAAAACGTGCAGACAGTGAGTACCCAGCCATCTTCACGCGCTTTGCCGATAGTTTGACGGCACATAACGCACCACTGCCACATCCCAAAGAAACTCAGCGGTTTGACTTTGAAGGCGAATTGGCAGTGATCATCGGTAAAGGAGGCCGCAACATCACGCAGGCACAAGCGCTTGAGCACATTGCTGGTTATGCCTGTTTCAACGATGGCACGGCACGCGATTGGCAACGCCACACGCACCAATGGATTCCAGGTAAAAACTTTCCATTGACAGGCCCACTTGGCCCTTTTATGGCGACGCGCAAAGAAATTCCTGATGTAAACCAACTCACTTTGGAATCACGTCTCAATGGTGAGGTCATGCAGCATGCGTCAGTTGCTGACTTGATTTACACCTTGCCTGTAATCATCGAATACCTCTCTGGTTTTACGAATCTATCTCCAGGTGATGTTATCGCCACAGGTACGCCTGGTGGTGTGGGTGATCGTCGCGAACCACCTGTTTACATGAAAGCCGGTGATGTGATTGAAGTCGAAATCACTGGCTTGGGTACGCTGCGAAACGTTGTGTCGCTAGCCTAATGAAGGAATCATCAATGTCTGAATCTAAACACTCATTGCGAATTGCGGTCGACATCGGCGGCACGTTCACGGATATGGCTTGCTTTGACGAGTCCACAGGTACGATCTCATTCGGCAAAGCACTTTCAACACATGGTGAACTGGTAACAGGTATCCAAAACACTTTAGATGGTGCTGGCGTTGATTTGAGTAATGGTTATTTGTTCCTCCACGGCTCAACTATTGCGATCAATACCTTGCTTGAGCGTAATGGTGCAAAAACCGCATTGTTAATCACAGAAGGTTTCAGAGATATCTATGAAATTGGACGCGTGAACCGTCCGGATGCCTACAACCTGTTCTTTTCAAAGCATGAGCCACTGGTTCCGCGCTCGTTGCGTTACGAAGTATCAGAGCGTTTACGTGCAGATGGCTCTTTGCATAAACCTTTGGATGAAACGGCTGTGCGTGAACTCGCTCGCGAACTTAAAGCCAAGCACATCGAAGCAGTGGCTGTGTTGTTGCTGCACTCGTATCGCAATCCAGATCATGAACGCCGCGTCAAAGCAATCTTGCAAGAGGAAATTCCAGGTGCGTTTGTGACGGCATCTCATGAGTTGTCGCAGGAGTATCGAGAGTTCGAGCGTGTGTCGACTGCTGTTGCCAACTCATATGTGGGACCACGTGTATCAGAATACTTGGGTGAGTTAGAACATCACTTGAGCGACAAAGGCTTTGAGGGTGACTTCTACGCTGTTCAATCTACGGGTGGCTTGTTTCCCGTAGAACATGCACGTCGTGATTGCGTGCGCATGTTGGAGTCTGGACCTGCCGCGGGTGTGATTGGTGCCCAAGCAATTTGCGCGCAACTAGGTATGCCCGACTCCATAGCTTTTGATATGGGCGGCACGACAGCCAAAGCTGGGGTAATCAGTGAAGGTCGTCCGTTGACCACGGGCAGTGCGTTGATTGGCGGTTATGAAAAGGCATTGCCTATTCAGATTCCAATGATGGACATTTTTGAGGTTGGTACAGGCGGTGGGTCTATTGCTCGCGTCGAGTTGGGTAACTCATTGCGCGTCGGCCCACGTTCTGCAGGCAGCATGCCCGGCCCCGTTTGCTATGGCCGTGACGGCACAGAGCCAACCGTGACAGATGCCAACTTGATTCTGGGTCGCTTGGATGAACATAACTTCCTAGGCGGTGAAATGCCGCTGTACCTGGACCGAGCCAAGCATGCGATGGAGGAGAAAATTGCAAAGCCATTGGGCTTAGATGCAACCAAGGCTGCAGATGGTATTTTGCGTATTGCTGTGACTCAGATGTCACATGCCGTCAAAGCGGTGACGACTGAGCGTGGCTTGGATGCTGGCAGTTTCACGATGGTGGTGTACGGCGGCGCGGGCCCATTGCATGCCTCCGCCATTGCGCGTGAGATCGGTATCCGCAAAGTCTTGATTCCACATGCACCTGGCTATTTTTCGGCGTACGGTATGTTGTTTAGTGACTTACGCTATGACTATGTTCGCTCTGTGTTCCGTCGCTTGGACAGTTTGTCATTCGATGAAATCGAAGCCTTCTATAAAGAGATGGAAGACGAAGGTCGAGCAGCCATTGGTGCTTCACAAATTCGTCCAGAAGAAATCGTCTTCGAACGTGCCGCAGATATGCGCTATTTCGGTCAAGAGCACGCAGTGACTGTTGATTTGCCTCACGAGTTTTTTATTAGCAAAGATCGTGCTGCGATCAAGAACCATTTTGATGAAGTTCACAAAGTTCGCTATGGAACCTCCGCTCCTAAAGAGGCGGCAGACATCGTTAGCTTGCGAGTGACTGTGTTGGGACGGATGAAAAAACCACCACGTAATGCCGTCGAGGAAGGACAGATCGCCCCAGATGCGCAAGCGTTACGCGCTCACAAGCCCGTCTATTTTAGAAGTGCAGGTCAGTTTGTTGGTACGCCTGTTTATCGACGCGACTTGCTAAAGAGTGGCAATGAGTTCCATGGCCCAGCACTCGTAGAAGAACATGCGTCCACTACGGTAGTTCAACCAGGCGACAGCGTCAAAGTCGACCTATACGGCAATCTTCAAATTTCAATCGGGAGTGATCGATCATGAGCACGACACACGTTCAAAAATCAAATGCACAGACTGTTGATCCTGTGATTGTGGAAATCATCCGAAACGGTTTATTTGCCGTAACAGAAGAGATGAAAACAAATCTGATGCGTACCGCCTACAACCTCATCATTTATGAGGCGCTGGACTTTACGGTTGGACTTTTCACAAAAGAGGGAGATACGGTTTCGATTGGATTGGGTTTGCCGATGTTCATTCGCGGCATGTCTGAAACTGTGAAATCGAAGATACGTCACTTTGGTTATGAAAACATCCATCCCGGCGACATCTTGGTCACGAATGATGCCTACACCACAGGCAGCCACTTGAATCACTTCACATTCACCATGCCAGTTTTCCATGAAGGTGAACTAATTGGTTTCACCTGTTGTATGGCGCACTGGCTGGATGTGGGCGGAAGTCTAGGTCAGATTACAACGGATATTTACTCCGAGGGCATCCAGATCCCCATCGTGAAATACCAATCAGCAGGCAAAGTGAATCAAGACTTGCTGGACATCATCGCGATGAACGTGCGTATGCCCGAGCGTGCGTTGGGTGACTTGCGAGCCCAAATTACAGCTATCACAACAGGTGAGCGTCGATTCTTGGAATTGGTACAGCGCTACGGTAACCAAGACGTACAAGCATCCATCCTTCAGATCATGGATGCATCTGAGGCCTTGGCTCGTCAAAACACATTAACTATTCCTGATGGTGTGTATGAAGCTGAATCCTTCATGGATGACGACGGTTTAGAAATCGGCAAGCGAATTCCAATTCGTGTCAAAGTCACCGTCAAGGGTGATGAGATGGAGGTTGACTTGTCGGACGTGAGCAAGCAAGTTAAGGGCTTCTACAACTCAGGCTTCACAACGGGTATTGCTTTCGCGCAAGTCGCCTACAAGTGCTTGACCACGCCCACGGACTATCCAGTCAACGATGGCAGCTTGCCGCTGTTGACTGATGTCGGCACTGCAGTGAGAGCAGATATCGGCACTGACCCGCTGGATGACGCATGTCTGCTAAAAGCGGTCTAACATCACTCTTACCAAAAGAAACCACTACAGACCAATTTGTAGTTCAACTTGGAACAAGTTGACTGTTGTAATAGTTGCAATACTTTCATAGGTAACTGCTTTTGAACAGTAATCTATTTGATAGGTCTTAAGCAATTTGTTGCTACACCCATTAGCATTACGCTTTGTTGGTGTGTGTGGAAGATAGGAAGGTAGATGGGCGATGAAAAAAATCAGCATTGGCTTGTTATTCAGTTTTCTCAGTTTCATGGCATGGAGCCAAAGCAGCACCTATCTATGGCCTACTATCTTGTTTGTCAAAGGCCAAGATCTGTGCCAATTCGAAGAAAGCTACGGCACCACACGCATTGAGCAAGTCAATGAGATGACCGGACAGCTCAAAGACTTGATGCGTTATGGTGCGACCACCTCGGAGGGAGTGAGTGCGCTGCTCAACTTAGATGCCATGACTGACCGCCAGCGTACACAGGCAACGGCTGGCAACCGCATGGATGTCACGCTAGAGGCCAGTTTGAAGGCTTACTTAGACCGCATGTATCTTGGGTTTAGCCCCAGCGATATCAAGCTGAAATTCTTCAATCCAGGCCCATTGGGTGAGTTGATAAAAAGCTTGCGAGAACATCAGCGCCAAGACAAATTGGACGTTCAGCAGTTGTCAGTGCTTAGTGGCATTGCGTGGGGCACGTATGCCTATGGCCCCGGTTGCAAAGGTGATGTGTTGGTGACTATCCACATCGAGTTGGCCAACGGCATGGGGGTGAGTTTTCAAGCTCAAGGCAAACCCGAAACGGTGATGTCGACCATTGCCGCCGACATGGTGCGTTACTTTCAGCGCACCTCGTTTCCATCGGTGGTGATGATGGGTGACAAGAGTTTGATTTTGGTGGGCACGGCGGGCAGCCCCGTAAACACGGCACCTAACCCTGTGATTGCCGAGCATTCATGCGCACTGATCAAAGCACGACTGCCGACTTTGGAGGAGTATGAGTTCTTGTCGGTGAAGGGCGATTGGAATAATGGAATTTCTTTGGATCACAAAATTTGGGCCATGTCTGGCAACCGTGTGCTCAACCCTGACACACGTAACCCAACACCCGTGAGAACACCTTCAGACACCAACTATGAGTCTGTGTCTTTTTATTGCGTGCGATAAAAAATGTACCAAGGAGCGCGTTGTAGAGCTTGCTAAGAAGTACAAAACTTCAAGCTCGTGGGCAATGGGATAAGGTTAGACATACAACACAGCGAGAAAAAATGGCTGGCTGCGTGAGGCATCGGTGCAATTCCCAAAATATAAGTAGTCATTACTGCCGATACTCGTCCCAACTGAATGACCGCTTTCCGCCTAAAACGGTCAACTGCTTAGCTACTTAAATGACTGCAACTGGACGCAGATGCCATTAAAGAATAAAGCTTCGGGGTGGATTGGGATCAACTGCATTGCGAGAAGATTCATGAAAGATGGGGATGTCCCCAGTTCAATTTCAGGGTACGTTGGATAGACTGCAAGTTTGATTCAACTGGGCCACGTAATGTTAAGAAATTTGATTTGGAAAATCTTCGCCTCAGGAATTTTGTTGATCGCAGGTTGTGCGCAGCCTCCTTTGACATTTAACGAGGAGACCGGTTGGACTACTCTTTTTGACACCAACAGTAATCTCAACCAATGGACACTCGTGGGAGATGCCAACTGGCGTATTCAGGACGGTGCGTTGCAAGCCGATTTCTTGCGTGGTAAGGCCCCGAGTTATTTAGTGACTAAGGCAACTTATCAAAACTTCGACGTTCGAGCTGAGGTTTGGGTGGATAGCGAGACCAATACTGGAATTTTCATTCGATGCGAACAGGCTGATAAGGTTGGCACTGACACGTGTTATGAAATCAATATTTGGGATACTCGTCCAGACCCCACTTATGGGACAGGCGCTATTGTTGATGTTGCAAAGGTCTCCCCTATGCCTCGTGCAGGTGGTAGGTGGAACACGCTTGAAATCTCCGCTCAAGGGGATCTGCTGACCGTTAAGCTCAATGGCCAAGTCACGGCTCAAGGTCGTGATAGCAAGCATCTCAAAGGCTATCTTGCTCTGCAATACGGCAGCGGTGTGGTGAAATTCCGAAAAGTGCAGATTCGCTCAGCAAGCTGATGAAAATCAAGAATGCGCACAAGCAAATGAACATATTTAAATTTAGATCAATTTCCTGGTTATTGCTCATAGCGTTTGTTGGATGCGCAAGTCAGCCTATGCAACCGACTAGAGCCTTAGCCGCTCCAACTTATGAACAAGTTGAACCGCTGGGGGTAGGGATGGAAGGGTGGATCTACCCTTATCCAGTTCAGTACCTTCAGTTTGAGCAACAAGGGCATCTCGTGAGAATGGCCTATATGGATGTCCAAGCTAGCGTCAAACCCAATGGACGAACCGTGATCCTGTTACATGGCAAAAACTTTGGTGCCGACTATTGGGAAAACACCATTCGTACATTGTCTGCGCAGGGCTATCGAGTGATTGCCCCAGACCAAATCGGTTTTGGTAAGTCTTCGAAACCCGAGATTCGCTATACCTTTGCAGATTTAACGGACAACAACGTGCGTTTGCTTGATCAACTGGGTGTGAGTCGCGTGGCTGTGATAGCTAACAGCATGGGTGGAATGCTGGGCGTTCATTTTGCGAGCAGATATCCGCAACGTGTGAGTGCCTTGGTGCTGGAGAATCCGTTGGGATTGGAAGAGTATGTTCCGGCAATTCCAAAACAGTCCACCCAAAGTCTTCAAAAACAGGAAATGGCACAAACGACTGAAAGCTACCGCAGCTTCATCAAGAGTTATTTCAAGGATAACTACCGCCCAGAATTTGAAAGCTTTGTCGAGCAATTTTCGCGTGTGCAGCGTGGTTCAGAATATCCGCGCTATGCCTTGGTCTCTGCTTTGACGTATCAAATGATTTATGACGGGTCGATCTACAACGAGCTTTCCAGCTTGAGGGTGCCAGTGCTGCTGACGATCGGTCAGCTGGACCGTACGGTGTTTGGCCGCCGCTTTGCTCCACCTGATGTTGTCAAGGGTATGGGTTATTTCCCTCAATTAGGCAAAGATGCCCAAAAAAGAATTCCTGATGCACGGTTAGTAGAACTCGAGAACGTAGGCCATGTCCCACATTTAGAGGCGCCAGAGCGGTTTCATGCAGTAGTGTTGCAGTTTCTTGCTGACAAACAGTAACTTCGAGGTCAGTCTCTCTATTAGCCAAGTTTGTGAATTGATCAACTGGGAGCGTGGTGAATCACCTTTGTGTTTAATTGCAAACTGCTCGCTACGCCCAACCTTTTGTCGGTCATGAATTGTGTTGAGAAATCGCGACATTCTGTAATCCACCATTCTCACTATTTGATAGTGGCCGTCAGCTCTAGGGCCTCAGCCAGATGCGAGACCGCGTATAAGAACCGCTAACAGCTTGAACCTCCCTTTTAGCCTTCTTAAACTTCAATTTTGAATTCCAATAATCTTGTGGTCTCTGCCACCAGACTATCAATTTTTCAACCTAAAACTAACAAGAGAATTCTTGGGATGCTTAGTGGTCTGTTGCAAAATCAAATCGCATACATAAGTGCTTAGCTAAATTTTAAAAAAATTGCTTTTTTTCATTTCAAGCAAATAATCTATAAAGACTCGGACTTTTTTTGGTTGGTGGTCTCTACTCGGGAAATAAATTTTCACTGTCAAAGGATCTGATCTGAATTTTTGGAAAAGTTCCACAACTTCACCTTTTTCTAAGGCTGCTTTGACATGCCACAGGCCGACACAACCTATTCCTAAGCCGTTGCTCACACAAGTTACGACAGCTTCGATATTTGACAAAGTCAAATGACCTTGAGGGGTTATGGTTACATTCTCCCTGCCACTTTTGTATCGCCAATTAACAATTCGTCCAGATGACAGCTGCCTGTAGCTAATCAAACTATGGGCTAGTAAGTCGGCTGGATTTTTAGGCATTGGGTGCTTTTCCAAATAAGCAGGCGATGCAATAGTGACCAATTGGAGTTCGCACAAGTCTCTTGCAACTAACCCACTGTCAGAGTCGTCCAAGTTTCCAATACTCACATCAAAGCCTTCATTGATGGGATCTATTTTTTTATCCTGCAAGTGAACGTCAAGTTCGATCTTTGGGTACTTACTCAAAAAATTTGGTAGCAACGGAAGAATGAACCTCTTGCCAAAACTTTCAGGAATATTAATTTTCAATTTGCCAGTAGGCTCAAGTTCGACACTTTTTGACTGACTCAAAGCTTCATCTAACTTCTTTAACAAAGGAGAAATGTCTTTCAGCAACCTCTTGCCATCCTCAGTCAAGGATAGGTTTCTGGTGTTGCGATGAAAGAGTCGCATGCCAAGCGTTTGCTCTAACTCCCCAATAGATTTACTGACAGCCGCTGGCGATAGTCCTAGATGGCGTGATGCCGCAGAAAAGCTTTGTAGTTCCGAGGTTATGAGGAAGGCGTTGAGTGTTTTTAAATGCATGCTTTCAACTTTTGGTTGAATCAAATTCTACTATTTGCATACTTGTAGTAGATCTTAGATCGAATAAAAATTAGGGCTTCAATCACTAGGAGAAATAAATGAAACGCGTTTTAGTTATTGGGTCAAACGGACTACTAGGATCGGCCATCGTACAAGCCTTAAAGTCAAAGCATGATGTCATAGAGGCATCGCGCAGTAGTAAATCTCATCCCGTAGATATTTCTAATGTTGAATCACTAAGAACATTGCTAAAGAGCGTTGGGCAAGTTGATTCGATCATATGCACTGCAGGAGTCGCAAATTTTCACGACTTCAATAGTGCAACAGATCTTGACTGGAATTTTGGCTTGTCAAACAAACTGATGGGCCAAGTAAACGTTGTTCGTTTAGGTGCTGAACATGTTGCTCAGCACGGCAGCATCATCTTGACTACTGGAGTTCTATCAAATCACCCAATGCAAGGAAGCTCCATAGTTACGACCGTTAACGCAGCGGTTGATGGATTTGTTAAATCTGCAGCCTTAGAGCTAAAAGACAAAGTGAGAGTGAACGCAGTTTCGCCTGGTTGGGTTAGTGAAACGCTGGCCTATATGAAGATGGATACGTCAATCGGATTGCCCGCCTCTGAGGTCGCTAATGAATACGTGGCGTTAATGAATTCAGAAAAAACTGGCTTGATTCAAGTCGCAGCAAAAGGTTGAAGCGCATGCCTAAAACATTGGTTATCAATGGTCATCGAACACCGAGTGATTCGGTATTTGGTAAGGCCTTATTTGGCTCAGCAACGGCCCTACCTATGGTGACTGGCCATACGTTGATAGACGCCTATCCAGACTTCAAAATCAATGGCGATTATGAAAGGCGCTTACTCTCTGAGCATTCAAAAATTATTTTGCAGTTTCCTCTTTATTGGTACTCTAGCCCTGCAATTGTCAAGGAATGGCTGGATGAAGTTTTATCGCGAGGTTGGGCTTACGGCGGTGGGCAAGCTCTGAGGGGTAAAAAACTAATGCTTGCAGTTACTACTGGGGGACCAGAAAAAGTTTATCAGCATGATGGGGCTAACCTCTTTACGATCAATGAATTCCTAAGGCCTTTTGAGCAGACTGCGAATTTATGCGGGATGAAATGGGAGGACCCGTTTGTAATGTACGGGGTCCACTATTTAACTGAAGAGTCAATCAATCAGTATTGTTTGCAATACCAAGAGAGAATTCGAACTAAGACTTAGTAAATAGATACAGGTATTCTCTCAAAAAACCAAAAATTTCTAGCAGTAAATAGGGGCAGGATCGTATTGATTAACTGAAAAATTGAAGGCCCGTGTTCAACTAGGTCAATAGATGCCCAGTTTTAACAAAGATAGTGCAACCCTCTTTACTAAAAGGCTTGTGTAGGCTCATATGGGGACTTCTGATCCATGACCCCGCTGGATAGCGTCCGTGTTCATCTTCAAACACACCATCAACGACAAAGATTTCCTCACCACCATAGTGCCTGTGTGGATTGAAAAAAGTTTGTGGAGCCCATTTAACTAAAGTCGATCCACTACCTTGCTGCATTAGCGGCATGACATTTAGACCGGGCACCATGCCTTGGTACCAAGGAGCTGTTGTCGTTTCAACGACTTCTCGCACCACTTGCTCTGGTCCAAGATGTCGAAGCTTCACAAAAAGAGTGCAGCCAGATTCGCTAAACGGCGCATGAGATGAACCTGGTGGATTCATGATGTAAGTGCCGGCAGGGTAGTTTCCAGAGTCATCACTAAAAGTTCCATTCAGAACTAATATCTCTTCTCCAAGTTCGTGATGGTGAGCTTGAAACTTGGAGCCTGGTTGGTAGCGAACAATAGAAGTCGCTTTTGCTATCTCGTCACCTTGACGTTCAAGCATACGCCTTTCAACACCTAATTCGGGGCTAGGAATCCAAGGAAGGTCATGATGATTGATCACGACTCTTTCACTGTAATCAGCATTGATATTCATTGGTATTGATACAACTTGGATTCGTTTAAGACGATGAAATAAGCAGGTAACCGCTCCAAGCTGCATTGGCAATTGCTGACAACCCAAGGGCAGCAAAGGTTAACTTCATACCTCGGACGCGGTTGGCGAACTGAGGTGGAGGCTCATTAATGCCCCTAGCATGAAAGTATCGACCTAGTACGAGCAGTACGCCCAAAGGGGCAACTAATCCTAAGGGGGCGCCATTTAGCTCCAAGGCTCCCATCAAAAACAGGCCAAAAGGAACGTATTCAGCGAAATTCCCGTGCGCTCGAATAGCTCTCTCAAGCTCTTCGACACTCCCCGTACCAAGTGATACCTTGTTTTTTCGTCTAAAGCCAATAACATTGAACGAGAGTTTGATGAACATTACTGCCAAGATACTGGCAAAAACTGCTGTTATCACAAGCATTTTGGGCTCCTTTTAACGAATCATATTGGATTTTTTCTACACTACATCATTTAAATGATCCCGCTGACTGCCAGTTAAATCTCAAAACACTTTGACTTCTAATTTCGGAATCGAATGAATTCTGTTCTTTTTCAATTTGCAGCGGCTGATGCTGTTCAAAACTGCTGACTGACCGCATGCGTTAGGCCACCAGCAGTTATTCAGCTTCTTACTTCAAAGCCGCATAAACCTGAAATGAGCTCGATACACTGGAATCAACTGTCTGAAAGGCTAGGAATGAATCCCAACGTAATATTCGCATTGGCAAGAGCTACTTTAGACGGATCCATGCCTTTTCCAGAGATAGTTGGCAAGCTCATCGCCAACGACATCGAGTATTACCATGTGGATTACATGTCTCGATCCTTCACCTTCTACAGTACTTCTGGCGCAATCGTGCCAGTACCCATTACTTTTGAAAATCTGCCCTCAGTTTCCGAGGACTTTGATCTGGCCGCACTTAAGGCGGCAATTTTGGATAGCCAACAACACGGTCAAAAATTTCGGAAATTTTGCGAACGCGCTATCAAGGCCGGTGTGCAGGGGTACTTTGCTTATCTTCGGGGCAAAAGAGTCACATATTTGGGTCGTCAAGGAGACCAGCATACGGAATGGTTTCCTGGCGCAAAGCCGAACGACTCTTAAGGGCCGGTGCTGCCTGTCATCCGGACTCATTTGCCTGTCCGCTTACAGCCTATAGCTGCCTGCATCAGTGAAATTACAGCAATGATTGGGTGGGAGTACGGATGGGGGTGCATTTATATATTGAATTATAGAAATTCCATACAAATAGATGTTTTTGGAGCTTCATTCAAAGTCCCGCCAACTATGACCGAGGGGGTTCGCTGACATACGGCGAACCCCCTTTTTCATGGGCAAATCAATGACGCAGGCTCCAGTGCCGTGCATTGAGTTGCATTGAAAGCCAAGGCAAAGCGGGGGGTTGGGCAAACGGGGGAACCAAAAATGGTGCTCCTCTTCACTCCATGGAGTCGATGCCATGATTAACAACAAAACAATGCATCTACCTCTTCAATTGGATTCCTGTAGGAGGTCGTTTTGTAAGGCCGTCACTGATATAAACATTACGGGGATTCCACAACATCCATCCGTCCGATCCAAAGTGTTCAGCGGCGTCAATTTGGTTGCGAATTTCATGCCCCTCAAAGGGACGATGGTCAAAGGCGTAGTCTCGGAATGCCTGTAACCACGGCCGGAAACGTAGGGGTGAGACGTCGGTTCGTTCAGCAGCACGCTCCAAGGTTAAGCGCACTATCTCATAGGGGTGAGCGACTGAGTTGGGGTAGCCTGGAATTCCATATTGGAATCCCGATGGGTAAAGCATGGGTGAGACGTAATCCAGAACGCCAGTTAGTGTGTCGAGCCGCTGGCCAATCTGGGTGTCGTTTTGATTCCAGGCTACGTAACCAAAAATGTCCGCAGCCAAGAAGACGTTGAACGGCAATAACCGATTGCGCGCTTGCGATAAAAAATCCCCAATCGCCGCAACACGGTTGTGCTCGGTGTCGGGGATTGAAAATTTCAGTCCGGGCGTATCTGGGAAACGCAGGTAATCAAACTGGATTTCATCAAAACCCAGTTCAGCGGCTTCAGCGGCAATATCCAAGTCATACGACCAAGCCTGATGTTGAGAAGGGTCTATCCACGCTTGATCTTCGCGATCGTGATACATCCGGCTCTCGCCATCTCGCACCGCCCAATCGGGATGGGCATTGGCCAAAGGCGTATCTTTAAAAACCACGATGCGGGCGATCAGGTAAATGCCGCGCTCCTTGAGCGTGGTGACCAGCGCTTTCATGTCAGCTACCACATGGATTTTTTGCGCGCCAACCATCTCGGTCATCGCGACTTGACTACGGTAAGGCATCTCACCCCGGTCATTTTTGATATCAATGACCAGCGCATTGATTTCAGTGTTTGTGATGAGGTCAAGGGCATTTTCGCGCAGCTCTTTGCTGCCGATGCCCCAATACGAAAGATAGATCGCTTTGGGCCGAAATGGCGTCAGATGAAATATGACTGACTCATCTTCTGTCGCTGCTTGGGTATGTGGTCGTCGATACCCGATTGCTCGTACCGATGTGAATGCACAGGGTCCAGAGAATTCAAACTGACCTAATTTGTCGCTTCTAAACTCGGTGTTCTCGTGCGTGACAATCGCATTGGGCACAGCTTGCAGGATCACGGCGTCCATCACATGACCCACACAAGCCGTGGCACAGACGCACCCAAGTTCTAGGGCCGCAAGTACAGCGAAGTTTGAGATATTTTTCATAGCCCGCTCTTGTCGGTTGAGGACTCGCCAGCGCCCAGCAAATGCACAAGGCCAGTGACGCCAACGTGATCCACAACCATGTAACGGGGTATCGCAAACGGCGGGTCATGGCTGCGTGCATGTCGGTTACCTAAAGCAAAGGCGGCTCGGTAGCCAGCCTGTTCGGCCATTAATTCCAGTTCGCTGTCGAAGATGCCAAAAGGCCAAGCCAAGAGCTTGGCCTCAGTGCCCAACTGGGACTTCAAGACCTCACGCGCATGCACCAATTGGACTTGAACAAATTGGCGGTAGGACTGCTTGTCCATGCGTCTGCTTTCCAATAAAAAGTTGGGGTGCCAGTAGGTGTGTGACTCGATCTGAACCAATCCGGTGGACATGGCTTCGCGCAATTGCTCCCACGTCATGGCGTAGGAGGCGTTGGAGATGGCCGAGGGGTAGATGAACAGCGTGACCGGTATGTGATCTCGGCGAACAATGGGCAGCGCATCTTCGTAAAACGAGCGGTGCCCATCATCAACGGTGATCGCTATAGCTTTGTCTGGCATAGGCGACTGACCGTACACCCCCGAAATGAGTTCGTTTAAAGGGATGATGTGATAGCCCGCTGCGCGCAGTGCTTCGATCTGTTCCAAAAAAACCGATGTACGGGTGGTCATGCTGTCTGACACGTGGTCACCAAAGCGGTGGTAGACCAATACAGCGGCACTTTGAATCGGTGCCCGCTCGGCGTAAACGGTGAGCCAGGCAAACCCCAAAAGCATGGCGATGAACGTGCCCCGCAAACCGCTCAGAAGTGTTGTCTTGCAATACATGACCCCCTCCTAACTAGCCAACGGAAGTTTGGTGAAGACCAGACTTTGCAAGCTGTCGCCATTCAGTCTACAGACTCGCTGTTGAAATGGCTATGTATGTCTTGTGCAGCCAAATTGTGATGGGGAAAGAACGTGCGTAAAACGAGCCGCAGACACAGCTGAGCAAACGGGTATCTTTTTGTATAGAGGTCGAAAAAATAAAAGGGAAAACAGGAGAGGCGATGACAAGAGTTTGATCAATTAAATCTACATTGCATGCGTGCTGGCGGCTTTCAGTTGAATGCGATTTTCTCAAACAATGTCGATGTGGTGAAGTCCAAACTGACCCGTTTTTGCGTCTGCAAAATAGTGCTGCAAAGTTTCTCTGACAGTTCGAAAGGCAATCTCATCCCAAGGTATTTCGTACTCGGCAAATAAGCGCGCTTCTTGCGTTTCGTAGCCTGGATCAAACTGGTCGCTGGTCAGCTGTGCACGGTAAAAGAAGTGCACTTGCCCCACGCGTGTGACGTTCATCATGGTGAACAAGTCTTGCATTTCAAACTGCGCGCCGGCCTCTTCCACCGTCTCACGCGCTGCACCTTGCGCCAAGGTTTCGTTGAGCTCCATAAAGCCTGCTGGCAAGGTCCATTTACCCAAGCGCGGTTCGATGTTGCGCTTGCACAGCAACACCTTGTCGCCCCACACGGGCACTGTGCCCACCACATTCAGTGGGTTTTCGTAATGAACGGTGTGACATGCATTGCACACCGCGCGCTCACGCGTGTCGCCATCGTCGGGCAGGCGATAGGTCACCGCGCTGCCGCACGACTTGCAATGTTGAATGAGCGTGCGATGCAGCATGTTGCTTAGACCACCTGTACTTTGAGTTGGCCCAAGCCAGCTACCTCACCGATCATGGTGTCGCCTGCCACCACAGCGCCCACGCCTTCGGGTGTGCCGGTGAAAATCAGGTCGCCGGGTTGCAACTCCCAAGCGGCAGACAAGTGTTCGATGGTCTCAGCGATGTTCCAAATCAGTTGGTTGGTGTTGCTGCGTTGGCGGTCTTTCCCGTTGACTTGCACGTAAATTTCAGCATTCACCACATCGCCAGCTTGATCGGCTGGTGTGATGGGCCCGATGGGGGCGCTGTGGTCAAAGCCTTTGCCAATGCACCAAGGGCGACCTTGCTTTTTCATCTCGCCTTGCAAGTCTCGGCGCGTCATGTCTAGACCCACGCCATAGCCGTAGATGTGGCTGAATGCATCTGCGGCTTTGATGTTTTTGCCACCTTTGCCGATGGCTACGACCAATTCAATTTCGTGGTGCAAGTTCTTGGTCAGGCTGGGGTAGGGCATCGTGCCGGTTTCGCCAGCGTTCACCACCACCAAGCCGTCCGTGGGCTTCATGAAGAAGAAGGGCGGTTCACGACCCGTGAAGCCCATCTCTTTGGCGTGCTCTTCGTAGTTGCGGCCCACGCAGTAAATGCGGTGCACGGGGAAGCGCTCGACTTGGCCCACCACGGGAATAGAAACGACGGGCGTCGGTTCAAACAAATAGCTCATGGCTGTCTCCTGTTTTTATTATTAGTCTTGTGATTTGGTCACGAGTTCAAAGTGCTCCACCACTGGGGCTTGTGCAAAGAACGGGCCCACGATGGCGCGCCACTCGGCAAATGCTGGCGACTCACGGAAGTCCACGGTATGGTTTTCCAAGGTGGTCCAGAAAATTTGCAGCACGTAGCGTTCGGGCGATTCGATGCCGCGGTTGACTTTGTAGCCCTCAAAACCCTTGGCTTTGGAGATGACGGTGGTGATGCCACGCTGGATGGCTTCATCAAAGGCGGCCTGTTGGCCGGGGTGGATGCGGAGGTCGGCGAGTTCAAGAATCATGGTCTGAGTTGCGAGTTAAAACGAGGCTTGAGTCTACAGCCCCCAAGTCCTGCGAGCAGTCGTCTTCGCGATATCCTTGTGCGCTATGCGACACAGCCCACACGCCCCACATTCACCCCAGCTTTGGCCCATGAACTGGGCTTTGCCAACGGGTGTGCACGCGGTGTGCACCACACGCGTGGGCGGCGTTTCGCAAGCGCCGTTTGATGGTTTTAATCTGGGTGATCATGTGCGTGACGATCCAAATGCGGTGGCTGCGAACCGTGCTTTGTTTCAAACCCAACTCTCGGGTGCTCGTCCTGTGTTCTTGACACAGGTACACGACGCGGAGGTTGTAGTCTTGAATGCCAGCACGCCCGATGGCACGCGGGCCGACGCTTGCATGACCCAAGACGCGCAGGTGGCTTGCACCATCATGGTGGCTGATTGTTTGCCCTTGTTGATGGTGGATGACGGGGGGCGTGTGGTGGCTGCTGCGCATGCTGGCTGGCGAGGGCTGGCAGCCGGTGTGGTTGAGCACACGGTGCAAGCGCTGTGTACACAAGCGAATGTGCAACCGAACCAAGTGCGTGTGTGGTTGGGTCCGTGCATTGGGCCCGATGCGTTTGAGGTGGGAGACGATGTGCGCGTGGGGTTCACCACAAGTGACGCGCCCGAATCATCGCGTGCGATGCACTATTTCAAGCCGCATCCAACACATGCCCACAAGTGGTTCGCCGATCTCGCGGGTCTGGCACGCTTGCGTTTGCAAGCTATGGGCGTGACGTCTATGGCGGGAAACGACAGCACACCCGAGTGGTGCACGGTGTCACAGCCATCAAAGCTCTTTTCGTACCGCCGCGATGGGGTCACTGGACGTTTCGCTGCGTGCATCTGGCGCAGTTGAATGCGTGTCGGATGAGTTTTGGGCGAGTGCTTGCTGACGCTCTGTCTCTTCCTTCGCTTTGAGTGCTCTTCGTCTTGCCGGTGTGCCCATGATGTAGCCGACCACACTCATGGGCAAAACGCCGTAGAGCAAAAAGGTAAACACAGCACCAAGCACAGAGCCGACGGGGCTTGTGGCCTCAGCCACAGCCATCATGAACGCCACGTAAATCCACGCGATTAGAACCAAATACATCTAGGGGTTTTCTCTTGAGTTTGATCTCTGTCAGAAATTCGAAGGTAAATCACTGACATACTGGTGACAGTTATAAAAACAACGGCGACTGTATAGGAGATAAGCGATGGATCAGAATGCGGCCCCCAATAGCCTAGAAGAAGGTTGGCTTAAAGCTTTGGCCTCATTTAAAACAATCGGTGGGGGTGAAGGAAAAACCCCCTCATTGAAATTTTCTCCTGAAAAAATTGACGCGCTGCATAAGCAATACGTTTCGGAAGCGAGCGAGTTGTGGAACCAAAGCATGTCCGGCACACCGTTGGTGCAAGACCGACGTTTTAAAGGTGATGCATGGGCGCAAAACCCCATGGCCGCTTTCACAGCTGCGGCTTACTTGCTCAACACTCGGACCATGATGGCGCTCACCGAAGCGGCTGAAACGGATGCCAAAACCAAGGCACGTATTCAATTTGCCGTCGAACAATGGGCGGCTGCGTCGGCGCCGAGTAACTTTTTGGCGCTGAATGCAGAAGCGCAACAAAAAGCCATTGCGACCAAAGGCGAGAGTATTTCCAAAGGCATTCAAAACTTGTTGCACGACATGCAGCAAGGCCACGTATCAATGACCGATGAGAGCTTGTTTGAGGTGGGCAAAAACGTCGCCACCTCCGAAGGCAAAGTGGTGTTTGAGAACGAGTACTTCCAGTTGCTCGAATACAAACCACTCACCGCCAAGGTGTACGAGCGTCCGTTCTTGTTGATTCCACCTTGCATCAATAAGTTTTACATCCTTGACTTGCAGCCAGAAAACTCGCTCATCCGCTACGCAGTGAGCCAAGGCCACCGCACCTTTGTCGTGAGTTGGCGCAACCCCGATGAGTCCTTGAAGGACACCACATGGGACGACTACGTTGAAAACGTGGCGATCCAAGCCATCAAGGTGACACAAGAAATCGGCGGTGCCAAACAAATCAACGCCTTAGGCTTTTGTGTGGGCGGCACCATCCTCTCCAACGCATTAGCCGTGTTGGCAGCGCGTGGCGAAAAGCCTGTGGCCAGTTTGACCCTTCTCACCACCTTGATTGATTTCACGGATACAGGCATTTTGGATGTGTTCATCGACGAAGCCTTTGTGAAATTCCGCGAAGGTCAGTTTGCCAACGGCGGGTTGATGAAGGGCAAAGACATGGCCTCGACCTTCAGTTTCTTGCGCCCCAACGACTTGGTTTGGAACTACGTGGTGGGCAACTATCTCAAAGGCGAGACCCCGCCGCCATTTGACTTGTTGTACTGGAACAGCGACTCCACCAATTTGCCGGGCCACATGTATGCCTGGTACTTGCGCAATACCTACTTGGAGAACAACCTCATCAAGTCAGGCAAGGCCTTGGTTTGCGGCGAGAAAATTGACTTACAAAAAATTGATATGCCCGTGTATATCTACGGCTCACGCGAAGACCACATCGTGCCAATTGGCGGGGCGTATGCCAGCACGCAAGTGTTCCCTGGTAAGAAGCGTTTTGTGATGGGCGCATCGGGTCACATTGCTGGCGTGATCAACCCACCTGCCGCGAAGAAGCGTTGCTATTGGACTGGCAGCGAGACCAGTTTTCCAAAAGACGTCAATCAATGGATTGGCAAAGCCAAAGAGCATCCGGGTAGCTGGTGGACCGATTGGTCTGATTGGCTCAAGACACATGCGGGCAAACAAATCGCCGCGCCCAAGAGTTATGGCAAAGGCAAATACAAAGCCACCGAAAACGCGCCTGGCAGTTACGTCAAAGCCCGCGCAAGTCACTAATTTTTCAAACCTCTCAAAAGTAAATGGAGATATTCATGGAAGACATCGTCATCGTTTCAGCCGCCCGCACAGCTGTGGGTAAATTCGGCGGCTCACTCGCCAAAATTGCTGCAACAGAGTTAGGCTCTATCGTCATTCGTGAAGCTTTGGCACGTGCCAAAGTCGATCCTTCGATGGTGGGTGAAGTCATCATGGGCCAAGTGTTGGCCGCTGGTGCAGGTCAAAACCCTGCGCGTCAAGCTTTGATGAAGTCGGGCATTCCTAATACGGTGCCTGCATTGACCA
This sequence comes from Comamonadaceae bacterium, assembly GCA_947374535.1. The sequence goes on along the minus strand of CANCCJ010000023.1, from coordinate 12,947 downwards.
TCAACGCCGTGTGCGGCTCTGGTCTCAAGTCGGTCATGTTGGCTGCACAAGCCGTGGCCTATGGCGACAGCGACATCGTGGTGGCTGGTGGACAAGAAAACATGAGCGCATCAGGTCACGTACTGTTGGGTTCGCGTGACGGCCAACGCATGGGTAACTGGAACATGATCGACACCATGATCGTGGACGGTTTGTGGGATGTGTACAACCAGTACCACATGGGCATCACTGCTGAGAACGTCGCCAAGGCCCACGGCATCACCCGTGATATGCAAGACGCGTTGGCCCTGGCCAGCCAGCTCAAAGCATCTGCCGCGCAAGATGCAGGCAAGTTCAAAGACGAAATCGTGTCTGTCAACATTCCACAACGCAAGGGCGACCCTGTTGTGTTTAACGCTGACGAATATATCAACAAGAAAACCACGGCTGAAGCCTTGGCTGGTTTGCGTCCTGCTTTCGACAAAGCAGGTTCAGTGACGGCTGGCAACGCATCGGGCATCAACGACGGCGCTGCTGCTGTGGTGGTGATGACGGCTAAGAAAGCCGCTGCTTTGGGCCTCACACCGTTGGCACGCATTGCTGCTTTCGGCACCAGTGGTTTGGACCCCGCCATCATGGGCATGGGCCCGGTGTCTGCCTCACGCAAAGCCTTGCAACGTGCGGGCTGGAGCGCCGCAGACGTGGACTTGTTCGAGCTCAACGAAGCTTTCGCTGCGCAAGCGTGTGCTGTGAACCAAGAGTTGGACATTGATCCAGCCAAGGTCAACGTCAACGGTGGCGCGATTGCCATCGGTCACCCCATCGGCGCGTCCGGCTGCCGCATCTTGGTGACTTTGCTGCACGAAATGCAACGTCGCAACGCCAAGAAGGGTTTGGCCGCTTTGTGTATCGGTGGCGGTATGGGCGTGTCATTGGCTTTAGAGCGTTAACCCCTTCAAAGTCCGTTTTCTAAATTTCATTCACTTCAAACCAAACTCATACCATTAGGAGACAAAAAATGAGTAAAAAAGTAGCGTACGTCACAGGCGGCATGGGTGGCATCGGAACCGCAATCTGTCAACGCCTTCACAAAGAAGGCTTCACAGTCATCGCCGGCTGCGGCCCCACGCGTGATTTCAACAAATGGTTGGATGAGCAAAAAGCGCTGGGCTATACGTTCTACGCATCCGTCGGTAACGTGGGCGATTGGGATTCCACAGTCGAAGCTTTCACCAAAGCCAAGGCTGAGCATGGCCCCATCGACGTTTTGGTTAATAACGCCGGTATCACCAAAGACCGCATGTTCTTGAAAATGACGCGCGAAGATTGGGATGCTGTGATGAACACCAACCTCGACTCGATGTTCAACGTCACCAAGCAAGTGGTGCCTGACATGGTTGAGCGTGGATGGGGCCGCATCATCAACATCTCGTCGGTGAACGGTGAAAAAGGCCAAGCCGGTCAAACCAACTACTCAGCAGCCAAAGCCGGTATGCACGGTTTCTCCATGGCTTTGGCACAAGAGCTGGCCACAAAGGGTGTGACGGTCAACACCGTCTCGCCTGGCTACATCGGCACCGACATGGTCAACGCCATCCGTCCTGACGTGCTGGAAAAGATTGTGGCGACTGTGCCTGTCAAGCGCTTGGGTAAACCTAGCGAAATCGCTTCCATCATTGCTTGGATGGCCAGCGAAGACGGTGGCTACACCACCGGTGCTGACTTCGCCGTGAACGGCGGTTTGCACATGGGGTAATCCACGCACGGACTCGTGCCGTGGTGTGAATTCCTCTCAAGGCCGCAGCGCAATCTGCGGCCTTTTCTACGTTTGCCGGATCTGTGACTTCAAGCGGGATAATTGCGCCATGAATTTTCCCGATGCCTCGCTTTGGCGCACCTCAGTGGCCCCCATGATGGATTGGACAGACCGTCACTGCCGTTACTTCCACCGTCTGCTCAGCCGCAATACCTTGCTCTACACCGAGATGGTCACCACCGGTGCGCTGCGCCATGGTGACGCGCAGCGGCATTTGCGCTTCAATGCCGAAGAACATCCCGTTGCCTTGCAACTCGGTGGCAGCCATGCGGCCGATTTGGCGCACGGTGCCAAGCTTGGCGAGCAGTGGGGCTACGATGAAATCAACCTCAACTGCGGCTGCCCGTCAGACCGCGTGCAGCGCGGCGCGTTCGGCGCGTGTTTGATGAACGAACCTCACACCGTGGCCGATGGCGTGAAAGCCATGCTGGACGTGGTGAGCGTGCCTGTCACCGTGAAGCACCGCATTGGCATTGACCGAATTGAAAGCTACGACTTTGTGCGCGACTTTGTGGGCACGGTCAGCGAAGCCGGTTGCAAGGTGTTCATCGTGCACGCACGCAACGCGTGGTTGGATGGCTTGAGTCCCAAAGAAAATCGCGAAATCCCACCGCTGCGCTACGAGCTGGGCTATCAGCTGAAAAAAGATTTCCCTAGTTTGGTGATCGCCATCAACGGCGGTATCACCACCAATGCGCAAATGACCGAGCACTTACAGCATCTCGATGGTGTGATGCTGGGTCGCGAGGCGTACTACAACCCTTGGCTACTCACCACTTGGGATGCCGAGTTTTACAACGATCCACACGACACGCCTTCGCGCGAAGCGGTGGAAGAGGCCATGGTCACCTACATGGAGCGGGCTCACGCCGAAGACGGCTGCCCTTGGTACGCGATTGCGCGTCATATGTTGGGGCTATATCACGGCCAGCGCGGTGCGCGTTTGTGGCGTCAGGTATGGAGCAATCACAAGCTCAAGCCTTTGCCGCCCCGTGATGTGCTGAAGATGGCCCGTGAGGCCTTGGCGAACGGTGCCGCAGAAAGACCTTCAGAGGCGATCTGAAAAAGCCCGGAAGTTAACTTGCCGCTTCCAGCCCGTTGGCAAAGTGTTCGGTCATGCGTTGCACGCAGGCTTGCGCATTGCGGGCGAGCAGCGCGTCCATGATGGCTTGGTGCTCTTTAAGTGATTCTTCTAACCGGCCGCTTTTGAGCAGCGAGTTGTGGCGGTTGAGCTTCATCACCTTGCGCAAGTCGCCCACCATCTGATCGCGCCAACGGTTATTGGCAATTCCTAGCAAGCGCATGTGAAAGCGCTCGTTGATTTCAAAGAACTTCTCGCGGTCCGTCACCGCAGCGGTTAAGTCTTGGTGCAGCGCTTGTAGCTCCTGCAGTTGTTCGGCAGTGGCCTCAGTGGCCACCACGCCTGCGGCATCCGACTCAAGCAAAGAGAGCAGGTGGTACACATCACGCTGGTCTTTTTCATTCACCTCGGTCACATAAGCGCCGCGTCGCACTTTCATCGTCACCAAGCCTTCGGCGGCCAGCACCTTGAGCGCTTCGCGCATGGGCGTGCGGCTGATGCCGTATTCCTCAGCCAGTCGCATTTCGTCAATCCAGCTGCCGGGCTCTAATTCAGCCGCAAAAATGCGTTGACGAAGCAGTTCTGCAACTTCTTCATACAGGGCGCGAGGGGTGAGGGTGACGGCGGACATTTGTTCGAATTGTAAGTCTATATAAGATTTTGAATCAATAATTATGAATGATATGATCCTTCGAAACGAAAAAAATCTGAGTTAATCTTGGATTGGATTGACCGCTGAAGACACCTTTCACGAGTGATTTGCCATGAGCCAAAAGCCGACCGAATTCAACGCCGCCAACCTCGACGCCTGGGCCAAAGCAGCCGCCAAGTCAGCCCCCGGTGGGGACGTCAGTGCGCTGAACTGGAAGACCTTGGACGGGATCAGCGTCAAGCCGCTGTACACCGCAGAAGATACCCAAAACCTCCCCTACGCCAACACCTTGCCTGGTTTTGAGCCCTATCTGCGCGGCCCACAAGCCACCATGTATGCGGTGCGCCCTTGGACGATTCGCCAATACGCTGGCTTCTCGACAGCTGAAGAATCCAACGCTTTTTACCGCAAGGCTTTGGCTGCGGGCGGTCAAGGCGTGTCGGTGGCATTTGACTTGGCCACCCACCGTGGCTACGACTCTGACCATCCCCGCGTAACAGGTGACGTGGGCAAGGCCGGTGTGGCGATTGACTCGGTCGAAGACATGAAGATCTTGTTCAACGAAATTCCGTTGGACAAAGTGTCGGTCTCCATGACCATGAACGGCGCTGTGCTACCCGTGTTGGCTGGCTACGTGGTGGCGGCTGAAGAGCAGGGCGTCTCGCAAGACAAACTCTCAGGAACGATTCAGAACGACATTCTGAAAGAGTTCATGGTGCGCAATACCTACATCTACCCGCCAGAGCCATCGATGAAAATCATTGGTGACATCATTGGCTACACCGCACAGCACATGCCCAAGTTCAACTCGATCTCGATTTCGGGTTACCACATGCAAGAGGCGGGTGCCAATCAAGCCTTGGAGTTGGCCTTCACTTTGGCCGACGGCAAAGAGTATGTGAAGACGGCGATTGCCTCAGGTTTGGACGTCGACGCTTTTGCGGGCCGTTTGTCGTTCTTCTGGGCGGTGGGCATGAACTTCTACTTGGAAATTGCCAAAATGCGCGCTGCCCGCTTGCTTTGGTGCCGCATCATGAAGGGCTTTGACGCCAAGAATCCCAAGAGCTTGATGTTGCGCACGCACAGCCAAACCTCGGGCTGGTCGCTCACCGAGCAAGACCCTTACAACAACGTGGTGCGTACCACCATCGAAGCGATGGCTGCGGTGTTTGGTGGCACGCAGTCGCTGCACACCAACTCGTTTGACGAAGCCATTGCTTTGCCCACCGAATTCTCGTCACGTATAGCTCGCAACACACAGCTCATCATTCAAGAAGAGACCCACATCACCAACGTGATCGACCCGTGGGCCGGTAGCTACATGATGGAATCGCTGACGCAAGAAATGGCCGACAAAGCGTGGGCCATCATTGAGGAAGTCGAAGCCATGGGCGGCATGACCAAAGCCGTGGACAGCGGCTGGGCCAAGTTGAAGATCGAAGCAGCGGCTGCTGAAAAGCAAGCGCGCATCGACTCGGGCAAAGACGTCATCGTGGGCGTGAACAAATACAAGCTCGCCAAAGAAGACCCCATTGAAATCTTGGCCATCGATAACGTGCGTGTGCGCGACGGCCAGATTGAGCGTTTGCAAAAAATCAAAGCCACACGCGACACAGCCAAGGTTCAGGCCGCGTTGGACGCCTTGACCACCTCCGCTCAAAGCGGCGAAGGCAATTTGCTCGATTTGTCCATCAAGGCCATTCGCCTGCGCGCCTCGGTGGGAGAGGTGAGCGATGCCCTCGAGAAAGTGTTTGGTCGCCACCGTGCCGACACGCAAAAGGTGACGGGCGTGTACGCCGCTGCTTACGACGATGGCGAAACTGTGGGCGACACCATGGAATATTGGAACGCCCTGAAGGCTGACATTGCTGAATTTGCTGACACCCAAGGCCGCCGTCCTCGTGTGATGATTTCTAAGCTGGGCCAAGACGGTCACGACCGTGGCGCCAAAGTGGTGGCTACCGCGTTCGCCGACCTTGGCTACGACGTGGACATGGGCCCCTTGTTCCAAACGCCTGAAGAGTGCGCACGCCAAGCGATTGAAAACGACGTGCACGCTGTGGGTGTTTCCACCTTGGCCGCTGGCCATAAAACCTTGGTGCCCGCCATCATCGCCGAGCTGAAAAAGCAAGGCGCTGACGACATCATCGTGTTTGTGGGTGGTGTGATTCCACGCCAAGACTACGACTTTTTGTACGACGCTGGCGTGAAGGGCATCTACGGCCCCGGTACGCCAATTCCAGCCAGCGCCAAAGACGTGCTGGCGCAAATCAAGAAGGCCCTTGGGTGACGCCTGAGCAGTTGCTCGATGGCTTGCTGCGCGGCAACGCTGCCGTGCAGCGTCGCGCTATGGCCAAGGCCATCACGCTTTTAGAGTCGACCCGTACCGACCAGCGTGCTTTGGCCGATGATTTGCTCACCGCCATGTTGCCGCACACGGGCCAATCGTTTCGGCTGGGCATCAGCGGTGTGCCGGGCGTGGGCAAGTCCACCTTCATCGAAGCACTCGGTTTGTATTTGATTGATCAGGGCCACCGTGTGGCCGTGCTCACCATTGACCCTTCCAGCACGGTGTCAGGGGGGTCCATCTTGGGTGACAAAACCCGCATGGAGTTCTTGAGCGTGCACGACCAAGCCTATATTCGTCCCAGCCCATCGAGTGGCACATTGGGCGGTGTGGCTGAGAAAACGCGCGAATCCATGTTGGTCTGTGAAGCCGCAGGCTACGACGTGGTGATTGTGGAAACCGTGGGTGTGGGCCAAAGCGAAACCGCCGTGGCCAACATGACCGACATGTTTGTATTGCTGCAATTGCCAAATGCCGGCGACGACTTGCAAGCCATCAAAAAAGGCGTGATGGAAATTGCCGATTTGGTGGTCATCAACAAAGCCGACCTAGACGCCACAGCCGCTACGCGTGCGCAACTGCAAATCACCAGTGCTTTGCAATTACTGGGCATGCACGGTGGCTCGGGCCACGCGCACCGAAACACTGAGGTGTGGCACCCGAAAGTGGTGCAACTCAGCGCCTTGCTCAACCAAGGCGTGGATGCGTTTTGGGCGGCGGTGGGTGAGTTCAAACAGCTGCAAATGCAAAACGGCCGCTTTGTGGCGCGCCGCCAAAACCAAGCCCTGTCGTGGATGTGGGAACGCATCGACGCCGGTTTGAAACAAAACTTCCGGTCGCAGCCGCGTGTGCAAACGCTGCTGCCCCAACTCAGTGAACAAGTCGCAGCGGGCCAACTGGCCGCTTCGACTGCTGCCCGTCAACTGCTCGGCGCTTATCAGGCGCAGGGTTAATTTGAAATCTTCCTGGAGTCAAGAAAGAGCAACCATGCAAGACATCATCGAACAACTGGAACAAAAGCGCGCTGCAGCTCGCTTAGGTGGCGGCCAAAAGCGCATTGACGCACAGCATGCCAAAGGCAAACTCACAGCACGCGAGCGCATCGAAGTGTTGTTGGACGAAGGCACCTTCGAAGAATGGGACATGTTCGTTGAGCACCGTTGTACCGACTTCGGTATGGAAGGCAACAAAATTCCAGGTGACGGCGTGGTCACTGGCTACGGCATGATCAATGGCCGTTTGGTGTTTGTGTTCAGCCAAGACTTCACTGTGTATGGTGGCGCTTTGTCGGAAACGCACGCTGAAAAGATTTGCAAAATCATGGACCAAGCCATGAAAGTGGGTGCTCCTGTGATCGGCTTGAATGATTCGGGCGGTGCCCGTATTCAAGAAGGCGTGGCGTCACTCGGCGGTTACGCCGACGTGTTCCAGCGCAACGTGATGGCCAGCGGTGTGGTGCCCCAAATCAGCATGATCATGGGCCCATCGGCTGGCGGCGCGGTGTATTCGCCCGCATTGACCGACTTCATCTTCATGGTCAAAGACACGTCTTACATGTTCGTCACTGGCCCTGAAGTCGTGAAGACCGTGACCCATGAAGAAGTGACTGCTGAAGAACTGGGCGGCGCCGTGACGCACACCACCAAGAGCGGTGTGGCCGATATGGCGTTTGAAAACGATGTGGAAGCGCTGCTCATGCTGCGTCGCCTCTACAACTACCTGCCATTGAACAACCGCGAAAAAGCACCAGTGCGTGCCAGCGGCGATCCATCGACACGCATGGACATGAGCTTGGATACCTTGGTGCCCGAGAACCCCAACAAAGCGTATGACATGAAAGAACTCATCGTCAAAACCGTGGACGATGGCGACTTCTTCGAATTGCAACCCGACTACGCCAAAAACATATTGATTGGTTTCGCCCGCATGGAAGGCCAAACCGTCGGCATCGTGGCGAACCAACCTTTGGTCTTGGCGGGCTGCTTGGACATCAAGAGCTCCATCAAGGCTGCACGATTTGTGCGTTTCTGCGATGCGTTCAACATCCCTGTGGTCACCTTTGTGGACGTGCCCGGTTTCATGCCCGGTACCTCGCAAGAGTACGGCGGCATCATCAAGCACGGCGCCAAGTTGCTCTATGCCTACGCTGAGTGCACGGTGCCAAAAATCACCGTCATCACACGCAAGGCCTACGGCGGCGCATATGACGTGATGGCTTCGAAGCACTTGCGCGGCGACGTGAACTTTGCATGGCCTAACGCCGAAATCGCGGTGATGGGTGCCAAGGGTGCGGTGGAAATCATCTTCCGTGAAGACAAAGGCGACCCTGAAAAATTGGCGGCCAAAGAAGCCGAATACAAAGCCCGCTTTGCCAACCCCTTTGTGGCTGGCGCACGTGGCTTCATCGACGACGTCATTCAACCCCACGAAACTCGCAAGCGCATCTGCCGCTCGTTGGTCATGCTCAAAGACAAGAAGATTGAAAACCCATGGCGCAAGCACGGGAACATTCCGCTTTAAGCCAGAAGGAGAAGAAGAACATGTTTACCAAAATCCTGATTGCCAACCGTGGCGAAATTGCTTGCCGCGTCATTGCGACCGCCCAAAAAATGAGCATCAAAACGGTGGCCGTTTATTCGGAAGCCGACAAAGAAGCACGCCATGTGCAACTGGCTGACGAAGCGGTGTTGATTGGCCCCGCAGCCTCGCGCGAGTCGTACCTCGTGGCTGACAAAATCATTGCTGCAGCGAAGGCCACTGGCGCACAAGCGATTCACCCTGGCTACGGCTTCTTGAGCGAGAACGCTGAGTTCTCTAAGCGTTGCGAAGACGAAGGCATTGCCTTCATTGGCCCACGCCACTTCTCGATTGCCGCCATGGGCGACAAGATCGAATCCAAAAAGCTGGCAGGCGCTGCAGGTGTGAACTGCATTCCCGGCGTGAATGACGCCATTGAAACAGCTGAGAAGGCGGTTGAAATTGCCAAAGGGATTGGCTACCCCGTGATGATCAAGGCTTCGGCAGGCGGCGGTGGCAAAGGCTTGCGTGTGGCGTTCAACGACAAGGAAGCCTTTGAAGGCTTCACGTCTTGCCGCAACGAAGCGCGCAACAGCTTTGGCGATGACCGCGTGTTCATCGAGAAGTTCGTCGAGGAGCCTCGCCACATTGAAATCCAAGTGCTGGGTGACAGCCACGGCAATGTGATTTATTTGAACGAACGTGAGTGCTCGATTCAGCGTCGTCACCAAAAAGTGATTGAAGAGGCACCGTCACCGTTCATCAGCGAGGCCACGCGCAAAGCGATGGGCGAGCAAGCTGTGCAATTGGCCAAAGCGGTGAAATACCAATCCGCCGGTACCGTTGAATTCGTGGTGGGCAAAGACCAGAGCTTCTACTTTTTGGAGATGAACACCCGATTGCAGGTGGAGCATCCCGTGACCGAAGCCATTACTGGTCTCGACTTGGTCGAGATGATGATTCGTGTGGCCGCGGGCGAAAAATTGCCGATCGCGCAAAAAGACGTGCAGCGCAATGGCTGGGCCATCGAGTGCCGTATCAACGCCGAAGACCCGTTCCGCAACTTCCTGCCTTCGACCGGTCGTTTGGTGCGTTTCCAAACGCCCAAACAAACCATGTTCCAAGCCAACACAGCGGACTTGCTCGGCGTGCGTGTGGACACGGGCGTGCAAGACGGCGGCGAGATTCCGATGTTCTACGATTCGATGATCGCCAAGCTCATCGTTCACGGCAAAGACCGCAATGACGCGATTGCCAAAATGCGCGAAGCCTTGAATGGTTTTGTCATTCGCGGCATCAGCTCGAACATCCCATTCCAAGCCGCCTTACTGGCGCACCCTCGCTTTGTGTCGGGTGACTTCAATACAGGCTTTATCGCCGAGCAATACGCACATGGCTTCCGTGCTGAAGACGTGCCGCATGATGACCACGATTTCCTCGCTGCTTTGGCTGCCTTCGTGCGCCGCAAGTCACGCCAACGCGCCGCCAACCTCAGCGGTCAGTTGCCCGGCTACGACGTGCAAGTGGGCCAAGACTACACCGTGATCGAGTTGGGCCAAGGCGGCGACAACCGCTACGTGCAAGTGCATGTGGACGAGTTTGTTGGCAAGCCTGGTGTGGCGCAAATCACCATCGGTGGCAAGACCTACGCGATTGAAAGCAAGTCACGCTTGAATGACATTCGCATCGAGGGCATGGTGAATGGCAAGCCGTTCACCGCGCAAGTCGAACGCGGCACTTTGAAAAACCCATTGGCTTTACAAGTGCAACACAACGGTACCCGTATTGAAGCTTTGGTGATGTCTACACGCATGGCTGAGTTGCACAAGCTCATGCCATTCAAAGCGCCACCCGATTTGAGTCGCTTCGTTTTGTCACCTATGCCAGGCTTGTTGGTCGAAGTGTCAGTGAAACCTGGCCAAAAAGTGCAAGCGGGTGAGCGCGTGGCCGTCATCGAAGCGATGAAGATGGAAAACGTGCTGTTTGCGACGCAAGACGGCGTGGTCAAACAAGTGGTCGCAGCCAAAGGCGAATCACTCACCGTTGACCAAATGATTGTGGAGTTCGAATAAATGAACGCCGCTAGCCGCCCATTCAAGGTACTCGGTATTCAACAAATCGCCATCGGCGGCCCTGACAAAGGCCGCTTGAAAAAGCTGTGGGTTGATATGTTTGGCCTTGAAGTCACTGGCACGTTTCAAAGCGAACGCGAGAACGTGGACGAAGACATCTGTGCCATCGGCGTTGGTCCTTTCAAAGTTGAAGTCGATTTGATGCAGCCCATGGACATCGAGAAAAAGCCTGCCGTTCACGCCACACCGCTGAACCACATTGGCTTGTGGATCGATGACTTGCCCGTCGCTGTGGAATGGTTGACTGCGCAAGGTGTTCGTTTTGCCCCTGGCGGCATTCGCAAAGGCGCTGCGGGCTTTGACATCACCTTCATGCACCCCAAGGCGAACGACGAATTCCCCATTGGTGGCGAAGGTGTGCTGATTGAGTTGGTGCAAGCACCGGCTGAAGTGGTGAAGGCCTTTGCGGCCTTGGCGGCTTCGCACGTTTAAGCGATCAGCGTCGTGGCCCATTCGTGGGCCTACCGACTCAAAAAAGGCCGTTCAACTTGATGCTGTCACGGCCTTTTTTGTTGGGTGAATGAAGACGTTTTTTTTCAGCAGATCACGCGTGCATAGACACTTTTTTGGCGAGTTGGTAAGCCAGCAAGGACGCGCAGGTGGCCAATATGGCGCACAGCCAATAGTGCGTCACTTGGCCGTTTGGCTCGCTTTGCAGCAAAAGGCCACCCACCCATGCGGCCACGCCCATCGAGAACGATTGCACGGCACCGTTGAGGGACATGAACGTGCCACGGAACTTTGGGTTCGCTGCTGAGGTGAGCAAAGCCATGCCAGGAATCATGCGGGCGTTCATGGCAAAGAACAATGCGCTGGTGACCAGCAGCACAAAAGGCAGTGGCACCGGCACGAGCAATGTGACGGCAAACATGGGAATGATCGAGAACAACACGGCGCGTTGAAAGGTTTGGCGTTTACCCAAACGGTCCGTCACGCCACCGACCCAGCGGCCGCTGAACAACGTGATCACGCCACCGCAAAAGTAGAGCCACGGAATTTCGCTGGACGCCATCACATGGTTGTTTTGCAAATAGAGCGTGATGTACGGGATGATGGTGAAGGCAGCAAACATCATGGTCGCAGACAAGAGCAGGGCCATGCGTTGGTTGGGCTCGCCTAGGACTTGACCCATGGCGTGCAGCACATGTTTGTCTTTGGCATGCGCCACATGGGCATCCAGCTTAGGCACGCTGTAATTGGCCAGTACGCCGACGGCCACACACGTCACACCAATGGCAAAGAAGGCCGTGTGCCAGCCCCACAAATTGGCAAACAGCAAACCAGCAGGCACGCCCGCCACGGTTGCCACAGAGAAAGATGTCATCACAATACCCGTCGCGCGGCCACGTCGCTCGAACGGCACCACATCGCCAATGATGGTTTGGGTCATGGTGGACAACACACCACCAAAAAAGCCTGAGGCAATGCGAGCGGTCATGAGCCAACCATAGGTCGGTGCTAAGCCGCAAGCCACGGTGGTGAGGGCGAACAACACGTACAGCGTGAGCAGCAGACGTTTGCGGTCAAAGCGGTCCACAAAGGTGGTGGCGAATAAACCCGACATGCCCGCGGCCACGGTGTACGTTGATACCAACAAACCGAACTCAGCAAAGCTGATGCCAAACAGGCTGGTGAGTTGAGGTCCCAGCGGCATCATGATCATGAAGTCCACGATGTGGGTGAACTGAATGCCGGCAAGGGCTAACAGAAGCAGAAGTTCTCTGCGTGCAGTGAGTCGTGTGTGCATAGAAATATGGAGTGTTCGGCTTGGAGCAGAAGGTGCCCCAGATGCGGATGGCGAAGACGCCGTTGAAGCCTAACTGACTTGGCGGGCTTTGGCCTTGGCGAGTGCGGCCTCGATGATCGCACGTTTGCGATCGACCTCGGGGGCATGCTCGGTGCCTTTGGTGTGGGCAGGTAAGTCAGCCAGCTTCTGCACGGCTTTGGCCGCTAAGCGGGCGTCGTGTTCTGTCGCCTCACGCTGGAGGCGCGCAGTGCGTAAGTCATAGCGTTGGCGGGCGAGGTCGGCCAGCTCTTGCGGCCACGAGGCCCAACCACTGAGCTTGATATCGATGGGTTCAAGCGAGATGCAATCCACGGGGCAGGCAGGAATGCACAGTTCGCAGCCCGTGCAATACCTTTCCACCACGGTGTGCATGCGTTTGTTGGCGCCCACGATGGCGTCCGTTGGGCAAGCTGCGATGCACAGCGTGCAGCCGATGCACCAAGCTTCGTCAATGATGGCGATGGTGCGAGGGCCTTCAATCCCGTTGTCAGGGTTCAAGCGAAGGGCTGGTTTGCCAGTGAGGGTCGCCAAACGTTCTACGCCTTCGGCGCCGCCAGGTGGGCATTGGTTGATGTCAGCCTCGCCTTGGACGATGGCCTCGGCATAGCGCTGACAGTCAGGGTAGCCGCAGCGCGTG
>CANCCJ010000022.1 GCA_947374535.1 Comamonadaceae bacterium | reverse complement strand
GAGCCGAACTCGGCCATGTTGCTGTCTAGCGTGGTGATTTGTTCTTTGCTGATGGGGTCCGTGATGCCGTCGTAACCCAGCTCCCAGCCTGTGGTGGGCGTGTTGTGGTCGGCGGTGGCCACGATCGAGCTGACGCGCCAGACCTTGCGGCCCGCTTGGCGAATGCCTTCAAACGCTTGCGGGCTGGTGACTTCGTGCACCAAATGGCGGTCAATGTAGAGGATGGCGGTGCCGTCTTCTTCGGTGTGGACGACGTGCTCGTCCCAAATCTTGTCGTAAAGGGTGCGTCCCATGAGTCTTCCTTAAATGGAGCCTTTGATTTTATGCGGGAGCGCTGGGGCAGATTCACCGAATTGAAATAAAGCCTCTTTACAATAATAACTATTAGGTGTTAGTGCCTCTCTTTCTTCATTTTCTTGCCGCATTTCATGCCCTACTTCTTGGTTCAACGATTCACCGTTTCGGTGCTGTGCAGCTTGGCTGCGGTGGGTGCGTGCGCGCAAGTACCTGAAACCGAAGACACCACGGCCCGTTACCAACTCACCTACAACTGGCAGCACCACAACTCATTCGGCGCCGCGTACTCGGGCGCCAACAGCCTGTCGCCTCAAAGCGAGCGGATGTACACCTTCAGCACCACCGCGCACTGGGGCTTTCGTCCGTGGCAAGACGGTGAGTTGTATTTCAACCCCGAGGTGGCCTCAGGCATCCCGTTTTCTGGCAACTTGGTGGGCATGGGGGGCTTCACCAATGGCGAGATCACCCGTGCGGGGGGCAGCGTTCCCAAGCTCTACCGCCAGCGCCTGTTTGTGCGTCAAACGTGGAACCACGGGGGGGAGCAAGAGCAGATGGAGTCCGACTTCAACCAAATGGCAGGCATGGTTGACCGCAACCGGTTTGTGCTGACCGCTGGTAACTTTTCAGCGCTGGACGTGTTTGACAACAACGCCTACGCCAAAGACCCCCGCACGCAATTCATGAACTGGGGCAACTGGACTTACGCCGCTTACGACTACGCCGCTGATGCCCGTGGCTTTGGCTGGGGCTTGGCAGGTGAGTGGTACCAAGACAACTGGGTCGTGCGCTTTGGCCGCATGACCGGCCCCAAAGAGCCCAACGGTTTGCCTGTTGACTTTGCACTGGGCAAACACTACGGCGACCAATTAGAAATTGAACGCGGCCACATGCTGGCTGACCAACCAGGCAAAGTGCGTGTGCTGGCATGGCGCAACCGTGCTGTTGTCGCGAGCTTTAACGATGCAACACAGTGGTTGCAAAACAACCCCGGTTTACAGACCACACCCGAAGCGTTGATTGCGGTGCGCGGCAGTGAAAAAATCAAATACGGCTTGGGTGTGAACGTCGAGCAAGCCATCAACCCCAGCGTGGGCTTCTTCTTGCGTGCGATGAAGGCCGATGGCCGCACCGAAACCTATGCGTTCACCGAGGCAGATGGGTCGCTGTCGACGGGGCTGGTGTTCAAAGGTGGTTTGTGGGGGCGTGCTGACGATGCCGTAGGCGTGGCTTTCATGCACAACACCTTGTCGCGTGACCGTCGTGATTTCTTGGCGGCGGGTGGCATGTCGTTCTTCATTGGCGATGCGGCCAGCACTTCGCAAACGCTGACCTACAAACCAGAGCAAATCTTGGAGGCGTTCTACAGCTTCCAAATGACGCCCGGCAGTTGGCTGACCACTGACTACCAACGCATCCAAAACCCTGCATACAACGCCGACCGTGGGCCGGTCAATGTGTATGCCCTGCGCTTGCACACCGAGTTCTAAAGCCTGGTTGTCGCATGGCGCTGTCGCCTGCGTGAAGACATCGGCACACAGGCGCGGCACAGATGGGCACAATGCCAAGTCATGAACAGCCCAGCCGCCCATAGCCTCGCTCAAACCCCGCTTCACGGCCTGCGTGTGGTCGAACTTGGCCAGCTCATTGCAGGCCCCTTTGCCGCCAAAACATTGGCCGACTTTGGTGCCGATGTGGTGAAGGTTGAAACCCCGAAAACCGGCGATCCATTGCGCAAATGGCGCTTGCTCAAAGACGGCACGTCCGTCTGGTGGCAAGTCCAGTCACGCAACAAGCGCTCGGTGGCGTTGGACCTGAAAGAAAAAGAAGCACAAGACATCGTGCGTCAGCTGGTCAAAGACGCCGATGTGTTGATCGAGAACTTCCGCCCCGGTGCGATGGAAGGTTGGGGCTTGGGCCCTGACGAGTTGCTGGCCATCAACCCACGCCTGATCATGTTGCGCATCAGTGGCTATGGACAAACAGGCCCGTATCGCGATAAGCCGGGCTTTGGCGTCGTGGCTGAGGCCATGAGCGGCCTGCGCCACCTCACCGCTGAACCCGGTCGCGTGCCGGTGCGCGTAGGCGTGAGCATTGGCGACACGCTTGCCTCTCTGCACGGCGTGATTGGCATCTTGACAGCGTTGCACGAGCGCGAGAAAAGCGGGCTAGGTCAAGTGATTGACGTGGCCTTGTACGAAGCCGTCTTCAACTGCATGGAAAGTTTGCTGCCCGAGTACAGCGCCTTTGGTGCGGTGCGCGAAGCGGCGGGCAGTGCCTTGCCCGGCATTGCGCCTAGCAATGCGTACCGTTGCAAAGACGATGGCTATGTGCTGATTGCAGGCAATGGCGATAGTATTTTCAAACGTCTCATGCACACGCTGGGCCGCGACGATTTGGGCAGCGACCCCGCACTCGGCGATAACGCAGGCCGCGTGAAACGCGTGGCTGAGATTGACGCCGCCATTGGCATGTGGACAGCGCAACGCACCGTTGAACAAGTGCTGACTGCGTTAGACAAGGCCGACGTGCCTGCAGGCCGCATCTACACCGTGGCTGACATCGCAGCCGATCCACATTACCAAGCACGCGGGATGATTCAACACGTGCAGATGAGTGACGGCACATCGCTCGCCGTGCCCGGGATCATCCCCAAACTCTCACGCACCCCCGGCAGCCATCGCCGCAACGCGCCCACCATTGGGAAAGACACGGATGCTGTGTTAGGCGAGATGGGTTTGACAGCCACACAAATTCAAGCGCTCAAAGACAAAGGCATCGTGGCGTGACGCCCTTGTCTTGTGCGTTTTGCTTATTCGATGCGAATGCCTGCCGCTTTTACCAGTTGAGCTGCTGACAAGGTTTCGGCATCTAAGTATTTTTCAAACGCCTCTTGCTGCATGGGCATGGCGGCGGCACCTAGCTTTTCAAGTCGTTCTTTGACTTCGGGCATGGCTAGCACGGACATCAAACCGGCATGCACTTTTTGCACGATGGGCTTAGGCGTTTTAGCCGTGACAAACAAGCCCACCCAGAAGGTGTAAGCCGCATTGGGAAATCCCGCCTCTGAGATCGACGGCACATTGGGCAGCAACGGCGAACGCTGCGCCGTGCTGACAGCCAAGGCTTGCAAGCGACCACTTTGAATCAAAGGCAGCGCCGACACCAAGGGGGCAAAGAACCAGTCAATGCGGCCCGATGCGGTTTCAGTCAGCGCCTCGGGCGTGCCGCGGTAAGGCACATGTTGCGCTTGCACGCCGGTGGCCACGCGGAACTTTTCGGCGTTCATGTGGGTGGCTGAGCCGTTGCCCGCTGATGCGTAATTGAGCGCGCCGGGTTGTGCTTTGGCTTTGGCCACCAAGTCGGCCACGTCTTTGTAGCCCTTGCTCGGCGACACCACGATCACGTTGGGCAAACTGGCCAAGGGGCTGATGCCGTCAAAGTCCTTCAGCGTGTCGTAGCTGAGTTTGGGGTAGAGCGCAGGGTTAACCACATGGCCGGAGCTATGCACGAGCATGGTGTAGCCGTCGGAAGGCGCTTTGGCGACCAAGGCGGCGCCCACCGTGCCACCGGCACCGGTTCGGTTGTCGATGACGATTTGCGCACCCAAGATAGGCCCGAGCTTTTCAGCCACGGTGCGTGCAATCACATCGGTGCCGCTACCTGCGGTGAAAGGCACGATGAAAGTGATGGCTTTGTCTCTGGGCCAGTCTGATTGCGCGAAGCTGGGCAAAGCCGAGCCTGCGGCCAAAGCGCCAGCCCATTGCAAACTCTGTCGGCGTGTGAAGGGGGTGTTGTTCATGGTTTTGTCTCCTGATGTTGTCGATGGATTCAAGCAGCGGGTGGATCAAAAGGCATGGCCAACAAGATCCGTGCTTCTTGCTGGGTGTGGTTGATGATTTGGCGTTTCTCACCCGGCGCAAAGCGGCACGAATCAAACGCATGCAACACCTCGCGTGTTTGCACGCCGTCGAGTTCGCTCACCAGTGTGAGTTCGCCTTGCAGCACCACGTAATGTTTTTCAATGGGCGAGCCGTCGAGCGAGGTGTGGCCGCCTGGCTTCAAGATGGACATGCCCATCCACAGCTGAACAGCGGGTCCAGCCTCGCGCCCTTGCAGCCGCAAACATTGCATGTCGAAGTGGTTGGGCGCGACGTATTCAGGCGCTTGGTGGAGTCGGGTGATGTTCATGGTGGGCCTTGTCTCTTAAGGGTTGAAAACCACGCGACGGCTCGCTCCGCTCAAAACTTCTTGGTAGACGGCCAACACTTGGTCGAGTGAGAACACCGCATCTGCGTTCACTTCAAAAGGATGCAAAGTGCCCGCTTCAAAACCTGCACGCATGGCTTCCATGCGTTCGTTGGTTTCAATGCAATTGAGCGCCAAGGTGTCAATGCCCACATAGGTGTGCATGCCACGGTAGAAGGTGAAGATGTCGAACGGCACAGGGCGCTCGAGGGTGGAGATGAAGATTTGCGTAGCCCCTTTGGCCATGGCTTTATTCGCCGCTTCAAAATAAGGGCTACCCACGGTGTTGAACACAATGTGTGCGCCTTTGCCATCGCTCAGTTCACGGATGCGTGCGGCCACGTCTTCGGTCTTGGCGTCGATGGTGTGCACGCCGGCTGAGGGGCCATCCCATTCGCCACCCCCGCGTCGCACGGCAATCACGTTCGCGCCAGCTTGTGCGGCGAGTTGCACAGCGGCTTGGCCCACTTTGCCGTTGGCACCCATCACCGCCACAGTTTGTCCGCGTTGAGGCATACCGCTGCGACGAAAACCTTCATAGGCTGTGATGAAGGGCACGCCCACCGAGCCCGCTTCTTCAAAGCTCAAATTCTTGGGTTTCTCGCGCAGCGCCGCTTCAGGCAGCACCAACCAACCGGCGTGCGAGCCATCACGTGTGATGCCCACATCGCCACCCGAGCCCCACACCTCTTTGCCCACCCAAGCGCTGGGGCCATCCACCACCACGCCTGCAAAGTCGCGGCCTGGCGTGCGTGGAAAAACCGCTTGCGGCATGATGCCCAGCGCCGCTTTGACATCACTGGGGTTCACGCCTGCACTGCGCACGCGCACCAAGGCTTCGCCTTGTTTGAGTGCTGGTGGCGATTGTTTTTCAACGGTGGGTGCCAACTCGGCAGCAGAGGCGGCTTTGGCGTTCACGCGCACGGCGCGCAAGTCTTCTTTTTGAATCGACATTCTGTGTGTTCCTGATTTTGTTCAAGCGCGGCTGGGTAAGTTCAGCATGACGCGGGCTTCGCGTGGGTTGGCCAATTCGCCCCCCAAGTCTTCGATGATGCGTTTGGCTTTGATGACCAACTCAGCGTTGCTTTTGACGAGCACGCCCTTGGATAAGAAGATGTTGTCTTCCATACCCACGCGCACATGGCCGCCTGCAAACCAAGCCTGCGCGACGATGGGAAACTCAAAGCGGCCAATCCCAAAGGCCGACCAAATGGCGCCTGCAGGCAGCAGGCTGCGGGCGTAGAGGATGGTTTCAGGCGAGGGCGAAAAACCATACTTCACACCCGTCACAAAAGTCCACATGCCGGGGCCGTCAAGCGTGCCATCGGCAATCAGGTCGCGTGCCAAGTGGATGTCGCCGGAATCAAAAATTTCCAGCTCAGGTTTGACGCCCGCTTCCCGCATGATCTTGGCCATGATGCGCACATTGCGCGGCGTGTTGATGACCACGTCACCGCCTGAGTTCATGGTGTTGAGATCGAGCGAACACACATCGGGCTTCAACACCCGCACATGCTCGACGCGCTTTTCGGGCTGCACCAAGGTAGAGCCGGGCGCTGCCACGCGTGGGTCGTCCACGCTGGGCACGAAGCGCCCGCCGGGGCCGGTGGTGAGGTTGATGATGAGTTCTGGATTGGCGCGACGCACTTTGTCGAACACTTCGCGGTACAGCTCTAGTTCCATCGACGGTTTGCCCGTCTTAGGGTCACGCACATGGATGTGCACAGCGGCAGCACCGGCTTCGGCGGCGCTCAAACATTCGTCCGCAATTTGCGCGGGTGTGACCGGTAAATGCGGTGTCTGATCGGGCGTGGTGATATTGCCAGTGACGGCACAGGTGAGGAAAGTTTTTTGGCTCATGCGATGCTTTCTTTCAAATCAAAGGTGACGGCCACCGTCGACCACGACGCGTGTGCCGGTGACGTAACGCAGGGTGGTGGCGCAGGCTTGCACCACGGCAGCCACATCGTCGACCGTGCCCACGCGGCGCAGAGGAATGGTGGCCGCGGCTTTTTCGTTGAAGTCGGCGCCACGGCCGGGCACAAAGCCTGAGTCCACCACGCCGGGCGACACAGAGATCACACGCACATGCGGTGCAAAAGCTTTGGCCAGTGCGTCGCCCACCACGTCGATGCTGGCTTTGGCGGCCACGTAGGCCAAGTTGCTGCCGGTGCCGGTGAAGCCTGCGATGGAAGAAATGTTGACGATCAAACCGTCTTCTGATTGTTTGAGCAAAGGCATGAACGCGCGGATGGTGGCGATCACACCGCGAAAGTTGACTTTCAAAATGTCGTCAATCAGCGCATCGCTCAAGCCCTCTAAGTCGGCAGCTGGCACGGCCTTGGTGTAACCCGCGCTGTTGATGAGGATGTGCACCACGCCGCATTGCGTTGCCACTTGCTCAGCGACGGCTTGAAGCGAGGCGCTGTCGGTGATGGACGCTTTGAAAACCAAATGGCCAGAGCCGGGCAAGGCCGCTGCTTTGCCAGCCGCTGATTCGGGCGACTCTGAGTTGTAAAGCAAGACGCAACGTGCGCCGAGTTGGGCGAGGCGGTGTGCGCTGGCCAAGCCAATCGCGCCTGTGCCGCCGGTGATGACGGCCACGCGGCCTGTCAATGAGTCTGTGGGTTCAAAGCTGGAGGTCATAGATTCCTTGTTCTGATGGATGCGGAAAAATCAGGGGATGGGTGGGTGCGGGAAAACCATCTCACCTTCGGTCAAGTGGAAGTCATGGGTCAGGCTGGCTTGCGGTTTGCCATCGACCCAACGTTCTTCAAAGTTGCCAACCAGCGGTGCCGTCACACCAAACACGGGGTCGCTGGTGAGGTTCTCGTCGCCATCAGCAAACACCTGCGTGATGAGCACTTTGTGGCCGGGCGTGGACACCATGAAGTGCAAGTGGGCAGGGCGGTTGGGGTGACGCAGTTGGGCGCGCAGCAAATCGCCACAAGGACCATGCGTCGGCACGGGGTAGCCTGCGGGACGCACGGTTTTGAAGAAGTAGGCGCCCTGTGCATCTGTTTTGAAGCGACCACGTAGGTTCATGTTTTCTTGCGCATCGTCTTGGTTCTCGTACAGACCCACGGGCGAGGCATGCCACACATCGACGGTGGCGTTGGCCAGTGGCTGTCCGTGTTTGTCATACACCACGCCGCGCACTTCCAGCGGTGTACCGTGTGTGTTACCCCGGGCAATGTTGTCGCCTGTGTCGCAAAAGGGCGCATTGGCCCGCCAGAACGGACCCAGCAATGCAGCGTGGGAGGCCGCTTCTGCTTGTGCGTGCGCATCGTGCTGGACGAGGTTGGCGGGGTTGTTCAACACGGCCACCAACGACGACACACCCAACAAGTCAGCCGCCAAGATCACTTCATTTGTTTTCTCGCCTGTGGCTTGACCAATGTCGATCAAGAACTTCACCGCACGCTCGAACTCTTCTTCTGTGACCTGTGTTTCCAAGATGAAGGCGTGCAGGTGCGAAGTAAGCGAGGCCATGAGTTCACGCAAACGCGCATCGGGTGTACGTGACATGGCTTGGATGACCAAGGGCAAGATGGACTCGGGCGTAGTGGGGAGCGCGATGGACGGTGACGACATGAGGAACTTCCTTGCAGGCGCGTGTGTGTTGAAATCTTTGCAACCGGTTGCAATTTGGTGTCATGATAGGCAGGTCCCACACAAAGCGAAACCACCATTTACCCTAACTTGTCGCTCAAGCGACCGGTTGCAATAAACTGACCGCCATGTCCCGTTCCTCATCCCTGACCTTGCAAGACTTGGCCCAACACTTGGGGGTTCACAAGTCCACGGTGTCACGCGCCATGGATGCCGAGCGTCGTCATTTGGTGGCCGCTGATTTGCTGCAACGCATTGAGACCGCGGCGCGCGAGTTGGGCTATCGGCCCAACCATGCGGCGTCCGCCTTGAGCCGCGGCAGATCAAGAACAGTGGGCGTGCTGCTGCCAGACATCACCAACCCCGTGTTTCCGCCCATCCTGCGAGGCATTGAAGACGCCTTAGATGAAGTGGGGTACTTCGCGCTTTTGGCCAACACCTCGCGGCCAGACAACAGTGTGGATGCGGCACAAGTCGCCATCGAGCGCATGCAAGCGCAGCGCGTGGAAGGCTTTTTGGTCGCCACCGCCACGCGTGACGATGCGTGGTTGGAGCGCTTGCGACAAGGCGGCGCGCAAATTGTGTTGATCAACCGCACCGATGGACGAGGCCATTTGTCAGCCGTCATCAGTGACGACATGTTGGGCATGCGTTTGGGTGTGGACCACTTGGTGGCTTTGGGTCACCAGCGCATCGCCCACTTGGCTGGGCCAGAGGGTTTGTCCACGGGTTTGGCAAGACGACTTGGCTTTGAACAAGCCATGCGCGAACACGGCTTAGCCGCCCAAACCATCGCAGCGGCAGATGCCTATTCGGTGGAAAGTGGCGAAGCCGCCATGAACGCCTTGCTAGACAAGCGCAGCAAAACGCAGTTCACCGCCGTGGTGGCTGCGAATGATTTGATTGCCCTCGGTGCGCTGCAAGCCTTGAAACATGCGGGCTTGGGTGTGCCGAATGACATCTCGGTCATCGGTCACAACGACATGCAATTGCTAGACCAAGTCAACCCGCCGTTGACTTCGGTGCGCATTCAACATTACGAAATGGGTTTCAGAGCGGCGCGCTTGCTGATCGATGCGTTGCGCGAACGTCCAGGCAGCCAAGACGCGACGGTGGTGTTGCGCCCGCAGCTGGTGGTGCGTGCTTCCACCGCAGCGCCGAGTCCGGCCAAGATTTAAGCGCGGCCCAACAGACGCAGCGCGTTGCGGCTCTCAATCGCGGTGAGGTCGTTCATGTTGAAGTCCATGGCCATAAGACCCTTCACATGGTCCAGCGAGGTGCGGTAGGGAAAGTCGGTGCCAAACACCACTTGCGACACATCGACCAAGTTCAGCAGCGACAGCAAGGCGCCGGGGTGCGACGCTTGTGCCGTGTCGTAGTAGAAGCTGCGCAAAGTTGGCAGCACTTGTTCGCTGGGCAAGATCTTGCCGAAGTTGGCGTTGAGCTTGGGCAGCATGACCAAGCGCTCCACCAAAAATGGCATGGTGCCGCCCGCGTGCGAGAAGATGAACTTGATGTCTTTGCATCGCGTGGCTGTGCCGCTGAACAACAAGCTGGTGATGGTGCGTGTGGTGTCGGTGGCGAATTCGATGGTGGAGCCCGGCACGCCCTCTTGCAAGTTGTTGCAGCACTGGGTGTTGGATGGGTGGGTGTAGACGACGAGCTTGCGCCGGTTGATCTCATCCATGATGGGGGCAAATGACTTGTCGCCCAGCCACTTGCCGTTGTAGCTGGTGAGCATGGCAATGCCGTTGGCTTTGAGTACGTCACAGCTGTAGGCAATTTCGGCCAGTGCGCCATCCACGTCGAGCATGGGCAATGTGGCGAAGAAGCCAAACTGATTCGGGTAGTCGCGTGCGAGCTGTGCGCCGTACTCGTTGCTGATGCGGGCCATGCTGCGCATGGTGGCGACATCGCCAAAGCCAGCGGCGGGTGTGGTGGGCGAAGTGAGGGTGTAGGTCACGCCCGCTTTGGCCATGTCGTCCATGGTTTTGTTGAGCGACCAGTTGCGGGCAGGGGGCTCCGCGAGTTTGCGTGACTCCAGCTCTTTCATAAATGCGGGCGCCCACACATGGTGATGCACGTCGACCAAGGCGCGCTTGGCTTCGGCGGGCATGGGCGCGTCTTTGGAGGTCGTGGCACACGAGGGCAACACGGTAGCTGCGGTGGCCGTGAGCAAGCCCGTTAAAAAACTGCGACGTGGCTGGCAGTGGTGGCAAGAACTGTCGGTGGTGGTGTGAAACATCGAAGTCTCCTTGGTGTGTGAGTTACTGCGTGAAGTCCACGCGGGTGGCTAATTTTTTGTTGATCGCAATTTCGTCCGCGATGACTTTGTTGAACTCTGCAGACGTAGAGCCCACGGTGGCAAAACCTTGCTCGGCAAACGCACGTTTGATCTCTGAGTCTTCGAGTAGTTTGTTGACTTCGTGGCGCATGCGGGTGACGTGTTCAGCAGGCACGCCCGCTGGGAACCAAAAGCCGTACCAAGGTGTGTAGACAAAGCCTTTGACTGCCGCTTCGTCAACGGTGGGTACATCGGGCAACTCGCTCCAGCGTTTGCGTGCGGTGATGGCCAAGGCTTTGAGCTTGCCTGCTTTGATGAGCGGCAACACGGCGGTTGGCGCACCAATCACGAAGTCAATGCGACCCGCCACCAAGTCGTTGAGCGATGCGCTCACACCTTTGAAGGGCACATGGGTCATCTTCACATCGGCGCTGCTGCACAAGAACTCGCCCGCGAAGTGCATCACGTTGCCCACACCGCCAGAGCCAAAGGTGTATTTACCTGGGTTGGCTTTGGCATCAGCCAGCAGCTCTTTTAGGTTTTTCACCGGCAAGTCTGGGCGAGCGGCGACCACAAAGCCCACGTTGTTGGCCACCAAGGTGATGGGGGTGAAGTCTTTGAGGGGGTCATACGGCAGACTGGGCGACACCACCGGCAAGCTGGCGTGGCTGGACGAGGTGTTGAGCATCGTGTAGCCGTCGGGTGCCGACTTGGCCACCATGTCAGTACCAATCGCACCGCCTGCCCCTGCACGGTTGTCGATCACCAAAGGTTGACCCAAGCTCTGTGCCAAGCGTGGTGCGAGTGTGCGGCCAATGAAATCCATAGGCCCACCTGCAGCGTAGGGGATGACCATCCTGATGGGGTGATTGGGATAGTCGCGCGAGGCCGTTGCTTGTGCTTGCGCATGGACTGCCGAGACGCACAGTGCCAGCGCACCAAGTGTTTTTAATAAATTCATACGGTGTGTGGGTTTTCTAAGCCTTGTTTGACGCGCTCGGGTGTGAGAGGCAAGCGACGAAAGCGCACGCCGGTTGCGTCAAACACCGCATTGGCCAGTGCGGCGCTGGTGGGGCCTTGGGATGCTTCGCCTGTGCCCAAGAATGGCGAGCCGAGGCGGTCAATCAAGACCACTTCAACCGGAGGAACTTCTGAGAAGGTGAGGATGGGGTAACTGTTCCAATCGGTGGACAAAATTTGCGTGTCGTCAAACTTCACCTCTTCTTTGAGTGACCAACTGAGTGACTGAATCAAGCCACCTTCAATTTGGTTACGCACGCCATCGGGGTTGACGATGTGTCCTGTATCTGCTGCCGCCACAGCCCGCAAGACGCGAATGCGCCCGTTGCGCGGGTTGACTTCCACCTCCATCGCCACCGCGCAGTAACCCGCAATGTTTTTGTAGCGCGCAAACCCAATGCCGCGTCCGCGATTGACTGACTTTTTCCAAGTGCTCCAGCCAAACGCGTCGGCTGCTTTTTGTAAAACATCGCGCGCACGCGTGTCTTTCAAAAAGCGAAGACGATAAGCGACGGGATCGACATGGGCGGCCCATGCCAATTCGTCCATGAAAGACTCAATCGCAAACACGTTGGCATACGCACCCAAGCCGCGGGTGGATGACACACGCACTGGCATGTCAGTGATGAAATGGGTCAGTACTTGGTGGCCGGCAAAGTCATACAAGGCAATGCCATTGCGGTCGGCCGCGTAGTTGGGCGGGCCGCCGTTGGTGGGCAGGGGCTGCGCGAATGGTTTGTCTAAATACCGTGTAGACAGCAAGTTGCCTGCCTCGCCGCTGGGTCGCGTGCCGTGGGGGGTGGACCATATTTGCAAGTCCCAGTCCAGCACATTGCCTTGCGCATCCACACCGGCTTTGGTTTGAATCACCATGGCCGAGCCATAGGGCTCCCACTTGTGTTCTTGCTCCCGGGTGTATTGCAAGCGCACGGGTTGGCCGGGGACGGCCATGGCCAGCAAGGCAGCATCTGCCGCAGCATCGTCAGCCATGTTGTGGCCATAGCAACCCGCGCCTTGCATGTGTTGGCAGCGCACCTTGTCGGGGGCTAGGCCCAGCATCATGGCAATTGCTGTGCCTGTTTCAAATACGGATTGGCTGTGGGTTTGAATCAACATCACGCCATCCGCGCCCATCGTGGCAATGGCCGCCGATGTGCCTATGGAGGCATGCATGTGATACGGGCGGTAGTAGGTGGCTTCTACGGTTTTGATGGCGGCTTCGCCACCCACACGCGGCTGGACCTTGGTTTCGATGATGCGATTGGGTTTGGTGCTGCGCAGCCAATCAAAAATGCCTTCATGCGTGGGCAGCTTTTTTTCGATTTGCCATTTGGCTGATGCGTTCAAGGCATTGGCTGCGGCGAGTGCTTGCTCTTCACGTTTGGCAATCACGCCTAAGAAACTGCCATTGCGCACAACTTTGACGACGCCCGGCATTTTTTGCGCGACAGAAACATTGACCGACAGCAGTTTGGCCGCATACGTGGGTGGCCGCACCAAGTGGCCGAACAACATGCCGCTGGGGCGATGCTCTTGCAAAAACTTGGCTTCGCCCAGCATCTTGGGCGTCAAGTCGATGCGGTGAATTGGTTGACCGATGTAGCGGTGTTGGTCGGCTGGTTTGGGTTTGACGGAGCCTGTGGCTTCGCGTTCCAGCGATTCACCTAGGACCAAATCCCAGTAGTGAACGCTGCTGCCGTTGGGTGCTGAAACTTTGCCGTCTTGAACCGTCAAACTCGCCACGGGCTGGCCAAGTTTTTCAGCCGCGAGCGTAAGCAAGATGGACTGCACTTCCGCCGAGGCGTATTGCACGGCCGTGGCGCAGTAGGGCATGGAGAACGAACCTGCCGTTACCCCCTCATTGGGTACCAAGGCGGTGTCGCCCGAGATGACGTGCACCCGCTTCAAGTCAATGTTCAATTCATCTGCGCAAATTTGAGAGACCGCGGTCAAGATGCCTTGGCCCAACTCCACTTTGCCAACCAAGAGCGTGACCGTTTGATTGGCGTTGACGCGCAACCAAGCACTGAGCTTGCGGTGGGTATTGAGATCACCCGGCAGACGCGGCTTGGCGTTATTGGCTTGTGACAGCGCGTTGTCAAGCGGGATGGCAAAGGCCAACGACAAATACCCTGTGGTTTTTAAAAATCCACGGCGGCTGGCTGTGAGGTGGTTTTGCATGATCAAGCCTCCTTCGCCGCACGTAACACGGCGCGCACGATTCGGTTGTGAGCGCCGCAGCGACACAGATTGCCATCGAGTGCAGTGCGAACTTCTGCATCGGTGGGGCGGGGGTTGCGATCGAGCAAGGCTTGCGCTTGGATGATCATGCCTGAGGTGCAGTAGCCGCACTGCGCGGCTTGCTCATCGATGAAGGCTTGTTGCAGACGGCTGGGCTTGTCGCCTTCTTGCATGCCTGCGAGGGTGGTGACCGTGCGGCCCGCCACGGACGACAGCGGTGCCACACAGGACTTCATGGGGTTGCCATCGACCATCACCAAGCAAGCGCTGCATTGCGCTATGCCGCAGCCAAACTTGGTGCCATTGATGTGAAGGTCATGGGCCAACACATTCAAAAGGGGGGTGGTGTTGGCGGCGGTGCTGCGAACGGATTGCCCGTTAAGGGTGAACTGAACCATACAACGCTCCTACTGAATTGGATGGCGGATCCTATCGACAGGTGCTGTGCATGCAAGTCACCATGGCTACACGCAGGCCATGGGGTGGGTGGTTACCCGAAGTTAAGGCGCGGCGAATTGCTCGGTGCCCACAATGCCAATCTTGGTCAAGCCTTGACGTTGGGCGCTGGCCAACACACCGGCCACGGCTTCGTACTTGGCCTTGCCTTGCGCTTTGATGTGCAACTCGGGCTGCGGCTCTTGGGCTTTGGCCTCTAGCAGCAGCGCATCGAGTGCGGTGCGGTCGGCCAAGGGCTTGCCGTTCCAGTTGACCACGCTGCGTGCGTCTATCTCAATGCGAATCACATTGGGTTTTTTGGTCTGAGGCGCGGCGCTTTGCGGCATGTCGAGGTTGACTGAATGCAGTTGCACGGGGATGGTGATGATGAGCATGATGAGTAGCACCAACATCACGTCGATCAACGGCGTGGTGTTGATGTCCATCATGACTTCGGGTTCGTCTTGACTCTGGGTCAAGGAGGACAAGTTCATGGCCATGCTTATTTCCCCTGCGGCGAAACTGCGGATGGACCCTGCGGGTCCGTGACGAAACGGACTTTCGTCAAACCCGCCACCTGCGCGTCGTACAGCACGCGGCCCACGGCCTCAAAGTCAGTCTTGGCATCCCCGCGAATTTGCACTTCAGGCTGAGGTGTTTTCTCGGCAAAAGTTTGCAGCTGCTTGATCAGGTCTGCGTTGCTGCGCACCGGCGCGTCATACAAATACGCTTGGCCTTGTGCGTTGACTGACAGAACGATGTTGTCGGGCTTGGTTTCGCGGGGCTGTTGCACTTCGTGTGGCAGCTCTACTTTGACGGAGGTGGTCACCACCGGAATGGTGATGAGAAAGATGATGAGCAGCACCAACATCACGTCCACCAAAGGCGTGGTGTTGATGGTGGTCAACAATTCGTCGTCCCCCGCGCTGGGGCCTAGGTGCATGGCCATGGTTTACTTCTGTGCGTTGCCTGATGTCGCCGAGCCCAACAACACGGCATGCAAGTCAGCACCAAAAGCATTGACTTCTTCCATCGCCATCTTGTTGCGCCGCACCAGCCAGTTGTAGCCCAACACCGCAGGCACCGCCACAGCCAAACCGATGGCCGTCATGATGAGCGACTCACCCACAGGGCCAGCCACTTTGTCGATGCTGGCTTGGCCCGACATACCAATCTTCACCAGCGCGTTGTAAATGCCCCAAACCGTGCCAAACAAACCGACGAAGGGCGCTGTTGAGCCCACGGTAGCCAACACAGCCAAGCCGTCTTGCATGCGGCTTTGCACATTGTTCATGGCGCGTTGGATGCTCATGGTCACCCAGTCGTTGAAGTTGATCGAACCCAACAAACCGGTGTGCTTGCTCGCGCCTTCCAAGCCTTTTTCAGCGATGAAACGGAATGGGCTGTCGGCTTCCAAACCATCTGCGCCTTGGCGCACATCGCCTGCATTCCAAAAGTTGTCTTGCGCGTTGCGTGCGAAGCGCATGACGCGGGCTTGCTCGGCCAGTTTGGTGAAGATCACATACCAGCTGCCCATGCTCATGAGCACCAAAATCAACAGCGTGCCTTTGGCCACGATGTCACCTTGTGCCCACAACGCTCCCAAACCGTAGGGGTTCTCGACCGCTTCTTCCGCGGCGAATGCGCTGGCACTGAGCATGAGCGAGGTCAAGGCAGCGGCGGCGCGTGTGAACGTGTGTGACGACATGGTGGAGTCCTTCAAGGTATTCAAGGGGAGGGCGTTCATTCCAAACGCCAGGTGTATTTGATGCTGGCCCAGCTTTGCTCAGGCTTGCCGTCTACCGTGCCGGGACGGAACTGGCATTTCGACAGGGCATTGCGTGCGGCTTCGTCCAAGCGGTTGAAGCCCGATGTTTTTTCAATCTCGGCTTGCATCACATGCCCATCCACGCCAATCAAAAACTTCAGCGTGACCGTGCCTTCTTCTTCCATGCGTCGCGAAGCGCTGGGGTAGTCGGGCTTGGCGCAGTGCGCGCCCGCTTGAATCACCGCGCCCGTGCGAAGGGACGGGGTAGTGGGTGCGGCAGGCGCAGCAGCGGGTGGCGTGGCGGCTTGAGTGATGGCGGGTGCCGTGCTGTTGGGCGCGGGCGGAGGCGGGGTCGGTGTTTTGGGTGTTGGGAGTGGCGGCGTTTTGGGCGCTGGCGCTGGCGCAGGAGGCGGGGCTTCGGACATGAGCACCGCTTCTACCGTGTTCTCAGTGATGCGCACCACCTTGCGTGCCAAACCAGACGTGATGGCCCACAACAGCACAAGGTGCAGCAACACAACCAGCGCGATGCCGGTGAGGTGTTTACCTGGGGAGCGCTGGCGCGTTGCGTAGGGCGAAACAGGCCCGTGGGAGGAGGGTGCGTGAGACAAACGAGGATGCTCTGAAAGTTTCACCAATTTTAGAGGCGCTGTGTGAAGCTTCGGTAACAGCACCCAAGACGGCCCTCAAGGGCCGTCGGTATCACACTTGCTTCATGCTGCCTTTGATTTTGCCGCCGCGTTCGATTTCGAGTTCGCCATAGGTCACGTCGCCGTTGACCTTACCGCTGGAGCGCACGATGAGCACGTTTTTGCTGGTGACGTTGTTGTTGAGTTCACCTTTGACATCGATGAAATCAGCTTGCGTGTTGCCCGTGACCACACCTGCTGCACCGATCAACACATCACGCGCCACCAAGTCGCCTTCGACAGTGCCTGAGATGATGGCTTGGTTGGGGGCACTGATCGAGCCTCTGAACACAACGCCGGTGCCAATAAAAATGCTTTTGTCGTTTGTGCCTTCGCTCATGGTTATGTCTTCCGAAAATGTCAATAGCATTAAGTTTAATTGTTTATTGTCAATTTTCTCAAATGAATACACTAGATGGCGTGGGCCTTGTGGCCTATAAACATCAATATTAGAGGCTTATGAAAGTTGTTGTCGTTGCCAATCCAAAAGGCGGTGCGGGTAAATCCACGATGTCCACGAACATCGCGGGGTACTTTGCTTCGCAAGGTCATCAAGTGATGTTGGGGGATGCGGACACGCAGCAGTCATCCAAGTTTTGGCTCAGCCAACGGCCCGAGACGCTGCCCAAGATCGCCACTTGGGAATACCAGCCTGATTTGGTGCTCACCGCCAAACCACCTCGAGGCACCACACATGTGGTGATTGACACTCCGGGCGGCATCAGCGGATGGCGTTTGCAAGAGGTGATCGAGCGGGCCGACAAAGTGCTGGTGCCCGTCATGCCGAGCGTGTTTGACATGCAAGCCACGAATGAGTTTTTGATTCAGTTGATTCAACTCACCGAGAAGCTGCCCACCCAAGTCGCCGTGGTGGGCAACCGCGTGGATACACGCACCATTTCAGCCGCGAATTTGCGCAAGTTCATCGAGTCCTTGCAAGTGCCCGTGTTGGGCTATCTGCGCGACACGCAATACTATTTGCACATGGCCGCACACGGCTTGTCGATGTTTGACATCACGCCCTCAAAAGTACAAAAAGATTTAGAACAGTGGGTGCCCATTTGCCACTGGCTCGATCAGGACTGAGGCGGTCGCGCTCAGGTCGCTTGGTCGACGACTTGGCCTTTGTAGCCGTGGGTGCTGAACTCCATGGCGTGAAAGCCTTTGAAGTCGAGTTGACGAATAAATTGCCCTGACTGTTGGTTGACCACTTTCACCGACAAGGTGCTGGATTGCTTGTCGAACGAATAGTTCAACTGGCTTTGGTCCTGCGCTTGGGCTTGACGTTGCATCCGAAGCGCTTTGTCTGCCTGCATTTGCGCCGCAGGGTCTTCTTTTTTCGCCTGTACTTCAGTGGGTGTTTGCTGCGCCTTAGACGCACTCGCCTTCACGGGCGCAACGGCGACAGTGACAGGGGCATGGGCATGGGCAGAAGAGGCGTTGATGGCAGTCACATCGTGGGTCGTGAAAGGGTAGCTTTGATTTTAAGTTTTGGAATTTTTAATTTCCACCATAAAAACCCTTGGAGAGCCTCAGTTTGTGTGACCGATCGCCTGTTCACATGCCTCCATCCTCGTTGTGTGAATATAAAAGTGTTGATTTGGCGATGAATTCATCGGCCGCTTTATCCGCTTCGTGGCGGGTGGGGGCGCAGCTCATCACGTAGCCAATGCGATCTGCGTTTTCCATGGGGGGGCGTACGGGGTCGCCGGCTTGTTTCAAGATTTCTACGCAACAAATGCGCGGGTCATCGGACGCGGGAAGCTCTACTTTGGCCAAGGTCGCCGCTTGATCTGCCACCAGCCACCGTGTGACGGCGACTTCTGAGGTCGCCGAGAAAGGCGCGACGATGCGATCGAGATGCAAGTCGATCAAGTCTGAGTGAATCGACCGCTTGCAAGCCAAATTGATGAGGCGGGGAATTTTGGCCCCGACCAAACGTGGGTTGATTTCAATCAGGCTCAAACCATCGGCGTGCAGCATCAGTTCGATGTGTGTTGCACCACAGTCAAAGCCCACGGCGTCGAGCAGAGCAAACACATAATTTTCGATGGCTTTGAATTGCCCATGGTTAGGCATGAAGCAACCGCCACGAATGGCGAAGGAGGGCGGTTCGAAAAAGAGTTTTTCGTTCACGCCGACCAAGGTGTGTTGACCGTTTTGCGTCAGTGTGTCGCAACCGATGACCACGCCTTGCATGTATTGCTCGACCAGCAATCGGTCATTGGCTTTGACGCCTAAACCATAGTCAGCACGCGAGGGCAGCATGTCTTCGAGAGGGGACATCCATGGTGCCAAATCTTCTTCAAACGCCAGCATCACAATGTTTTGTGAACCATAGCCGTCAGAAGGTTTGATCAGCACGGGCAAGCCTAGGTGCGCCACGGCCGCCTTCAGTTCTTCGTTGGAGGTGGCTAAGGCAAACATGGGTTGCGCAATGCCACGCTCTTGCAAACGCTGGCGCACGCTGAACTTGTCGCGCAGCAGTTTGGCTGAGGTTGGGTTGAGGTACTTCAGGCCAAGAGCTTGCGCCAGTGTGGCGGCTTCAATCAAACGAATGTCGAGCAAACACAACACGGCTTCAAAGGGCGTGGCATGGTGCGCTGCCAGCACTTGCGCTTGAGCCGCTGGCATGTCGAAGTTCGGCACTTCAATGCAGCCATTTGCGTGTTGTAGCAGCGTGTGTACCGCAGGTTGTTGTTGGTACAGCGCTAGATCAGCGGTGATAAAGGTGAAGCTATCACCTCGGTCAATCGCCGCTTGGAGGATGTCTGTGTCGTTGCCGCCGGGGAGCTCAATGATCAGTAAATGCGCCATGTCGCCTTAGCCTTGCTGACGCCCATGCCGCTGGTGTGCTTGCGATGCAAAGCGCTGGCTCACGCTCTGAATGCGATCTTCAAACTCGCCGTCAAAGAAATAACCTGCTTCAGTCCACGCTTGATGGGCGAAGGGCACGCACAAGGTTTCGCCAAACACGATGCCGCCCACGTAACCAAACAAGGCGCGTGCAGACGGGATACCCATGGCGCCTCCACTGCCACCGGTTGAAGCGGCGCAAAGCAACACAGGTTTGTCCACAAAGGGGTTGTCAAAAGCCGTGTCGATGTAGGCCAAGCGTGATACCCAATCGACCATGTTTTTCAAATACGGTGTGAGTTGCCCGTTGTATTCGGGGCTGGCCACCACGATGCCGTCACACGCCATGAACGCTTGGTGCAGCTTGACTACTTGCGAACGCACAGCGGGGTCGTTTTCAATGTCTTGGTTGAACAGCGGCACTTGCTTTGCAAAGGGGGCTGCTGTTGAGAAACTGCACGTGTCTTCTAAGTGTTGTGCGATGTGGTTCAACATCCGTGTGTTGAATGATTCTTGGCGTTGGCTGCCAGAGAGCAATAAAAGTTGGGTCATATGTGTTTTAAATGGATTCAGCCAAACGCAAACCCATCGCATAGGTGGGGGACTTGGGGTTGTGGCCATGCCGACGTTTGGTACGGGCTAAGTCTCGGAATCTGGCGAAGCTGCCTCCGCGTGCGACGCGGTACTCGCCGTGAATGTCCACCAAATGGTCTTTCACAAACGCACCATCTGGATAGGCTTGGTAAGGGTCTGAGACGTACTCCTCCACGTTACCCGCCATGTCAGCAATGCCAAAGGGTGACTCACCGCCTACAAACACACCCACGGGCGTGCTGTTGAAAATACCAGACTCGGCGGTGTTGCAAAGGTCGGCATCAAAGTCTGAGCCCCAAGGAAACTCGTTCGAGGTGGGGCCAGTTGCAGCCCATTCCCACTCGGCCTCTGTGGGCAACCGAAAAGCGCGCCCCGTGCGCGTGGCGAGCCAAGCGGCATAAGCGTCTGCAGCTTGTGGTGTCACGGTGTACACGGGGTGGTTGGCGCGTTCCATCGGGTAGCGCCGAAAGTCCCAGCTGGTGGGGATTTCTGCGTAACCGGTGTCTAACAAGAAGTCTTGGTACTCTGCATTGGTCACCGGGTAGATGGCCAATTTGTAGGGCGCTAAATGCACGGCATGTTGCGGGCATTCTTTGTCAATCCAAATCCGATTCAGACCTAAGCCTTCAAAGCGTTGCATCACCTCGCTCACTTGGTCTTTGGGTAAACCCATTTGCACATCGCCACCGGCAATACGCACCATGGTGGGGTTGTTGGTTTGAATGCGTGGGTCGCCTAAAAGCGCCAACAAATTGCCACATGCAATTCTTTCGGCCAATGTGAAATCGCTGGCGCTGATTTTCTCTACCAAGCTAGATTTGGATAGACCATAGAGCGATTGAAACGCATGGGAAATTTGTCCGTCGAGTCGACCCTTGACATAGTGATTGGGCAAACCCAAACGCTCGCGGTCGGTCATGGTGCCGCACAAAGTTTCAGGAAACTTGGGCCAGTGCCAATCAGTTGTATGCGTGGTTGACATGAATGCGAAGCTATTGAATTAAGCGTGAATAGGGTAGATGTGGCCGTCGTAGCTCGATGCCAAAAACTGACCTTTGCTGTCCCATGTGATCGAGGAAATGCCAGACATGGTGGGGCGTTCAAACTTGGTCCAGCGTTTTTCTTTCAGATCAAACATTGCCACAGTGCCGCCGTAGCTGCCCGTCAAGAGACGCGATTTGTCTTCGTTGATGCTGATGCACTTCACCGAGTTGAAGTGCGGGCTGGGGTACACCTCGGCACCCTCATCGCCCCAGATGCGCAACGTACGGTCACGGCTGACAGTGGCAAAGTGGTGACCATCAATGGCACAGCAATCGTTGGTGATTTTGTCGTGCGCTTTGCTGATGCGTTTGGTGAGTGACCAGTCGCTCACTTGATGCCAAGCAATGTCAGTGTTGGCACATACAGAAAAGAGCACGCCATCGCTGAAACTTAGACCTTTGATGGCGTTCTCATAAATTTTCAACTGGTGCTGCAGCTTGGGTTTGTTCGTGACGTTGAAAACCAATACCTCACCGGTGTAACTGCCGATCGCAATGAACGACTCGCCTGCGTGTTTGAACGCGGCACCGCAGTTGAGGGGGGAGTGGTGCGTGTACAGCACGTCACTTGTAAGGGCATCAAACAGTTGCCCCATCTGACCGCCCGTGAACACTTGCGCATCTGAGGCAACCAAGAAGTTGCACAAGCTGCCCATGTCTGCCAAGAGATGGCCATCTTTCAATACTTGGCCCGCATCGCCCACCGAGTAAATGTGGCCGTTGATGTGCGCGACGTCATTCAAGGCTTTGCCTGCATGCACATCTTGCAAATCCCATGTGGAGGTCTTCACATCAAAGATGGCATACGTGGCGCCGAATGTGCCGGTGGCCACACGGCCATCTTCCAAAATCGTGGCAGCGCGCGCCCAGATGGTTTCGGGCAACATGGCGCGGCAAATTTCAACCGGAGTCTGGTCGTTGGCCACATTCCAAATGCTCATGGAACGGTCGTAGCTCAGGCAAACGAGATGGCCGTTCTTGCTGTTGAGGGCAACTTTTTTAATGCCTGCGACATGTGCATCAACGAAGTGGGTGTTGTCGTGGTCGATGATGACTATGCGACCCAAATCATCGCCGGCATAAATCACACCGTTGTTTGAAATTTCTAAGCTGTCTGTGCGAATCTTCAGGTCAGTTTTTTGCAACTCGATGCCAGTGGCGACGTCCCATTTGCGAATGGTGCCGTCCACGCTGGTGGAGACCACGTGTTGGCTGTCTGGCGTCCAAGCAAGCGAGAGCACATTGCCTGTGTGACCTTGGCATGTGGTGAGGCATTGGCCTTGCAAGTTGAAGATACGCACCAAGCGGTCGAGTGCGCAAGTGGCAATCAGTCGATCGTCGGGCGAGAACACCGCCATGTCCACATCGTCGCCGTGTCCGGCCAACACGGCTTGCAGCCGCATGGAGGGCAGCGCCCATAGTCTGGCTGAGTAGTCACTGCTGGCGCTGACGAGCCATTTGCCATCTGTACTGAATGCGCAGTTGTTGACCAAGTGGTCGTGGGTTCCTCGGGCAAGCGCTTTACGTGTCTTGTTGTCCCAAAGAATTAATTTGTTGTCGTAGCCCGCGGTGGCTACGAAATCGCCATGCGCAGCGATTCCAGCGATAGGTCCTTCATGCAGCATGGCGATTCCTTTCTAGCTTATGCCGTGATGTTCACCGCATTAGCGGCATCCATACTCTTCAAGTTGTTGTCTAAGCTTTGTAAAAAGTTAGTCACTGAAGCTGTCGAGCTATTGCCACCCATTGCACCAATCAGGTTTGAAAAACTTGATTGCAAATTGCTGTTGGTGGTTGCGTTGCTAGAGGTTGCTGTGCTTGCGTCTGCTGTCACACCCGCTGCGCCACTCATTTGTTGGATCAAGCTATCCAAGCTCGCTTCTAACTGAGCGTTAGAAGGGGCTGTGGTGCCTCGACTGCCTAAAAAGGCCTGAGTGGTTGCCGTGTTGGACACGGCTGCATTAGCCGTCGCTTGAGGCGGTGGCGGTGGCATGTTCAGCAAGAAGCTGCCTTGTCCATTAGCCCCAGTGGTGGTTTGACCTTGTTGCGTTAACGCAGCTTCTAAGTTTTGGATAAAACTGTTGAATGCCGCGTCAGTGCTAGAGGCTTCCGCCGTGGTGCCTGTGGTGGTGGATGACGTACTGTCAGATGCTTGCGTCGCCGCTTTGGCGTGGTGGTGACCTCCGCCGCGTGCCGCATGCATGGCCTTGGCCGCTTGCTGCGCACCTGCCAAGTCGCCAGATTGCAAAGCAGTACCGACTTTCGTCAGTGGACTGTTGTTGCTAGAGCTGGTGTTCGTTTGGACGCTTGCAAATGCTTTTTGTGCACCTGCAAGATCGCCCGATTGCAATGAAGAAAATAAATCCTTCATGCTTTGTTGGCGTTGCTGCCAACCGCTGACTGAAGCGCTAGTTTGTTGACTAGACCAGTTAGCGCTTGAGCTGCCTACTCGCATACCCATGATGATTTCTCCTTGAAGAGATTGATTTGACGTAAATCGGATCAATGATTTACATCGCTGGGTGGCGCAATATCTACGCCACAAGTAGGGGTTTACAAAGTAAAGACGCTTTACAC
This sequence comes from Comamonadaceae bacterium, assembly GCA_947374535.1. The sequence goes on along the minus strand of CANCCJ010000022.1, from coordinate 12,075 downwards.
GTTTGAATGAATACCTAGGTGTTGATTTCCAGTATTCCGACCCTCTTCAGGTCTGCCATGACGTCGGATCAGTGGCGAGCCATTGCCACTCAAGCGGCAGTGCTTTGCCGTATCGCGCTTGGTCTGGCTGTTGTGATGGCAAATCTATGCCCCTGAATCGCAGCTTTACACAGTAAAGACACTCAAGCTTCCTTGATGGAAACCGATCTTGAGAGATGTATAGAAGCAGTTTTTGCTTCTCGTGTTTTGAAGGGAATCATCATGGGTATGCGCGTCGGAAGTTCATCGGCTTCGTGGGCCAGTCAAGCTACAGCTGTGAGTGGCTGGCAACAACGTCAACAGGGAATGAAAGATCTGTTCTCTACGCTCAATGCGGGCAATTTGGCTGGCGCTCAAAAGGCCTACGCTGCATTTGCTGCGAACAACAACATCAAGAGCGACAGCCCGATGGGCCAACTTGGCGATGCGTTGAAAACTGGCAACTTGGCAGCCGCTGAAAAAATTGCACAGTCCTTGCAAAAGAACCGTGCCACCAGCCCTGCGTCAGCACAAGCCAATGCCAACAATCAGCAAGTGGCTTCCACGCTGAGCATGTTGCGCGGTCAAGGCGGACAGATCGACACCTTGGTGTAATAAGTCGGTCTCGCTCAAATTCGTTCAGACAACAAAAAACCCGCCGGTGAAAACTGGCGGGTTTTTTGTTGGAAGCCAGCCTTTTTGCAAGGCTGGCTTCGCAGCTGGCAGATCAGTGGTTGTCGGTCAGTTGACCCAAGATGGCTGGGTTTTCCAGCGTCGAGGTGTCTTGTGTGATCTCTTCGTTCTTGGCCAAGCTACGCAGCAAGCGGCGCATGATCTTGCCAGAGCGAGTCTTGGGCAAGTTGTCACCGAAGCGGATGTCTTTTGGCTTGGCGATCGGGCCAATTTCTTTGCCCACGTGGTCGCGCAGGATTTTGGCAATCGCCTTAGCTTCGTCGCCCACGGGACGTGAGCGCTTCAACACCACGAACGCGCAGATGGCTTCGCCAGTGGTGTCGTCAGGACGACCCACCACAGCGGCTTCTGCCACCAACTCAGTGCAGCTCACCAAGGCCGATTCGATTTCCATCGTGCCCATGCGGTGACCCGACACGTTCAACACGTCGTCAATACGACCCGTGATGGTGAAGTAGCCCGTCTTCTCGTCGCGGATCGCGCCGTCGCCAGCCAAGTAGTACTTGCCTTTGAATTCTTCTGGGTAGTAGCTCTTGATGAAACGCTCTGGGTCACCCCAGATGGTGCGAATCATCGAAGGCCATGGGCGCTTGACCACCAAGATACCGCCTTGGCCGTTGGGCATTTCGTGACCAGCTTCGTCCACCACCGCCGCTTGGATACCGGGGAAGGGCAGTGTGCAAGAGCCAGGAACCATCGGTGTCACGCCTGGCAGCGGGGTGATCATGTGACCGCCCGTTTCTGTTTGCCAGAAGGTGTCGACGATCGGGCAACGGCTGCCGCCCACGTGCTTGTAGTACCACTCCCATGCCGCTGGGTTGATGGGCTCGCCCACCGAGCCCAACAAACGCAGGCTTGAGAGGTCGTAGCTTTTTGGATGCACCGCATCGTTGGCTTCAGCCGCTTTGATCAATGAACGGATGGCTGTTGGCGCTGTGTAGAAGATCGAGACTTTGTGGTCTTGGATCATTTTCCAGAAGCGGCCAGCGTCTGGATAAGTGGGCACACCTTCAAAGACGATTTCAGTACCGCCCAAAGACAAGGGACCGTAGGTGATGTAGGTGTGGCCTGTGACCCAGCCGATGTCGGCGGTACACCAGAACACGTCGTTGTCCTTCAAGTCGAAGGTCCACTTGGTGGTCAAGGCTGCGTGCAGCAAATAACCGCCGGTGCTGTGTTGCACGCCTTTTGGCTTGCCTGTGGAGCCCGAGGTGTAGAGCAAGAACAAGGGGTGCTCAGCGCTGACCCATTCTGGTTCGCAGGTGGTGGCTTGCTTGTCTGCCAAGTCGCCCAACCATTGGTCGCGTCCTGCCACCATGGTGATGTCACCCCCGGTGCGCTTGACGACCAAGACGTTTTTCACAGAGTCGCAGCCGCCCAAAGTCATGGCTTCGTCGACGATGGCTTTCAAAGGCAAGGCTTTGCCACCGCGCACTTGTTGATCAGCCGTGATGATGGCCACAGCGCCTGTGTCTTCAATACGGTCACGCAAAGATTGCGCAGAGAAGCCGCCGAACACCACCGAGTGAGTAGCGCCGATACGCGCACACGCTTGCATGGCGGCCACGCCTTCGATCGACATCGAGATGTAGATCATCACGCGGTCGCCTTTTTTGACGCCGATTGATTTCAAGGCATTGGCGTATTGGCATGTCTTAGCCAGCAATTGGCTGTAAGTGATTTTGGTTACTTCACCGCCGTCAGCTTCAAAGATGATGGCGGTTTTGTCGCCCAGACCTTTGTCGATGTTGCGGTCCAAGCAGTTGTAAGAGGCGTTCAATGTGCCGTCTTCGAACCACTTGAAGAAAGGTGCGTTGCTCTCGTCGAGCACTTTGGTGAACGGCGTCTTCCAGCTCAACAACGCGCGTGCTTGTTCGGCCCAAAAGCCTTCGTAGTCAGTTTCCGCTTTTTGACACAGCGCTTCGTAGGCGGCCATGCCGGATACGTTGGCTTGTTTAACGAACTCAGCTGATGGCTGGTGAATGGTGATGTCGCTCATGAACCGGTCTCCTCTTATATGCGGTATCTATCAAAACCATGTGACTGTGAGGCGAGGCTCTTACAAGGGTCTGACTTATTCGCTGCTGACAAACCCTTGGATTTGACAATTGTCAAAGGAGTTGGTTTTTAATTTGCCGCTTCGCTGGGCATGAGGTCGCTGAGCGCGAGTTGAATGCCCAAGTGTTGGGCGATGAACTGACGCGCCGTGTCTTGCCATCCCCCCAACGCTGATTCGAAGTGCAACAGGCCCGGGTCGTCCAGTTGACCGTCGTTGAAGTCGAGCGTGGTGGGGAAGCGCAGTTGGAACAACTCGTATTCGGGTTGGTACAACTTGGGTGCTTGCTTGGCACTGGCAGGAATGGCACGCAAGCGGCCTTGGTGGCTCCAGTCGCAAAACACAATGTTGCCCATGCGCAGCATCAGCACGCATTGATTGGGTGCGATCTTGCCCAAAATTTTGGCGTAGCTCAGTTCGCCACTTGGGTCGATTTTTTGCAACTCAACCACCGCTTGCTCGCCCAAGGCAATCCATGCCTCCAAGATATGACCGGCGTGGAAATAGGCTTCCCAAAAACGGCGTCGGTGGGGACCAATCTCGTCTGAGGTGTGGCGCAAGATTTCAAAGAATGCATCCATCGTGCGGCTGGTCAGCCAGCGGCTGGCGGTTTCGATGGCTTCGCGGCGCACACCCAGCCAGCCTGCGTGGTTGTGCCGCGGGTCGCCCAAGGTGCGCAGCAGCTCAGACAGCAAAGCGTTCTTGATGTCTTGTGGCGGGTTGCGATCAAACCAGGGCGAGAGCAGGCTATAGGCAAACTCGTCGCGACACAGGGGGTAGCGCAGGCGCTGCGTGGGTTGGCCAATGTCGTGCATGGCCCATTCGCACATGCGCTTCACATAGCCAATGGTGCTGCGTATTTCTTCGGGCGCTTGCAGGGCTTCGATGAAGGCTTGCTGGCAAAAATTGTTCAGCCAAAAGCCTTGGGTGAGCGCGTGGCGTTCTTGCCATTGCGCAAGGCTCTTGTCGGCGGGCATACCCAAAATGTCATTGGCCACATGCACCGGGCCATTGATGGGGTCCAGCACATCCAGCGTGGTGATGAGGCGTTCTAAGCCGTTGGCCTCGGTTTCGGACAGCGATGCCAACACGCGTGGGTCTAAAAAGAACTGGCGCGCGGCGTGAGCCAACTTTAGGAAAACCGCGTCCTCTGCGTGGAAGCTTTGCAAATACGTGTGCAACAAACCACGGCCCCATTTGAGCGGGCGGCGGGAGGTGAGTGCCTCTGGCAATGCCACTTCAAAGTAGCGATCGGTCAGCGGGGTGTGGTTGCGCAAACCGTGTTCGGCATCCAACCACAAGGCGTAGGGAATGTTGCGCCAATCGCGCTGGCGCGGTGCGGTGCTGTTGGGCGCAAACGCCACGCGTTCAAATGCGCTGTAGGTGCGCTCGCCCACGGTGCGCAAGTCAGGGTCTTTGCCAAAACCGCCGCCGCGCTTGGTGCGCGCCGCATGGGCCAGCTGGTCAAAGTCTTGCGGCAGAGGGGCGAAAAACGTTTGCATCGTGAAGGCGTTGGCTTAGCGCACGGTCTCTTGCATCTTCTTCAACGTGCTGCTCGCACCTTTGCCCGCACCGGTTTCGGTGGGCTGAAAGGCCAGCACAAAGCGAAGTTCGACACGGCGGTTTTGCGCGTCGTTGTCTTTGCTGGTGGGGCGCTCGTCGGCGTAAGAGCTGATGCCAAACACGGGTTGCTCGCGCTCGTTGCGATAGGTTTGCATGCCGCCTGAGCCCAGCACTTTGTAAACAGCACGTGCGCGGTCAAGGCCCAAATGCCAGTTGTTGTAGTCGCCACGGTGCAGGGGCACCGAGTCGGTGTGGCCTTCAATCAAGATGGTTTCAATCTCCACTTGCTGTGGGTTGGGTGGGCAGTCGGCGGGCAGTTGACGGCGTTGTGAATAGATGTAGCAAGGCAAGACGTGCTGCAGCTGTTCGGCAGATTGGCGCAGGGTGCTCACACCGATGGCTTCTAGGTCAGCACTGCCACGCGCAAACAAGGTGTCGGCGGGCAAGCTGATGACGCCCGAGACTTGGTTGATGGTTACCGGGACACCCGCGTTTTGCAGCTTGGTACCGATGGTGTGCACCACCGTGGCCAGTGGGTCGGCGGGAGGCTCGGGGGTTTGCTCGGGCTTGCGTGAGAGCAGCACCATCACCATCACGATGAAGATGAACAGCAGGCCGATCATCAAGTCACTGGCCGAAGCCATGTAACCCGACTCTTCCACCTGTTCGTTGGTGGCCGCGGTGTTGCGGCGTGTTTTGATGAACATGATTGACGTGCGTGGCTTTAAGCCTTGGGCGGCAAAGCGTCGATGAACTCGTCCAACACTTCTTCGAGGTTGGTGATGCTGCCGCTGAGCTGGTTCACCGCGCTGGCCAAATGTTGGTCCATCTTGGTGTGCAGGTCGGCAATTTGTGTGCTGTAGCCCGACACGCCTTGGGTGAGCGCATCCACCGTGCCGGTGAGCGCTTTTTGCGCGTCTTGCAAATGCGTGCGCACATGGCCCAGCGCTTCCTCGGCAGAGACTGCGCTGGTTTTAAGTGTCTCCACGGTTTGACCGAGCGCTTGGTTCATCGGCACCAAGGCCTCTTTGAAGTCATTGGCCGCGGCGCGTTGCAGGTTGACTGAGCTTTCAATTGAGCTGGCGCTTTCATTGAATTTGTCGGCCATGTGGTCAATCTTCTCCACCGTGCCTTGCAAGCCCGACATGGCGCCTTGCACGCTGGCAATGGTTTGACCAAAACTGCTCAGCAAGGTTTCCATCTGCTGCGTGCCTTGGTTGCCAGCGGCGGCGGCGCGGCCAAGGGCGGCGTCGAGGTCGGTCACCGTGGCGCGTGTGGTTTGAATGGTTTGCGCCAAGGTGCTGACGGCATCGCTGAATGAAGCTAAGCCGCTTTCAATGCCTTGCGTCATGGCAGCGCCCGCTTTGCTCAACTCACCAGCGGCTTGGCTACCGGCGCTGCCAAAGCTTTGGCTCGACGCCTGAATGCTGTCGGCCAAAGTGCCCAGCTTGTCAAACGCGGGTTGCATGTTGCGCGAGAGGGCGTCGCCAATCGCGTTGGCAAAATCGCCCTCAAAGCGGCGCAACTGGCTCACCTGTGAACGGTTTTCATCCAAGATGTCTTGGAACAAGGCCAGCTGCATGCGCACACTGGCCTCGGCGGCGTTGTCGGGTACCTTGCTGCGCAGCGTGTGACACAGCGTGTCGATGCTGGACTGCAAATTTTCCAGAGCCACTTTGGCGCGCCAGTTCCACAGCAGCGAACACAACAAGCCTGCGATGGAAGTGATGAACTTACCGCCCGCCGTGGCAATGAGCGACTGCAAGGCTTGGTCTTGTTGACGTGCAGACACATCGAGCGCATTAAGCGCCAACCCTGCTTGCTGCAAAGCCACCGCCAAAAAGATGAAGGTGCACATCAAACCAAAACCAATCAGCAAATTGGGCATGGTTTCGAACAAAGCCAAGTTCATGCGGCCACCCAACACGCTGCGCACCGTCCATGTATCGGCATGGCTGCGAAAGCTGTAGCTGCTGCGTGGGCCTTGGTTCATGCCGTGTTGTGTGGGCAGGTCAATCAGGCCTGCCTCGGTTTCGCGCAGCAAGAACTTCAGCTCTTCATCGGTGGTTTTGGTTTCGGCCAAAGCCAGTGCTTCGCGGCTGCTGCCTTGGTTGGCACCTAGGCGGGCGTCTAGCGCCACCACCTCGGTGCGCACTTTGCGAATGCGTGAAGCCCACACGCCGAAGCTGATGAGCGAGAACACAAAAATCACGGCTGCAATGGCCAGTGGCACAGCCAACTGTTGGAGTTGGACTAGGTATTGATTCGTAGGCATATCTCTATTGTGAACAAGTTAATCGCCCAAACCACCGCTGCGTAACACACGCCGCGCACAGCCATGCCACAACACACCCAGCTGCGGTGCCCACAGCGTGAGGCGTTTTTTGGCGCGTGTGAGGCCGGTGTACACCAGCTCACGTGTGAGCACGGGCGACTCCTGAGCGGGAATCACCAGCAACACATGCGCAAACTCTGAGCCCTGCGATTTGTGCACGGTCATGGCAAACACAGTCTCCACGCTGTCTAGGCGCGAGGGCATGACCCAGCGCACGCCGCCATCCACCGCAGGAAAAGCCACGCGCAGCACACCATCGGGGCTGGGCAGGCACAGGCCAATGTCGCCGTTCATCAGGTCAAGTGCGTAGTCGTTGCGCGTGACCATCACGGGGCGGCCCACGTACCAAGCGCTTTGGCCCAAGCCCAGCGCGTGCTCGACCTGCGTGTTGAGCTGTGTCACACCCAGCGGGCCTTCGCGCACAGCGCACAGCACACAAAACTCGGTGAAGGCGTTAAGCATCGTCACCGCTTGTGCATCGCTGCAATGCGAGGCTGGCGCTGTTTTGCTAGGCCGGTGTGCGTCTAGCAAGGCCAGCCAGTTGCGCCATCCGTAGCGCAACCCCACAGCCAGCTTGGGGTCGCTGGCGCTGGAAAGTTGTAGACGTGTGACGTCTGGCTCGGGGGCGCAGCCCTCACTATCAATGTGCAGGCTTTGTTGCAAGGGCAAGGTGGCCAGCCAGTCGGGCGCGTCTTTCCACAGCGCTTTGAGTGCGGGGGTGTTGTCGGCCGCATTCGTATTCACGGCACGCGCCCACTGTCCAATGCCACTCTTGGCATCGAAGCGGTGGCTGTGAATGAGTGTGACGGTTTGAGCTTTGAGCAAACTGCCCGTGCACAGCTGCGACATGACGGCACCTGCTTCTACAGATGCGAGTTGGTCTTTGTCGCCCAGCAAAATCAAACGCGCGGTGGGCGGCACAGCTTGCAGCAAGCGGGCCATCATCTCTAGGTCAATCATGGACGCTTCGTCGACCACCACCACATCGGTGGCGAGTTGATGCACCTGCGATGTTTTGCTATTGGTTTGCAACAAGCGGTGCAGGGTTTGCGCTTGGCTGGGCATGTGCGGACGCTTATCGGCGGGCATCTTGGTGAGTGCGTTGCTGATGGATTCCGTCAAACGCGCTGCCGCTTTGCCTGTGGGTGCGGTCAAATGAATTTGCAGTTCGCGCGGTGCAGTGCGCACCAAGAGCGACAGCAGCTTCACCACCGTGGTGGTCTTGCCCGTACCCGGCCCCCCCGTGATGAGCGTGATGCGGTTTTGCGCGGCCACCTCGCAGGCGAGGCGTTGCATATCGGGCGCGCCATTGTTGGTGGGGGTGAACAACTCGTCCAAGCGCTGTTGTAAGTCCGCTGGCACCTCGCAGGGCAGCGCCAAACGCTGCGCGATGTTGTGTTGAATGTTTTGTTCAGCCGACCAAGCGCGGCGCAAATACAAACGTGCGCCTTGTTTGTCTTCGGTCAGCACCAGCGGCGAAGCATTGCCTTGCGTCCACGGCAAGGTGGCGGCGGCTTCGTGCAGCTTGCTTGGTAGCGCAGCGGTTTGTTCATCGGTCCATCCCAGCAACTCAGCAGCTTGCGTTTGCAGCGTGGCGAGGTCTAGGCACGCGTGGCCCCGTCCCCATTGGTGGCTGGTGAGTGCCGCTAGCCACAGGTGGCGCGGGTCGTCGCTGGGTAGTTTGCTGTTGAGCAAGTTGGCCAGTGATTTATCCAAGCCCGTCAGAGGCGTGGATTGGGCCCATGAGGATTGAAGCAAAGGTGAGAGGGTGTTGGGTGATGGCATGCGCTGTCAGTTTACTAGGGGTGACAGAATTTGAATTGATGCGCATAATATGCGCATACTTTTATTGGGAGCTAACATGCCACGCAGCAACACCCCAACATTCGCATCGCGAAAACGCCCAGTCAATCTCACCTTGAGCGAAAGCTTGGTTGCCGACCTCAAAGACTACACCTCTAATTTATCGGCAACTGCTGAGGAGTTGCTCACGGCCTATGTCGTGGCGCAAAAGCAGGCGCGATCAAGTCGTCAGCAGCAGGCAGACCAAACCGTGGCGGGCTGGAATGCCTTGCACGCACAAGTTGGCTCATTTGCCGATGAACACTCCACGCTCTGATGGCTCAGCTCGATCTTCACAAAAACAAAGGACCGTTGAAGGACACCATTCCTTATGTTGTCGTGGTGCAGTCTTCTTTGTTTGACGGTTACCGCCGTCGAGTGGTGGTGCCTTTGGTCAAACGCAGCGCTCTGCCTGCGGGCATTGTTGGCACGCGTATGAACCCAAGCTTCAAAGTGCGTGGCGCAGTGTTGGTGCTGCATCCCTTAGATATGGTGTCTGTAGCACTCGATCAGCTGGGTGAATGTGTGGGATCTCTGGCTGAGCATGGACAAGAAATTGCGGATGCGTTGGACGAGTTACTTACTCGCTCTTGGCATTAAATCGGCCCAGCAAACAAATCATCCAACGCCTCAATGAGCGCCTGCGGTGGTCTGCACACATGCACGCCCGCACCTTCTGCGTGAATGCCACGCAAGAACATGTACACCGCGCCGCCCATGTGTTGCGCGTAGTCGTAGCCGGGTAGGCGCACTTTGAGTAGGCGGTGCAGGGCCAAGGTGTAGAGCACGTATTGCACTTCGTAGCGTTTGTGCAGCACGGCGTCTTGCAAGGTGGCGCTGTCGTAGCGGGGCAGTTTGTTGGATTTGTAGTCGACCACCCAATAGCGGCCGTCGTGTTGCAGCACCAAGTCCATTGAGCCGGTGAGCATGCCTTGCATCACACGCGCTTGCAGGGCAGGGCGGGCTGAACCTTCAAACACATGGGATTGAATGAGTCGGTCTAGCGCCGTGGCGTTGATGTGTGCCACCTCTAAATTGAACTCCATTTCGGGCCACATGTGCTCGGTGCTGAGTTCGCACAGTTTCAACGGTGCAGCGTTGAGTTCATGCAAAGGCAGGGGTGTTTGCACCACGGCTTTGAGCCACGGCTCTAGTTGTGCGCGCGGTCCGTCATCGAGTTGCAGCCAGCTGGCTTTGCGTTCTAGCAAGTGGGCCCAGGCGTGCTGGGCCCATGCGGGGGCGTGTTCGTTCGTCACGGGCCAATCGTTTTGCGACAACCATTCCAACAAGTCGTGCAGCAGCGTTCCATAGCGCGCACCTGCGGGGAAGGTTTGCCACGCGCTGATGTTCTCGGGATCTGGCGCAGGTGCGGCAGATGCAGTCACCACATCAGGCTGTGCATCGGCGATGGCGTCTGTGATGGCGTCGGCCACGGCTTCGTCGCGTTTGGATTCAGACACGAGCCCGCGCGTGAGGGCGCTGAAGCTGGCCGTCCACCACAGACTGTGGTGCGCGCGTGTGGGTGTGCGTGCATCTTGCGCAGCCGCTGAGTCGGTTGGGGCTTGGTACATCACTTTTGTACCTTCGGGCAATGTTTGAATGGCAATGTCTGCGCAGCTGCCCCACAAGGTGTTGAGCTGTGCTGCCAAGTCGCCACGTTCTTGGCGCTTGAGCAATTTGGCCGTTGCGCTTTGCTTGAGCGTGTCTTTGGCCGCATCACCGCTGATGTCGCCATACGTTTCAGCCATGCCTAGCCACAAGGCACGTTGCGCACGCGTGAGCGCCACATACAACAAGCGCATGTCTTCTTCGACGGACGAGGGCGCTTCTTTGTCTGCGGTGTCTTCGTCGTCATCGGCGTAGTTGGATTTGGCTGCGGTTTCCGTTTTGAAGCTGCACGCAAACGGCACAAACACCAGTGGATATTGCAAGCCCTTGCTCTTGTGATACGTGATGACTTGCACACATTGCGCATCGGTTTCAAGGCGCATTTTTTGTGCATCAGCACTTTGTGTGGGTGCATGAATTTGCTCGCCCACAAAGCGTACTAACGCGTGTTCACCTTGCAAACTTTGTGCAGCGTGTTGCAGCAATTCGCCCAAGTGCAGCAGGTTGCTCAGTCGTCGCTCGCCGTCGGTGTGTGCCAGTAAACGCTGCGCAACGCCTTGGCTGTGCATCCAGTGGTGCAGCATGGGCAGCACGCCTTGCTGTTGCCACAAGTGGTGCCACTGATGAAAGCTGTCGAGCAAGTTTTCCCACTGTGCTTCGTTGTTGGTGATGTGTAGTACAGCATCTAAGTCCAAGGCCCACAAACGACTGCCAACCGCTGAGCGCACCCATGCGGTTTGGCGCGGTGATGCCACTGCACGCAGCAAGCGCCAGAGGTCTAGCGCTTCGGGCGACGCATACACATTGCTGCGGTCAGACAAATACACACTCGGTATGTGGCGCTCGCGCAGTGCTGCGCGTATGGCATCGGCATGTTGTTGGCCGCGTACCAGCACCGCCATGTCGCCGGGTTGTGCCAAACCGTCATTGAGTAATTGCGCCACGTGGTTGGCAAATGCTTCTGACATTTTTTGCACATGCGTGCTGGCTTTGGTGGGTTTCTCGCTGCAGGGGATGTGCCACACCGTCATGGCGGTGTGTACGGTGCCGTCTGTTTTGCTGAGTGGGGCCACGCCGCCATCGGCGCTCACGCGCACGAAATCAATGTGGGATGAAAAGGGTGCTTCAGTTTGTGTGAACACATGGTTCACGGCATTCACCAAGCCATTGCTTGAGCGGCGGTTGCCGCTGAGTGTGTGTAGCGCGAGTGGGTTGTTGGTGAGCGCATCGTCACGCGCCTGAAGGTAGGTGCCTAAATCCGCGCCACGGAAACTGTAGATGGCTTGCTTGGGGTCGCCAATCATCACCAGTGCTTGAGCGTCGGTGCAAGCGTGGGTGTCGTAAATGCGGTTGAGCGTGCCGTACTGCCAAGGGTCGGTGTCTTGAAACTCGTCCACCAGCGCCACGGGGTATTGCTGGCGAATGGCGGTGGCCAATCGGCCATCGTCGGCCATCACGGCGTGATGCAAGTTTTGCAGCAGGTCCGAAAAATCAAAGGCCGCTCGTTGCGCCTTGGCTTCTTTGTAGGCCACGCCAATGGTGTAAGCGGCGTGCAGAGCAATGTGCCTGTGCGTTTCGGGCTCATTGTTGAGGTAGGCCACGTAGTCTTCCACAGCAGCGAAGAAAGCAAAGCCTGTTGCATCAGCCCAGCCCTTGTCGTTTAGCTCGCTGGTGGCAAAGCGGTTCAGCCATTCGGTTTTGATGGGGGCGCTTTGTTCGGCCCATTCTTTCAGCGCATTCGACCAACGGGCCAAGTTGGGGCCTGTGATGCCACGGCCCTTGATGGCTTTACTTGCAATGGCTGTTCCCAGCGCTTGCCAAACGGCATCGCTCCACAGGGTGCGTGCATGGGTGGCTTTGGCCTCTAGCGCAACTTGCCAATCCATGTGTTGTTGCACCAGATGTGCGGGGGTTGTATCAGGTACGTCAATGTTGCGAGGTGTGCGTTCTTGTTCGCGCC
>CANCCJ010000021.1 GCA_947374535.1 Comamonadaceae bacterium | reverse complement strand
GCACGGGCGTGGCGTCGTACACCTATCAGTTGACGTCGGCTGACTCGATTGCACCAGAACAAAACGTGTTCACGCTGACTACGACGGCAGATACCGCAACCACCTCTGCGCCGGTCACCCTCACCGTGGGCATCGTGGATGACCACCCCATTGCGGTGAACGATGGTCCGTTCGTTGTCTCTGACGACACAGTGAGTTCGATCAGCGGCAACGTCTTGACCAATGACATCTCGGGTGCCGACATACCAAAGGCGTTCACTGCGTGGGATTTATCAGGAGATGCACCAACTATCGCAGCGCTCAACACCTACGGGGCCTTGTCGCAAAACTCAGACGGTAGTTGGAGCTATGTGCTGGACACGAGTCGCCCGGCTACACAAGCGCTGACGTCCACAGACAACTTGAGTTTTGATTTGAACTACACCATGCATGACGCTGACGGAAGCACCAGCACCAGCACCGCGCACCTCACCATCACCATCCAAGGAGACAACACCGAAAGCGTGTCGGTGCATGCGGCAGGTTTACCCAATTCGACAGTGTATGAGTCAGGTTTACCTACGGGCACAACGGAACTGTTATACCCAGAGCCAACCAGCAGCGACCCGAGCGCCACCGTCAATGACAGCTTTTCTGTCGCATCGAACGATGGCATCGCGAGCGTCAGTGTGCTGGGCACCGTGTTCACGCTAGCGGAGCTTGAATCGCCTGCTTATCTGGCTGCACACCCACTCGACACTGGCGAGGGAACTTTGGTGCTCACGGGTTACACCAGTAGCGACGGCGACCACACGGCGACCATTAGTTTCAGTTACACGCTCAATGGCAGTGTTCATGATCCATTACCCTCCAGCACCTTTGTGGATGACACGGGTAACTTTGTCTTTGTGACGGGTAACAACGGCGAGTCCTCAACGCCAACGGACTTGCAAATCCGCATCATGGACGACGCCCCTATTGCCGCCGTTACACCTGGCCACATTCAAAACAGCGCCAACTCTGTGCTCAATGGCACCTTGGCAATCATTGGGGCCGACCTCAGCGGTGACCATGTGAGCATCACAGACATCACACCTCCCGCCGGTGGGTTAACTTCAGATGGCGTTGCTTTGGTCTACACCACCAGTGTGGACGGCTCCACCATCACCGCCACTGCAGGAGCCTCGGGACCTACCGTCTTCACCATGCATGCCAATTCAGATGGCAGCTATGCCTTCACGCAGAGTGCCATGTTGGACCTTGCGGTCATCACACCTGATTTGACTTCTAGCGTTGGTGCAGGTGGGCCACAGCCAGCTTATTACATCGACACCAACGATGTGTTCACCTCTAATGAAAGCGCAGGAAATTGGGCGATCAAAATCACTGGCAGCGGGTCTATCAATCCAAGTCAACAAGGCATGGGCGTCAATAACAATCTGTTCGACACAGGTGAAACCATGACTTTTGATATGGACAACGAAGGTGCCAGCTCAGTAGGTGCTGGCGTGCCCGATTTGATCTACGCTGTCAAAATAGGTGTGTCCAGCATGACGGGTTCTGAAACCTTGACTTACAACGCGTTTGCAGTGGGTGGTGCCAGCAGTGGGGTCATCACGGTTCATGTCAGTGACCTAGCACCTGACGGCACATTTCTCATCACAGCGCCCGGTGGTGGCAATCTTGACTACATCACACTTGCGCCGGGCAGTAGTACATCAATGCGCATCGCTTCATTTGTGTCTTACACGTTGGATGACACCATGACCAAAGACATCAACTTTGGCTACAGCGCCACCGATGGTGATGGCGACAACGTCTCTGGATCTGTGGTGATTACAGAACAGAACAGCCACACCTTGACCGGCACCAGTGGCAACGACGCTTTAGGCGGAGGCAGTGGTAACGATGTGTTGATTGGCGGATCAGGGCAGGACATTTTGACGGGTGGCTTAGGCGCCGATACGTTCAAGTGGAGCTTGGCGGACCAAGGCACCAGCACCACGCCTGCGGTGGATAGGATCACCGACTTCACGCCGGGGGTAGGCGGCGATGTGCTGGACTTGAAGGACTTATTGCAGGGTGAGCACGATGGCTCTGGCATTGCTCTGAATAACTTAACCAATTTCTTGCATTTCACGCAGGACGGCTCCCACGCTGTGTTATCGATTGACCCATTGGGTGTTAACCCCGCTGGGGCACCCACGCAAACCATCGCCTTGACCAACTACGCCACCTTGGATGCCTTCAAAGCCAGCTTAGGCTTGGCAACCAGCGCAACAGACGCAAACATCATCAACAACCTGCTAGCGAACCACAACTTGAAAACAGACGCTTGAAGACGTTCAAGTTTTCAAGCGGATATCGAGGCCAACCAACACCTTGTCGGTGTCCGACAGGTCACCAATGATTCGGCGAATGGGCGGGGGCAGCTCTTTGATGAGGGTGGGCACCGCAATGATTTGTTCGCCCATGGCCAACTGGGGTTGTTTGTACAAATCGATCACTTGCAAGGTGTACCGATTGTTCAAATAGGTGTCGCAAATCTTTTGGATGTTTGCAATGGCTGTTAACGAACGTGGCGTCGTGCCAGCCACATACAAACGCAGCACGTATTTGGTGCTTTCGGCATTTTGTTCGCCATGAAAGAAAAAGCTTTCGGTCATGATGATTCCCTCTTGCGCGGCAAATGCGGTGGATTCAATCGTATCGAGCACCACATGTGGCCATGTCTTTCAGCTGTTTCATGCTAGCGATTCAGTGCCATGTCTGTCGCACTTAATTCGCATAGATACGACAAATGTCAAAGAAGGTGCAAGTTGATTCAGACATTGCTTGGAATCTGTTGTCTTAGGTGCGTTGAAACTTTAAGCTTGATAAAAACCTGGGAATCACAAGATGAGCTCACTCTTTTACTTTAGTGCCGATGCCACACGCTATTGCATGGCGGGCGAAGTGGTGAAGCGCATTGTTTGGCTGCCTGCCTTGTCTAGTTTGGATGGCGTGCCTGCATGGTTTCTAGGGGTGCTCAATTTACATGGTGAACGCATTGCTGTGATTGATTTTTCTGTGTGGATGGGGCATGCGGCTCGGCCGTATTCAGTGAAACAGAAATTGTTGATTTTGAAAAATGGTGATGTACAAGCGGCCATCGTGGTCGATGAGGTGGAGGGCTTAGAGGAATGGTCGGGCGAGATTTTGTCGATGGAGCAAAGCACTGACAACTCACTTCTACTCGGTCAGGTGCGCGATGGCGATGACATCGTGATGTTGGTGAATGCGGCTGCTTTGATTGCCTCGTCGCAACGTTGGCCACTGCAGGACCTTCGTGCGGCCCACATGCTTCAAGCCAACTCTGTGTCCGATGCGGTTTTGCTTCAATCGCGCATGCACCAACTGGCCAAAGAGGCAGTCTCTGTGTGGGGGGGCATGCTTTTGCAGTTCGCCATCGTGTCAACAGGGCAGCGTCGTTACGCCATCGCTTTGGATCAGATCATGGAGTTTTGTCTGTTCAAACAATTCACCTATTTGCCAGGTTCCCCTGCGGCTATGTTGGGATGTATGAATTTACGGGGTGAAATTATTGCCATTCTTGATCTTGGCATTTTGTTAGGCCTTGATCCATCCCCGCCTCATGCACAACTTATGGTGTTACAGCACGAGGGACAAAAATTTTCATGTCTCATCCAGTCTATTGAGTGCTTGGTGGTTGCCACGGATTCGAACGTGATTGAGATGCCCGATCAAGATGACCAGCACCCCTTGTCCGATACTTTGTTGCGAGACAAGGGCGAGGTCACTCCCATTTTGAACTTGGAAGCGGTGCTTGCACTCTTCAAGCCGCAGCCATTGGCATACGCGAACCATTAAAAGAAGGAGGCTGTTGTGAACTTTAAATTTCAAAAACTTCGCTGGCGGTTGCTTGTTACTTTTTTACTGCCTTTGCTTTTGATGGCCGGCATCGTTGGCTATGCCAATGTTAAGCTGGACGAGGCGGTGAAATTTTCGCGTGCTTTGAATGCATCAGCTCATATTCCAGACGATATTCTGAATGTGGGTGACAGTTGGGTGCGTATGCAACGTGCTTCATTTGGCTACACCTTGATCAACGGCAATCAAAGCATTGAAATGGGTTACCCCAAGGCTATTTATGAAGCAAGCCGTAACGCCGCACATGAAAAAATTGATGACCTCTCCAAATCCGACACCACGGGTCGTTTGGCAGACACGATTCAGCAACTCAAAGAAGTGACCTTGCGCATTGAACTCAATACGTCACAGCTGGTCAAGCTCATTGATGATGGGAAAGAAAAAGAGGCAATTGAGTTTTTTAGAAAAGGATCATCCATTGCCTTGGCGCGAGACACCGATAAGATTTCAGCCAAGTTAGCGCAAGATGAAAACGAATTCCGAACCAGATTGCGTGACAGTGTCACCTCATCCATTGAGCGGGCACAAAACGCTGTGATGTGGGGCAGTGTATTTGCTGTTTTTTTGATGCTGGTTTTTGGTGCTTGGACCTTTGCAGCTCTGAGTCGCGGCATCACGAACAGTGCCAATCAAGTCTCTGTGGTTGCCACTCAATTTGCCAGTGTGATGGCCGAGCATGAACAATCGGTGCAAGAGCAGGCTTCTGCCGTGGTGGAAACCACCAGCACGGTGGAAGAGCTGGCTGCATCATCGCGTGTGACGGCCTCGCAAGCCGAATCGGTTGCCACCTCAGCCAGACAAGCGCAAGAAACCACGCAGAAAGGCATGGCGTTGGCTGCGCGTAATAAGTTGGACATGAGTCAATTGGAGGCCAGCTCTACGCACATTGCCGCTGAAATTTTGGCGCTCTCTGAGCAAGCGGCACAGATCGGCAATATTTCTAAACTGGTCGGCGAGTTGGCGGGTGAAACCAATATGCTGGCTTTGAATGCGGCGGTGGAAGCGGCCCGTGCGGGTGAGCATGGCAAGGGATTTTCAGTGGTGGCTTCTGAGATACGCAAGCTGGCAGATCAGAGCAAGCAGTCGGCAGAGAAGTCCAACCAAATTGTGACGGACATTCAAAAGGCCACCAACACCATCGTCATGGCCGCCGAGACGAGCAGTAAAACCTCACGCGAGGTGGGGGAGACTGTGCGTCAGTCCGTGGTGGCATTTGAAGGCGTCAACGAGCTGGCTATTGGCGTTCACCAAAATGCGCAGCAGGTATTGCTCAACACCAAGCAGCAAGCGGATGCGATGTTGCAAATTGATGAGGCCATGAAAAATATCAAAAATGGTGCGAAGGCGATTGCGATTGCCACCAGTCAGGCTCGGGCAGGTGTTGCTAACTTGACCGATGTGGCCATCAAACTCAAAACCATGCTTTAACGGTTGCGCTCATGCCCAAAATTGAAGACACCGAACTGCGACAACTGTTCCATGCTGAATGCAACGAACGGCTGCAAAAGCTGGATGCAGGTTGGTTGCAACTTGAGACAGAGCCAAGCAATGCGGCGCTGATAGAAGACATGTTTCGAGAGGCGCACAGCCTCAAGGGCGGGGCACGGATGCTGGGCCTGCTGGATATTCAAGACTTGGCGCACAGCATGGAAGATGAGTTGGCCGTGATACGCAAAGGCGGGGCGCTCATCGACACTGCCTTTATTCAAAAGCAGTTGAAATCGGTAGACCGTTTAAGACAACTTGTTGAAATCGCTGTGGCAAGTGGCCCAACCCCCCCTGTGATCACGCCTGTGATGACCTCGCCCGAGGACCACGTTGTGCCTGAGGTCGCTCCAACGACTGCGCCTGAACCCGTCAGCGTTCGCACACCACCACCACCCTTGGATATTCCGCCTCCTGTGACTGACAGCGCCATACGCACAGCAGCCACACAAGTGGCAGATTTTCACATTGACACGCTGCGCGTGGATGCCAATCGGCTGGACTATTTGTTGAGCCAATCAGGTGAGCTGTTGGTCTATCGAAATCTGATTCAACGCTTGGAGGCCGAGCTGCAAGCATTACTGACCAAAGATTGGACAGAGCCAAGTGATGTGGCTCAAAACCTTGCCAAGTTGACGGAACTGTCGAAGCGACTGTTGGACGACAACGAAAACTTAAACACCGTGTCGCTAGAGATTGAGTCTGGCATTCGTAATTTACGGCTCTTGCCGATCTCGACGTTGTTGTCCCTGTTTCCGCGCATGGTGCATGACTTGGCCATTGAGCAGGGTAAAAAAATCGAATTACGCTTGGTGGGGGGTGAACTGGTGGTGGACAAACGCATCATTGAGGAGATGAAGGCGCCATTGATGCACTTGCTTCGCAATGCCATTGATCATGGCATTGAAACGCCCGCGATGCGCCATGATTTTGGAAAGCCTGAGACCAGCGTGTTGTGGGTGCGCGTCAGCCATGACGCAGACCGCATCAACATTGAAGTGCGTGACGATGGGCAAGGTTTGAACCTAGACGCGGTACGCGCCTTGGTTGTGAAAAAAGGTTTGTACTCAGCGCAGGAGGCTGCCGAATTAGACGCCGCACAGTTACACATGATGATATTGGAGCAAGGTTTTTCGACCAGCAAAATGATCACCGATGTTTCGGGGCGTGGCGTGGGCTTGAATGTGGTTCGCACCACGATTGAACGGCTGCACGGCACGTTGATCATTGATTCGACACCGGGCAAAGGCATGTGGATCAACATGGGATTGCCGATTTCGATCATTTCCACAAGGGTGCTGTTGGTCAAAGACTCAGGGCAAGTGTTTGCTATTCCGTTTGAGAGCGTCAAGCGTATCCAAAAGGTGTCGCAAGAGACGATACGCATGGTGGAGGGCAGCCCTTGTTTGGACGACGATGGGGAAATTATTTTCTTGAGCTGGCTAGGCCCGTTGCTTGGTTGCCCAGGGCAGTCGACATTGAGTGAAACAAAGTCCTACTGTGTGATTTTGGATGACGCGAAAACGCGTGTGGGTGTGTTTGTGGACGAGCTGTTGGGTGAGCAAGATGTGGTCATCAAACCCGCCCCCATGCCTGTGGGTAGAACACCCCAATTGCTGGGGGTGACAATTTTGGATGCGGGCTTGGTCAGTCCAGTTCTAGATGTGCGAGGTCTTGTGCATTTGGTGCTCAACAAAGCAAAGCCCACTTCGACGGTTGTAACGAAGTCTGCGAAAAAAGCGCTCAAACACATTTTGCTAGCCGAAGACAGCATCACCACGCGTATGCAAGAAAAACGCATCTTGGAGGGCGCGGGTTATCAAGTGACGGCTTGTGTGGATGGCCTAGACGCTTGGCAGCATATGTCGCGCTTTAAATTTGATGCGGTGGTGAGCGACATCTTGATGCCCAATATGACCGGTTTGGTGTTGACCCAAAAAATCAGAGCCAATTCAGCCTTTGCCAACCTACCTGTTATTTTGGTGACCTCTTTGTCAACAGAGGAGGACCGCCGCAGAGGCTTAGAGGCGGGGGCCGATGCTTATTTGTCCAAGCCAGAATTTGACCAGTCAATTTTGTTGGAGTGTTTGGAGCGTCTGATTTGACGTATCCACCGATGACCACTCCCAGAAAATACACATCATCGCCTCGGGTGTTGCTCGTGGAAGACTCCGCGCTTGAGTTGGCGGTGATTCAAAAGATTTTGAAAGATGGCGGCATAGAGGTGGTGGGCACAGCATGCAACGGCCTTGAGGCTTTGGCTTTGATTCCGAAGCTCAATCCAGATGTGATTTGCACAGACTTCCATATGCCGTTGATGGATGGCTTGGAGCTGACCAAGCAAGTGATGGCTCAATTTCCCCGACCTATTTTGGTGTTGAGTATTTCTGCGCAGCCACATCAGATCCGCAACATCATGAAAATTTTTCAGGCGGGTGCCTTGGATGTGATGGCCAAACCCCTTTTGAAATCTGGGGGCATCAGCCAAATTGATCCCCAGCTGTTGGTGGACAAAATAAAAATCTTGTCTGGCGTGAATGTGATTGCGAGCAAACAAAAACCTCTTATAAATTTGGCGCCCAAGCGCGAAGAAAAAGATGACACCGTGATGCCTGCGAAGATCATCGCCATTGGTTCATCGACGGGGGGACCTCAAGCTTTGCTTCACCTCTTAAGTAATTTGCCCGAGAATTTTTCGATTCCCATCGTGTGCGTGCAACACATCAGCAAAGGCTTTTTGTATGGCATGGTGGAATGGCTGGACGACAGCAGCCGTTTGCAAATTGTGGTGGCAGAGGCGGGCATGGTGCCTCACGCTGGCTATGTTTACTTTGCACCAGAAGGGCGGCACTTGGTGTTTGATCAAGAGGGGCGATTCAAGTTGATGGATGCCCAACCCAATGACTTTCATTTGCCCAGTGCGGATCAACTGTTCATGTCTATGGCACAAGTGTTTGGCCCCCACTGTGTGGGTGTGGTGCTGAGTGGCATGGGCTGCGATGGTGCGCATGGCATTGTGTCCATCTTTGAAAAAAATGGCCTCACGATTGCGCAGGATCAAGGCAGCTCTGTGATTTTTGGCATGCCCAAAGCCGCCATCGAAACGGGCGCGATCAAGAAGGTATTGTCTTTGCAAGCAATCTCGGATGAGCTGATGGCGATGCACGCCCACTTTGCATGAGATAAAAAAATAGGCACCCGAAGGTGCCTATGCTTGCAGGGCTTAGAAAATTAAGCGCGTGCTTTGCTGCGTGCAGGTGCTTTGGCAGCCGCTTTGGGGGCGTGCTTTTTCAACTCAGCCAAGCTCTCTTGTGCCAACTCGGCAGACTTCTTGGCCGTCTTGCGGGCTTCAGCAATAGCCTTGTTGCCAGCATCGAGGGCGGCTTTGACAGCGTTCACAGCAACTTCAGAACCTTCAGGCGCTTTTTTCAAGTTCTCTGTGATGGCATTGTTGGCGGCAGCTTGTGCTTTGTCGAAGTGAGCTTCAGCAAATGCAGCAGACTCAGCTTGGAATTCTTGGCTCAGTTCATAAGCGGTAGCGGCGAAACCCGCCAAGCTTTTGGCAGAGTTTTCCAATTGAGATTTCAACAACTCGATGGCGGCTGCTGGGTCTTTGACGTCCATCACAGAGCTCAATTGGGCTTGTGCCAACTCGGCGTTGACTTTGGCTTGTTCAAGGCTCAACTCAGTGAAGCGCTCAACTTGAGACAAAGAAAGATTGGCGAGTTCGATAGCGACTTCCAAAGAATTTTCGACTTGTGGCTTGAATTGGTTTTGCATTTGAATTTCCTCATTGAAGTTAATTTGATGAACGAATCTTAAATAAACTTTTTCTTTTTTGATCTCTTTGCCTGCGCTTTAGAGGCAGTTCTCTAGTCCAAAAATTAATTAATTAATTTTAAATTTATCGAGAGTTAAGTAATAAAGAAAGTTTTGTCTGGGCAAATTCAGTGTCATTGCGCACCTCATGAAAATCAAAAAATAGAAAAATTTTGATGTCAGTGTTTCATGGCGGCTGAGCATTGCTTTTGTGCATTTAGGTCAGCCACCAAGGTGTCATCCTAGCGCAGGTCATTGTGTTTATAAGTAGGCGGCAAATCTGACTTCAAGCTCATATTCCACCGCAGCGGTGACGAGCACTTCAGAATTGAAAGGTGCTGGATTAGGATTGCAATGGAATGGGCCTAGCCAATGGCATGGCACAGGCTACGTGGCAAGGCCTGTTGGAACGTCACCCGCATTGGCCGACACGAACAAATACACACGCATCGCCTTAGAAGTTAAAAAATACTTCTAGTGCCTTTTAAAGGCCCAATTTCGCCCAAGCTTCTTTCTTGGTGAGCTTGCGAGCGGCAGCAATGGCTGGGAGTTGGCTCGCACGTGGGCGCGATTTTTCGGCTTCCCAGTGGTAAATGGATTGCGCAGACACACCAATCAACTTGCCCATTTGCTCGGCTGACAATTCAAATTTCTTGCGTAGCGTTGTAAAACCGCCAGCACGAAAACGCAGTGGAGTAGCAGATTCTTTTTCAACGTTGAGGACGGGCTTGGGTTGGGTCTTGTTGAGTTTTTTCACCGTGGACTCGAGACTCGCCACATGGCGTTTCAACGCGGCGATGTCTGAACGGTACTGCGCCGAAGCCTTCTTTAACTGAATTAATTCAGCACGCGCTTCCTTTTTGGCAATGCGAGCGATTTCAGATTTGAGTTGGTTTGCAAAGGTGGTCATATGTAAGTTGAATTAATTGATTTATGCATGCTATCTAGAAAAGCACGACATTGCAATTTTAGAGAAAAATTCAACATGGGCATTTGACGCTTATTTCATGTGAGGCGCAGTTTGCAGCAAAGCACCGACTTCGTTTTTCCACCACTTAGCTTGTCCAGTTGTGCCGTGTCCTGCGGTTTGATCACTTGCAGGAATCAGTAACAAACGAGCGTTTGGAATTCTGGATAAAGCCTTGTCCATCACATGGAGTTCTGGCGGGTTGCGTTCATCATCCGCAGAGTTGATGGCGAGCAATGTGGCTTTGATTTTTTCGAGTTGGTCTAAGGGGTTGTAGTCTCTAGAGGCATCCCATTGGTACAAATGGTCGTTGGCATCACCTACAAATGCGCCACTCAGTCGTTGATTTAAAAGTTGATCCGCTTTCTCGCGAGTGGGGGCTTGGCGTTGCAAGGCTTGGTTGCCACCGTTGGTTGCCATTGCGTAGAAGACGGATGCAAATTGCAAACTGCGGGGTTGCTCCACGTAATTGCCGTTCATCCACTCGGGATCATTGCGGATGGAATCAATGACAAGCCGACGCATCATCCAGTTGCGCCCAGCCATTTCGGTAGGCATGGCGGCCATAGGAACCAAAATATCCATGAATTCCGGATGCTGCACACCCCACAGCCAGGCATGCATGCCGCCCATCGAGTTGCCCAAAATCATGCGCACATGTTTAAGGTTGAGTCCTTCAGTCAGCAGACGATGTTGTGCCAGCACCATGTCGTCATAGTTGTATTTTGGAAATTTGGCTCGCAAGCCGTCGGAGGGTTTGCTTGATTTGCCTATACCAATGGCATCAGGTAAAACGATGAAGTATTTGGCGGCGTCTAAAACTTGACCGGGCCCGAACAGTTCTGCACCAAAAGCCGAGTTGAGCATGCCAACGCCCGTGCCTGTTGTGCCATGAAGGATGACAACGGGTTCACCCGATGGATTCCCAAGGGTGGTGTAGCCGATGTTCAAACTTGGAGCGACTTCACCCGTATGAAAACGAAAATCTTTGGCCACCCAAACATCAGATTTTTGATGAGGGAAATTTTGGGCAAATGCATTGCTTCCGAAAAAATGTAAAAAAGTGAACAGAACTAGGGATAGCCATCGACTCATGAACTCACCTCAAAGATGTTGGAAATGAAAAACACTAAGGCGCGACGATGGCACCTTCAATTTGGTGGCGAAGCAGACTCTCATGGACAAAGCCATTGGCTTTCATTTCAGAAATGAACTGAATTAACGCACCGTGCGCAATGGCAGAAATGTTTTTAGTTTGTCCCATTGCTTGCTCGATGACCATGAATCGACCCGGCAATAAACGTAAGCCCTCCGTTTTTTGTGCATCTGATTCAAGCTGCTGTTTGACGCCAGCTGCAACGTCGTAAGTGCCTTCCATGAAGAAAGGCACCACTTGTGGTGAGGTGGGCGCTCTTACCAATTGCGCAGCTTTGAGTTCGCGGGTCAGGAATAAATCGTAGGCACTGCCTTTGCCAACGACCACGCGGTGTTGGGCTTGGTCGACTTGCGCGTTATCGGTCAAGGGTGACTCTTTTTTGACCAAGTAACTGCCTTCAATCAACACATACGCTGGTGTGTAGGTGATGCCTTGACCTCGCACAGGATCGATGGCGAAAAATCCAATATCTGCAATGCCTTGCGTCACAGCATCGACAGACTTAGCGGCGGACTCAACCGGAATCAGCGTCAAAGGCAGTCTGAATTTTTGCGCCAAAGCTTGGGCCAAATCGACAGACACGCCGACAGGGGCACCTGTGGACGTGTCTTTGCGAGCGAGGATGGGATTGCCAAGATTGATGACCGCACGCAAGGTGCCAGTCGGTGCGATTTGCTTCGCAATTTCGGCGTCCGTTTGTGCCCATGCCATAGGGACTGACAGGGCTATGGCGAACAGCCCTGTCCATACGCTTTTGAGCCGTGTCTTCATTGCGGCTTAAAACTCAAGCGTTTGACCTTCAGTCATGGGGACAACTTTGACTTTGCTGCCTTTCATGGCTTCTTGGAACTCAGCCAATGTGCCTTTGGCAAGCGGGTTGGAGTTGTAGTGAATGGGAATCACCATCTTGGGCTTGATCCACTGACGTGCTGCGAATGCTGCGTCTTCTGGGTCCATGGTGAAGTTGCCGCCAATGGGCATCAACACCAAATCAGGCTTGTAGCGTTCGGTGATGAACTTCATGTCGCCAAACAGGCCGGTATCACCCATATGCCAAATTTTGAAACCGTTTTCCAGCTCAATGATGTAACCCACAGCTTCGCCGGCTGGGTGAGATTCAAGCTTTTCTGTCGCAGGATTTTTCCAAACCAAAAGCGACGAGTGTTCCGCTTGCACCGCTGTGACTTTGATGCCTGGAAGGGGCTTGATGCTGCCTGATTTGTTGAAGCGGTGTGTCAACTCTGCGGGGATGATGCCTAGCGTGACCAAGGGGGTGATCATGTCGGCAGGCCCATAGAGGACGGTTTTGTGCAGCTTGGCCAATGCAGGAGCATCACCGAGGTGGTCGACGTGCGCATGTGTGACCAACAACAGATCGACTTTGCCTAATGCTGAAATATCTGTTTTGTAAGGAGCGGGTGTTTTGGGGCCACCTGTGAGCCACGGGTCAATCACGATGGTTTGCCCACCGGGTGATTTGATGCGAAAGCCTGCCTGACCTAGCCACAAAACTTCGGTTTTTGCTTGTGTTGTCGTTGCTAGGGTTTGGGCGCCAACACTGTGCATGCTGATGGCAGCTAGGCCTAAGACCACGCAGGTTTTCAAGCGCATTAGATTTAAAAATTTCATGATGATTTTTCCTGTGAGTTGATCGTGCGTTTATTTGGCTGGGAAGGGAAGTGGCTTGCCCTCAGGTGACATTTCTTGACCCACCGCCAGCAGCATGGCCACGGTGACATAAGTGCCACTGACGGCAACCAAGTCCACAATTTGTTGCTCTGAAAAAACTTTTTTGGCTTTCTCAAACATGGCGTCTGAAATCTCGTGTTCCTTCATCAGTGTCATGCTGATGTCGTAAACCATTTCTTCGTCAGGGGCCATATTACGCGGCCGGATGCCCATCTTCAAATCGTCTGCGACGGATTGCGGTAAACCGGCTTTGAGTGCCAATGGGTAGTGCGCATACCACTCGACTTGGGACTTCCATTCGTAGCCCTGAATTAAAATTGCAAATTCATTCAGGCGTGTTGGCAGCGATGTATTGAAGCGGAGATAGTCCAGAAGTTTTTTCATGCGTTCTGCATAGACAGGACTTCTGAACATGATGTTGTAAGGACCACCCAAACCCACACTTGAAATTTGAATGATCTCTTTTGCCAAGGCTTGGCCTTCAGGCGCGATTTGCTCCAGCGTGATTTGCGGAAAACGTTTGGGGGCCCCTGGTTTGGGCGGCGTTTGTGCTTGCACTGAAATGCTGAGTGCGCACAGCACAAGTCCGAGGAATTTGCTGATTTGAAATGACATGGCTAGGTCCTTGCGTGGTGTATTCGATGCGTCATTTGAATCCAGCGGCTTATAGGGATAACCCCGTTTTTCTTACGTTTTACGATTTCTGAGTCGCGTGTCGGACACCCAATAACAGTTATCGCTTGCCCGAGTTGCTGTCTAAGGTTTGTTCCTTAAGTCGTGTTTGTGCAGATAATCGAAGGGCATGAAATCTTCACCTAAATCGCTGTCGGGCCTGCTGCCATTCATTCGTCCTTATCGAATCCAAGTGGCTTGTGCAGGACTTTTCTTGATACTGGCTGCGGCCACCACCTTGGCTTTTCCTTGGGCATTGCGTAACTTGATTGACCAAGGTTTGGGGGGAGCTGCGGACACAGGCGTCTTGGCTACCAAGTTTGTCGAACTCTTTTTGGTGGCGGTTGCTTTGGCAATTTTTTCTGCCCTGCGTTTTTACACCGTGAGTTGGTTGGGCGAAAAGATCACGGTGGATGTCAAAAACAAAGTCTATGCACATGTGTTGCAACAAAGTCCCACGTTTTTTGAAACCACGCAATCCGGTGAGGTGTTGTCGCGTTTGACCAGTGACGCCACTCTGGTGCAAACCGTGGTGGGCTCGTCACTGTCGATAGGACTGCGCAATCTGGTGATGGGCTTGGGCGCGATGGCGATGTTGGTGTGGACCAATCCATGGCTGATGTTTCAAGTGCTTGGTGTATTGACCGTGGTTGTGTTTCCCAGCGTTTATTTGGGCCGCAGAGTGCGCCGGCTTTCGCGTGCTAGCCTAGATCGCGTGGCAGATTCGAGTGCGATTGCCTCGGAGGTGCTCAATGCCATTTCTGTCGTTCAAAGTTACACCGCAGAGAAGCGTGAAGCCTTGCGTTTCACAACATCGACGGCGCAAGCCTTGACGACATCGTTACGACGCATACGCGCCCGCTCGGTTTTGGTGGGCTTCATCATCATGGCTTCGAGTGCCGCACTGCTTTGGGGTTTGTATCTGGGCACGTTGTCTGTGCGTGCAGGCACGACGACGGCTGGCGAGTTGGGCCAAACTGTGATTTACGTGATTTTGTTGGCCAGTGCGTTTGCGGTGTTGGGTGAGGTGTATGGCGATGTGCTGCGAGCAGCGGGTGCGACCGAGCGTTTGATGGAATTGCTTCACACCCGTTCTGATGTGCGATCGCCTGAGCATCCACAACATGCACCTTGGCCTGAGAAAGGTTCCAGTCTTGTGTTGCGGGCGGTGAATTTTCATTACCCTTCGCGTCCGCTGCAGCTGGCGGTGAATGGTTTGAGCGGCGATGTGCATGCAGGGCAAACTGTGGCGATCGTGGGGCCCAGTGGTTCGGGCAAGACCACCTTGTTTTCTTTGTTGATGCGTTTTTATGCGCCGCAACAGGGGGATGTGTTGCTCGATGGTGTGGCAATTGAACAGATGGATTTGAACGATTTGCGACACCGCATCGGTGTGGTGCCGCAGGAGCCGGTGGTGTTTTCTGGCACGGTGATGGAGAACATCCTCTACGGCAAGCCTGAAGCCACTGACGAAGAGGTTCACGCCGCGGCACAAGCCGCATTTGCACAAGAATTTATCGCTGAGTTGCCTCAAGGTTTTGATACCTATTTGGGAGACAGAGGTGTGCGCTTGTCGGGCGGGCAACGTCAGCGCATTGCGATCGCGCGTGCGATTTTGAAAAACCCACCGTTGCTATTGCTCGACGAAGCCACCAGTGCCTTAGATGCCAACAGCGAACGCATGGTGCAAGCCGCTTTAGAGAAAGCCATGCAAGGCCGTACAACGCTGGTCATTGCGCACCGATTGGCGACGGTGCAACGCGCAGATTGCATCTGGGTGCTCGACCATGGTCGTATGGTGGAGCAGGGCACGCATGCCGAGTTGATGGCCCGTGGGGGTTTGTACGCCAGTTTGGCGGCGCTGCAGTTTTCTGACTCTCAGTCTCTTAGCCTTTGACGGCCCGATGAGTTTGGGCTTGTCTGGCAATGGCTTCACGCGCCTCGGCACTGAGGCGGTTGACATTTTTGAGTTGCATCAGCATTCGAGGATTTTTTGCAAGCATGTCAGCGTGCTTGATGAGGTAATCCCAATACAAGGTGGTGAAAGGGCAGGCGGTTTCACCGGTTGACTCCGCTGGGTTGAATCGACAGCCCTTGCAATGGTTGCTCATGCGATCGATATATTTGCCGCTGGCAATATAGGGCTTGCTTGACATGAGCCCGCCATCAGCAAACTGACTCATGCCAAGCGTGTTGGGTAGTTCGACCCACTCCACAGCGTCGACATACACACCCAAATACCACTCATGTACCGCTTTGGGCTCGACCCCAAGCAGCAAAGCGTACAGGCCTGTCACCATCAAACGTTGGATGTGGTGTGCGTAGCCATGTTCAAGCGTTTGATGGATGGCGTCACGTAAACACGCCATGTCGGTTTGCCCTGTCCAGTAAAACTCGGGCAGCGGTTCGTGCGCCTCCAATGCATTGCTGTTGGCGTAGTCGGGCATGTGCATCCAGTAGATGCCCCGCACGTATTCACGCCAGCCTAATATTTGCCGCACAAAGCCTTCTACGGCTTGGAGCGGTGCATGGTCCAGACGAAGCGCTTCTTCTGCCGCTGCCACAACTTCTCTTGGGTTGAGTAGTTTTAAATTCAACGCGCAAGACAGATGGGAGTGATAGAGCCAAACTTCGCCTTCCCACATCGCATCTTGGTAAAGACCAAAACTGGGTAGCCGGTATGAGATGAAATCAGAAAGCGCCTTAAGCGCTTGGTCGCGAGTGACTGGCCATCCGAAACTATCAATAGAACCAGGGTGGTCTGTGAATCTTCGGTTCACCAAGTTCATGACATCGCGTGTGATGGCATCCGGCTCAAACCGACTTGGGTGTGGCAAAAGTCCAGGACCTTGTTTGCCAAAGCTTCCTCGGTTGTCTGCATCAAAGTTCCATGCTTCCCCGATCGGTTTTTTGCCGTTCATCAAGATGCCTGTTTTTTGGCGCATCTCACGGTAGAAAAACTCTAAGCGCAGTTGCTTTCGTCCGCTGGCATGTTGCGCGAACTCACGTACGGCACTGAAGAAGTGCGAGTCGTCACGAATGTCTAAGTTCAGTCCGTGTTTGCGAGCCATTGAACGCAAGTTTTGTAGGACTCGCCATTCTCCAGGGGCGGTCATGACCAGCTGCTGAGGTTTGTTCTGGAGGATGGCCTTGTCAAGTTCACCCGCCAAAGTGCCTGAGTTGTTGGCGCAATCTAGTTCGCTGTAGATAACGGACCAACCGCGTGCTCTGAGGCCCGCTGCGAAGTGGCGCATGGCACTCAAAAACACAGTGGTGCGTTGTTTGGACGACGCAACGTGGGTTGATTCTTCGTCTACCTCAGCCATCCAGATGGCATCTTGCGTTGGATCGAAATCGCTCAACGCCGAGGCGTGTGCATCGAGCTGATCCCCCAAAATTAACACGAGGTGTCGCATGGCAGAGGTCATGGTGTGGTTGATCGCTTGCTGATGACGGACTTTTTTTGGCGACAAGCGGTGGAGCAGTAAAGCACTTGCTCCCAATTCTTGGCCCATGCTTTGCGCCATGTCATGTCACGACCGCAAACAGTACAGGGCTTACTTGGCAGACTTTGTTTGTTGCCTTTGAAAGTTTGCTTTATGGGCACGTTGAGGTTCTTCCCAGTTCAAATAGGGATGGCGTGGGTAAGAGTTGCATCAGTACGTTGCGAACTTGGGTGAGTCTGGGGTCTGCTGTCAGTGCGTCATCTGTGGTGTCGTTGATGCAAAAGAAATCGAGTTTTCCAAACTGTTTTTTCAGAAGCTGAAGGGCCTGACTCTCTAGCGCTTCCCCCGTGGCGATGTAGAGGTGCGAATGGTCTTTGACTTGTGCAAGCCCATGTGCCAAGGCCCATCGCAACACAAAGTCTGACACGATGGTGGGTTTGTCCCAGCTGCGAAAAACGGTAGAGCGTACGCGTTCGAATAAATCCATGGCTTCGTGTTCGATCTCGATCAAGATCGATTTCAACATGGGGCGTGGTGAGTGCGCAAAGGTCCGTGAAGTGTGGCTATAGCGGGTGCTCAGCGGCCTTGAGGGCGCTAACTGATTTTGTTTGATTTTTTCCGCTTTGGTCTGCAGCCATTGCTTGGATAAGCGACTGGCATTTTCTAAAGAGCTTGCATCGGTTTGCATGACGTGGCCAAGGACTTCTGGCTCATCTGACCAAGCAACGTAGAAGCCGTCTTCGAAGAACCAATCCTCCACACACACGGGAGCGCCAAAGAAGACGTCATCATTTAAGTAGAAATAACGTTCTGACAGGCCGGGTATGCGGTGGATATACGACTCAATATGGCCAGAGTCAAAAGTGGGCAGTGAAGCCTCTGGTATCAGGTCGCGGTGGTCAATCAGGGTGAGTTGAGGCGAGGGGTGCAGCCAAGCGGGTACTTGCCCATCGGTCACGATGTAAATATGACCATGGTTAGGAAAGAATGATTCCAATGCGCGCAGACTGAAACGTAACTCTTCGTTGTCACGAAAGCGGCCTTCAACGTTTCCAAATCGCGCAATAGAGTTGTCGCCATTGGTATGGATGCGATCGTAAGCGCTTTGCCTCTTGGCTCGCCACCCGTCATCGTTGCCATCGACCCAAAGATAAACAATGTCGATGTTGGAGGATTTGTGCATCCTTCTATTTTAGAAGTGAGGCTTTGACCTGAGTTACGTCAGGTTAATGCCAGTGATGCATTTAAGTTTGAGTTTCGTTTCGCACCGACATCCAGTGTTTTAGCTCGCCAATAAAACCACGTCTGAATGCGACGACACAAATGACAAAAATCACACCGATGATGACGTTAATCCAAGAACCTACTTGATCTGCTAAGAAATTCTGAAGGCCAATGATGGTGAAGGCGCCTAGAGCCGGACCTGTGAAGGTGCCTAAGCCACCCAATAAGGTCATCAAAATGACTTCACCCGATAACGACCAATGCGCATCATTCAATGTCACAAAGCCAAGGGCCAATGTTTTCATTGATCCAGCCAAACCAGCGATGGCCGTGGATAAGACGAATGCCATCAACTTGTATTTATTCACGTTGTAGCCCAAGGAAATGGCGCGAGATTCATTTTCACGAATCGCTTTCAAAACCTGCCCGTAGGGTGAATGAACGATGCGAATGACAAACATGAAGACGGCTACAAACACGGCCAGCACAACAAAATAAAGCGAGAGATCATTGTCTAGAGGAATCAATCCAAGCAATTCGCCACGAGGTACGCCTTGCAATCCATCCTCACCACCCGTGAAGGGCGCTTGGAGAAAAACGAAATAAAACATTTGCGCCATGGCCAGTGTGACCATCGCAAAGTAAATGCCTTGGCGGCGAATGGCAATGAGTCCAACGCCTAACCCGCACACGCTAGCGATTGCTGTGCCTGCTAGAACGCCCATTTCTGGAGACCAACCAAATGAACGCATCAGCAAACCGGTTGTGTATCCAGCCGCGCCGAAAAATGCGGCATGTCCAAAAGAAAGCAAACCTGTAAAGCCCATCAATAAATTGAAGGCCAATGCAAACATCGCGTAGCACAGGGCTTTCATCATGAAGATGGGATAGATGCCAATGAATGGTGCTGCGATTAGTAATGCCAAAGAGATCGACAATCCGACCCGCGCCCATTGGTTGGCTTTCTGCGTCAACGTGGATTGAGTTTGCATCATGCTTCCTTCCCAAACAATCCGGCAGGACGAATCAGTAAAACAATGGCCATGATGACAAACACAACAATGCTGGATGCTTCCGGGTAAAACACTTTGGTCAAGCCTTCAATCAATCCCAGTGCAACGCCTGTGATGATGGCGCCCATGATGGACCCCATGCCACCGATGACAACGACTGCGAAGACAACAATGATTAAGTTGCTTCCCATGAGTGGATTGATTTGAATCACAGGGGCAGCCAAGACACCTGCCAGTCCGGCAAGACCACAGCCTGCGCCATAGGTCAGCATCACCATCATCGGGACGTTGATGCCAAACGCTTGCACCAGTTGGGGGTTTTCTGTTCCAGCCCTGAGGTACGACCCGAGGCGTGTGCGTTCAATCACAAACCAAGTTGTCAAACACACACTGAGTGATGCGAATACAACCCAAGCCCGGTAATTGGGCAAGATCATAAAACCAAGATTGGTGGCGCCTTGAAGTAACTCTGGCACGGGATACGACTGGCCTGACACCCCGAAGAATTCCCTGAAGACACCTTCGGCAATCAAAGCCAAGCCAAAGGTAAGTAATAGCCCATAGATGGGATCAATTTTATAGAGGTGTTTGAGCAAGGTTCGTTCAAGAACCACGCCAACCACCCCGACCAGTAATGGGGCGAGTAACAAAGCGAACCAGTAATTGAGGCCAAAAACATCGAGCGACACAAAGGCCACATAAGCGCCCATCATGTAGAAGGCGCCGTGGGCAAAATTGACGATGCCCAGTAGGCCAAAAATAACCGCCAACCCAAGGCTCAGCATTGCATAAAAAGAACCGTTGACTAGGCCTAGCAATAGCTGGCCTAAAAACGCTTGAATGGGAATGCCGAAAATTTCCATGGGTGGCTTTTACTTAATTATTATTTCCAAGAAGCGCATTTAGATTCAGCTTTGGTCGTGAACGCAGCCTCACCTTTGATCGTTTCCACGACGTTGTAGTAATCCCATGGCTCTACTGATTTGTCGGGTGTTTTCACTTGCATCAAATACATATCGTGGATCATGCGGCCATCATCTCGGATGTAGCCGCCTTTGGCGAACACGTCGTTGATTTTGGTTTTTTTCATTTGAGCCAACACTTTGTCCGCGTCGTCTGTACCGGTAGCTTTAACAGCTTGGAGGTACTGCAAAGCTGCAGAGTAATCGGCGGCTTGAAGTGAGGAGGGCATGCGCTTGAGCTTCTCGAAAAACTTGCGGCTCCATGTGCGCGTTTCTGCATCCTTGTTCCAATACCAACTGTCGGTCAAATACATGCCTTGTGTTGATTTCAAACCCAAAGAATGAATGTCGTTGATAAAGACCAGCAAGCCTGCCAATTTCATGCTTTTGGTAATACCAAACTCATTGGCCGCTTTGATCGCATTGATGGTGTCGCCACCTGCGTTCGCAAGACCCAGAATTTGCGCCTTGCTGCCTTGTGCTTGTAGAAGGAATGATGAGAAGTCACTAGCTGACAAAGGGTGCTTCACAGCCCCGACGACCGTGCCGCCAGCGGCTTTAACCACGTTGGCCGTGTCATTTTGTAGGGATGCGCCAAAGGCGTAGTCAGCGGTCAAGAAGTACCAGCTTTTGCCGCCAGCTTTCACAACGGCCCCGCCTGTGCCTTTGGCCAGTGCAACGGTGTCATAAGCATAGTGAACGGTGTAAGCATTGCATTGCTCGTTGGTGAGTGCCGAAGTACCCGCACCAATGGCGATGAACAGTTTTTTCTTTTCTTGTGCCACTTTGGCCATGGCCAATGCGGTGCCAGAGTTGGTGCCACCCACGAGCATGTCGACGCCTTGTGTATCAAACCACTCGCGTGCTTTGGCTGCGGCAACGTCGGGTTTGTTTTGGTGATCGGCGACCAGTAACTCAATTTTCTTACCCGCCACTGCACCGCCCGCATCAGCGATGGCCATGCGAATAGCCTCGGCACCCGCTGGGCCGTCGATGTCGGCATAGAGACCTGATAAGTCAGTGATGAAACCAATGCGGATGACATCCCCGGACGTTTGGGCTTGTGCACTCATGCCCACCATGCTGAGTCCGGCAATGCCCAATGCTGAAATGATTTTTTTAAGTTTCATGACTATCTCCTGTTAAAAGTTATTCCCAAGACCAAGTGCGCTGTTAGACGCCCAAATATTCGTGTAATCGCGCCATCCGCGATGGGAGTTCGGCCTGCGTAAATTCTTGAATCACTTCCCCATGCTCCATCACTAAGAACCGATCGGCTAAGGGCGCTGCAAAGGTGAAATTTTGTTCGACGATGATGATCGTGTAGCCTCGCTTGCGCAGGGCTTGCACCATGGATGCAAGTTTTTGCACGATGACGGGCGCGAGGCCTTCAGAAATTTCGTCCAGCAACAGCAACTTTGCGCCTGTGCGCAAGATGCGTGCAACAGCCAACATTTGCTGCTCACCGCCCGATAGCCGAGTACCCTGGCTGTTGGCCCGTTCTTTCAGGTTGGGAAACATGTCGTAAATTTCTTCTAAGCTCATTCCGCCTGGAGCAAGGATAGGCGGCAAGAGCAAGTTCTCTTCCGTCGATAAGCTCGAAAAAATACCGCGTTCTTCAGGGCAGTAGCCCAAACCTAATTTGGCAATTTGATGGGTGGCGTGTCCTATCGTCTCTTGGCCTCGGATGCGAATAGCGCCTTTGCGTGCACCGATCAGTCCCATGATGGCGCGCATTGTGCTGGTGCGACCTGCGCCGTTACGGCCCAAGATCGTGACAACTTCGCCTTCATGCACTTTGAAATTCACGCCGTGCAGCACATGCGATTCGCCATACCAGCCATGCAGATTTTCAACTTCAAGCAAAGCGGCCATGTCAGTGCGCTCCCACGAGTTCGGCGTTGGTGCTGCCCATATAGGCTTCTATGACCGCTGGATTTTTAGACACTTCGGCGTAGGAGCCTTCGGCCAGCGTGGCACCACGTTGCAATACGGTGATGGTGTCAGCAATGCTAGAAACCACACTCATGTTGTGCTCCACCATCAGCACTGTGCGGCTGGAGGCAACTTTTTTGATCAGTTGGCGAATGCGGTCCACATCCTCTAGGCCCATGCCTTGCGTGGGCTCGTCTAACAGCATCAACTTCGGGGCCATGGCTAACGTCGTAGCTATTTCAAGTGCACGTTTACGACCATAGCTCAATTCAACGGCTTTGAGATTGGCAAAGTTGGCCAAGTCAACTTCGTTCAAGAGCGACATGGCGTGATCATTCAATTGATTTAAAGATTTTTCTGACTTCCAGAAATGAAAAGATGTATGAAGTTGTCTTTGCAAGGCAACTCGCACATTTTCAAGAACAGTCAGATGCGGGAATACAGCTGAAATTTGAAATGATCGAATCACGCCCAAACGCGCAATCTCTGCTGGTTCTTGGTTTGTGATGTCAACGCCGTCAAGAAGAATGTGTCCAGATGTCGGCTTTAGAAATTTAGTCAGCAGATTAAAGCAAGTCGTTTTACCTGCACCGTTAGGGCCTATCAATGCATGAATGCTTCCGCGTTTGACACGAAGATTGACGTGGTCAACAGCGACAAAGCCCTTGAACTCTTTTGTCAGCTGTTTTGTTTCTAGGATGCAGTCCACTAACGTATCGCCTTTGGTTATTTCAAATGATCGTATCGGCTAAAGCTATTGATGAATATACGAAATACCACTTGAGGGAATACCCTTTGTTTGTCATCTATGTGAATGCGTGTCATCTAAACTATGCAATGACCCAAACGGGGTTTTATTTAGCGTCGTGGGCAATCACCGCTATCAATGCCAAATGAGAAGGACCTTTGTAGATGTGGTTAAAGTTTGTCAAAACCCTTGTTCTTTTCGTTTATCTATTTAGTAGTTTTGATGTATTCGCGTTGCCAGTTTTTTCTGATCAAACCGATCAACCATGCAAGGCGTGCCACCTGAACATTGGTGAACTCA
This sequence comes from Comamonadaceae bacterium, assembly GCA_947374535.1. Next base: position 12,948 of record CANCCJ010000021.1, on the reverse strand, counting down.
CCCCTGTCGGTCGTCAATTCAAACTCAGGGGATATACCCAAGGTAAGCATGTCGCCCCGTTCTCTTTCGTCGCAACAGCTTCAGTCACGAAAGTCAAGAACACATCCAGCAGCGTAGACCCCAGTGTCACGATGCCCAAAAATGGAAAGTTGATTCCTGAAGAGGCCAATCTTTATGTGGCTGGCAAGCTCTCGGAAAATGTTGGCGGCAATCTCAAATGGACGGCTAGTTTTGCAAATACCAATCCGTTGTTCGGCACATCAGGTGTTCAAACCGGTTCTCATGTGGGGAATGATTTTTTTCTAGACACAAGCGATGTGCGATTTGCAAAACAAGATGTGCTCGCAGCGCAATCCATTGATTGGGGTGTGACTTTCAACAATGCCCCTGCCAGTCAAGATTTGTGGAGTACAACGCCTGTACACACGTTTCCTTATCGGACTTCAAGCTTGCTCAACGCTTGGGGTATCGGACAATTCGGTCCCACGTCGATGATCGATGGCGGACTTAATTCACAAGTCATTGGTGCTGGTGTTTACGCCATGGTGAATGATGAAATCTATGTCGAGTTGAGTAACTACATGAAAGCGTCACCGGGCTCATCCGTACTGCAACTTTCCGGCCCTGTAAATACGATCAACTCTAACGCCAACCCGTATTGGAGGTTCGCTTGGAATCGGGTCAATGGCAATGATTCTTATATGGTGGGCACGTTTGGAATGATGAGCCACCTTGCTCGCGATCCCTTGGTTGCTGGTTCAGCTTCAGGAAAATACACCGACGTAGGATTCGATGCGCAGTACCAGCACATCACAGATACGCATTCAGTCTCTGCTCAGGCCACTTACATCCAAGAGAAAGTCGAGTGGGGAGCTCGATCCGTTGGTCGAAGTCATGATGCTTCTTCGGGAAGTCTGTCGACGTTACGAAGTAAGTTAACTTATGACTACGCACGAAAATACGGAGTGACTATTTTTCACTTTAAGACCAATGGCAGTACTGACAACTTATATTGGGCCTTCAATGAAAACCAAGCCGTTATCACTGGTGCTTGCAATCAAACTAACTCGATGCTTGCCTACTGCTCAGCCACAGGCACACCAAAAACAAGTGGCATTGGCTTTGAGCTTTACTACGCGCCTGTCCCAAAGATTCACATAGCGCTTCAGCAGACCTTCTACCGAAACTTCCTAGGCGGGCCAAGCTTCATTGATAACTCCTCGGGCAATAGCCGTGCTGCGAGCGACAACAATTTGACGTATCTGTACGTCACCTACTCACACTGAGCTGGGTTGCGGTGTTTTAGTTTCTGACCAGCACCACGCGGTAGCAATTGCAGCTTGCGTCAACGATCTGTTCCCAGTGGTAACCCCTCGGTGGCTGTTGAGGTTGCCCTGGCTCAATGGGGTAGAACTGCTGCGGTTGCTCAACAACAACTGGGGGACGCGGTTGGCTGTTGATTGCCCCGTAAACCAATGCCCCCCCAATGATGGCGGGGACAAGCCAACCAGCATCGTTGTGCCAGCGCGCATCAGGATGCGGGCGACGTTCAAACTCTTCTCTGCGTTCAAAACGATCGCGATCAGCAAAAGCGCCCGATGCAAAAGTTAAGGACATCAATCCCATCAGAAGAATTTTTTTCATACAGCACCTCAGTTGGTTAGGGGTAGAGCTATGTTTCAAACCGTATTGAATGTTTCAACTTCAACGACGATAGCCACGGTAATAGCCAATGCCGAAATTGACGCTAAAGGGAGGATACCCATACGGATAACCATAGGGATAGCCGTAATAAGGATAAGGGGTGACATACACAGGCGCTGGCACAGGCGGTGGTGCAACGAGTGTGGGTTGTTCATTCGAACTGATAGGCCCAGTTGGAGTCGGTGGATATCCTTCTGGCGGCGCGGACAAAGTAGGGGAGATGCTCACAGGGATTGTTTTGCCTGGATCGTTGGGTAGCAAAACTTTGTAATGTTTTCCTGCATATACGTATTCCACTTCGTAGAGCGTGGTGTTCTGTGTCACCAAATGTGTGGAACAAGTGGTCGCATTTTGAATCGTCGTGTTTTGGCCTTCAAGTTTGTCGCCCAAAACGGCCCCACCCACGATGCCTAAAGCCGTCGCAGCAGCATTTCCAGAACCCTGACCGACGGCACTCCCGACAGCGCCACCCGCTATTGCGCCCATGACGGCACCTGCTCCAGTTTTCGGCTCGGTCACTGCAACCGGCGCGTTACCACAGAATTGCTGGGGAAATTGAATTTGGTGGATGACAGGCTTTGACGAAATGACCTTGCCAAATTCTTGAGGATCCGCTGCATAAAGACATGTACTGAGCAGAGCGAATGGAATCAAGGCCAGTGATTTAGTCATGTCAAACTCCTTTATCCATTGTGATCAAGTTCTATTGGGCATCGTAAATTGAATGCGATGGAATTCAATTGATATTGGTCAAAGGAACAAGCGGTCATTCCAATCTCTTGGTTTTTGTGATGTCAGATGTGATGAATCTCGATGGTGGTGTGCACAATTTCTTCATGCACAGACAGCTGTTGTCGAATGGACATTGGCGTGATCGCAGGGTTATGTGTCACAAGGCTCAGGGCGCAGGCGTAGGCATTTTTTCCAACGCGCCAAACATGTAGGTCAGTGATCTGAGTTGCGTCTGAGCTGTTTTCAACTGCGATGGCTTGGCGAATTTCTTCCACGATAGGGTGATCCATTTCGCGGTCTAGCAGCACTCTTGATGTCTCGCTCACTAGGCCTTTTGCCCAAATGGCGACCAACACGGCACCGACGATGCCCATGATGGGGTCAAGCCAAGACCAGCCATATATCCATCCGCCGACCAATGCGATGATGGCGAGTACGGAGGTTGCTGCATCCGCGATGACGTGTATGTATGCAGACTTGAGGTTCAGATCATGTTGGTGCGCATGATCGTGATGATGGTCGTGGTCGTGATGCGTATGACCAAGCACCCAGGCGCAGACCAGATTAACGATGAGTCCCACAATGCCAACAGCAATGGCTTGTTGGTAGTGAATGGGTTGTGGTGATACCAATCGATCGAGTGAGCCCACGACCATCAAAATCGCGACAACAATTAAAAAAATGGCGCTTGTGAATCCGGCCAAGATTTCAATTTTCCAAGTTCCGAATGCAAAGCGGGAGTCCTTTGCATACTTACGCGCGGCAGCATAGGCAAAGGCACTCAGGCCAATGGCTACTGCATGCGAACTCATGTGCCAGCCATCTGCCAATAACGCCATTGAGTTGAACCACCAGCCTGCCACGATTTCCACCAACATCATGGCGCCTGTGATCCACATCACGAGACGTGTGCTTTTTTCAGCGGCTTCACTGCCTTCGTCAAAGATGTGGTCGTGAATCCATTCAGAGAGATTGGTATCGGTCATAAATTGTGAAATTTGCTTGTAGTTGTGTTCATCCTATCGAATCTCGAACGACAGGAGTCTCTGTTGTGACTCTGCTTGGTGTTTACCTATGTGTGTGCACAAGTATCCAAAGCAGAATGGATCTGAATTGGTTGACGTGCCAACAATAAGGATGAGAAACAATGAAATACCCGCTAAATGTGAATGGCAAAGCTGTCACGGTTGACGCTGACAGTGACACGCCATTGCTCTATGTGTTGCGCGACAACCTCGCATTACATGGCCCTAAATATGGCTGTGGCCTAGGTCAGTGCGGCGCCTGCACGGTACTCGTGAATGGTCAAGCGGTGCGAAGTTGTATCACCCCAATTGCTAACCTAAAAGGCGTCAAGATCGTCACCCTTGAGGGATTAGGAACGCCTGAAAAACCACATCCGGTGCAACAAGCGTTCATTGATGAACAGGCCGCTCAGTGCGGTTATTGCATCAACGGAATGGTGATGCAATCGGTCGATTTCCTATCGAAGAACCCACGTCCAACTGATGGGCAGATTCAAGAAGCACTGGCTGCCAACCTATGCCGCTGTGGAACGCACACACGCATCGTCAAGGCAGTCAAACGCGCATCAGATGCGCTGGTAACGACTTCTGTCACGACATTGAAAAAGGCTTGAGTTATGCAACGTCGTCATTTTTTACAGGCAGGAAGTAGTCTTGTCGTTTCGTTCTCGTTTGCGGTTGGCACGTCGGGCTACGCGCAGGGGCTTGCACCCAGCAAGAGCATGGTCGGCACGCACGTCGATGCATGGCTTGGCATGAATGCAGACGGCCGCGTGACCGTTTATTCAGGTAAGGTCGATTTGGGCACGGGCGTGCGTACCGCACTCATGCAAATGGTGGCCGAAGAATTGGATGTCAATTACAAGCAGATTGACATGGTGATGGGGGACACGTTGACAACGCTCGATCAAGGCCAGTCTGCGGGCAGTTTGAGTTTGCAAAACGGCGGTGGCACTTTACGGCTAGCCTCAGCGAGCGCCCGTCAGGCGTTGCTCGCTGTTGCTGCGGCTCGCTGGCAAGTGAATGCCGCTGACCTCACGGTGAACGATGGTGTTATTTCGACGCGTCAAGGGGAGCGAAAAATCAGCTACGCGGCACTTCTGGAAGGCGCACCTCTGAACGTCAAGCTCGATCCCAAAGCCCCCATCAAAGCGTATGCCCAACATAAGATTGTTGGTCAGTCGATTGCGCGTGTAGATATTCCGGACAAACTCACGGGCAAGTTCCTCTACATGCATGACTTCAAATTGCCAGGCATGCTGCACGCCCGCATGATTCGCCCCACGGGGCTGGGTGGCAAGTTGCTCAGCGTTGACGATTCTGCTGCGCGTAAAGTCAACGGCTTTATCAAGGTCGTTCGTAAGCAAGACTTTTTGGCTGTCGTTTGCAAGTCAGAGTGGGCCGCTGTCAAAGCAGCACGTGCGCTCAAGACGCAGTGGGCAACGCCCAACACCATGCCAGAGCAAGCCAAGCTTTACGATTACTGGCGCAAACTGCCTGTGGCCAAAAATGAAGCGGTCATCAAAACGGGTGATGCAATCAACGCGTTGGCGGGTGCAGATAAGCGTATCAAGGCCACCTACGACTTTGCGCCACACACGCATGGCTCCATCGGACCGTCATGCGCGGTGGCTGATTTCAAGGAAGGAAGTTGTACCGTATGGTCGGCCTCTCAAGCGACACACTCGCTGCAAGCAGAACTGTCGACCGTGCTTGATATTCCCAAAGACCGGATCCGGATGATTTATCTCGATGGTGCGGGCTGCTACGGGCGCAATGGCCACGAAGATTGTTCGGGTGATGCTGCATTGGTGTCTAAGCTGGCAGGTGCACCCGTGCGTGTGCAGTGGATGCGTGCCGATGAGCACGGCTGGGACCCTAAAAGCCCGCCCACCTTGGTGGACATGGAGGCTGGCCTCGACGCGGCAGGTCAGCCGGTGGCTTGGCGATCTGAGTTTTTCATTGCGCAGGCCAATGGCTCGCTCGAAGAGTTTCCCTTATTGGCTGCGGTGCTATCTGGCGTCAAGCGCAATGGGCACTACACGGGCAACTTGCAAAAGAATGCCGATGTGTTGTACCAGTTCCCCAACATCCAGACCGAGGTCCATCGCCTGGCTGACACGGCTTTTCGTACCTCGCATTTGCGCACGCCAGGGCGTATGCAAAACACATTCGCCAATGAATCATTCTTCGACGAGTTGGCCGCCGCCGCTGGCGTGGACCCGCTTCAATGGCGCCTGACGTATCTCAAAGAGCCGCGCGCCCGTGCTGTATTGGAAGACGTGGCGCGTTTATCGAATTGGCAAAGTCGTTCGTCGCCAGCGGCCAAGACCACGCACAATTTGGTTCGCGGACGTGGTGTGTCGTTTGTGAAGTACGACAACGAGCGTACGTTTGTGGCGCTCGTCGCTGAGGTGGAAGTGAACCGCAGCACGGGCGCTATTCGCGTGACCGATGTGTGGTGTAGCCACGACTGTGGTCAGGTGATTAATCCTGATGGCGCCATCAACCAAATCGAAGGCGGCATTGTGCAAACCATCAGCCGAACCTTGCTTGAAGAGCTGCAATTTGATCAAACCCATGTGACCAGCACGGATTGGGCAAGTTACCCGATTTTGAGATTTCCAGATGTGCCACGTATCCAAGTCAGCTTAATCAATCGGCCTGACATGCCCGTGTGGGGTGCGGGTGAGATGGCTCCAACAGTGGTGCCATCGGCGATATCAAACGCGGTTTTCGATGCGACGGGTGTTCGTTTACGTTCGGTTCCGTTCTTGCCTCATAAAGTGAAGGCCGCTGGTCTTGTTTGATTTTTTAAAATAGTGATTCATTGAAGGAGTAGCAGCATGTTGTCATCACGATGGATCGTCTTGTTCAGCAAAGTGATATCAACCACTTTGATATTTTTTGTTGCATCTGTGACCTGCCAAGCTGGTTCATTGGTTGTTTGGAGTGCTGGTGCAGTTAAGCCGCCTTTGGAGGAACTGGTCCCAGCGTTTCAAAAGTTAACGGGAATGAGCCTAGATGTGCAATATGCCCCAGTGGGTGTGTTGGTACGTCGCTTAGCTGAAGGAGGACGTCCCGACGTGTTGGTACTCTCTACGGATGTGGTGAATGAAGTTCAGAGCAAAGGTTGGGTGCTTGTAGGTTCTGCCACGCCACTGGGAAGTGTTGGCGTCGGTGTCGCTGTCAAACAAGGAGCGGCACTGCCTGATATATCAACGCCGGAAGCATTGCGCGAAACCATCTTGCGCGCAAAAAGCATTACTTATATGGACCCACAAAAGGGGACCAGTGGCAAACACTTTGCGAGTGTGCTTGAGCAGCTAGGTATCTCGGAGCAGGTGAAATCAAAAACGACTCTAGGTGATGTGGGGTACGTCCTAGAGCCTGTCGCGCATGGCGACATCGAACTTGGCGTTCAGCAGATCACAGAAATCTTGCCCGTCAAAGGGGCGACGTTGGTTGGGCCATTGCCACTCTCGCTGCAAAAAATCACAACGTATTCTGTTTTGATCGGTGTCAAGGCAATCGATAACCCATCCGCGTCAGAATTTAGTCGATTTCTCCTCACCCCACAGGCGGCCTTGATCTTTAAAAGCAAAGGTTTCAGTGTCGACCGCTGATGTCGTTGAGACGTCTTATTCGAATTTAAAGAACAGGCGTCTGCTTTTTGTTTTACCGCTTGATGCGGCTGATTTTCGTACCTTCAAAACTTAGGCTGGCCATCAGTCCTTCTTGATCAGTCACGAAGGCGTAGGCATCGTCCTTGAGCGTTGTGGTGGTTATGTTCTTAGCGACGCCCTCGTTCACCACCACAAGGCTCGGGCCCACACCGAATTCCCATCCCTTGGACTCTTCAAGGTATTTAACCGCCTTGTCGTTCATGAGGAATACGACGTAGGCATAGGACTCAGCACCCAACTGCCATCCCCATGATGCAGATACGGTGTTGAAGTATTCGGTAACACGGCCACCTTTCATGAGCACGCCTTCGCCATAGCTGCCACCAAAGACAAGCCCAGCTTTCACCACTTTGGGAAATACCAAAATGGCCTTGGCTTGCTTAGAAATCATTGCCGCTGTTGGGTTGGCTTTGTGGAGCGCTTGAAGTGCTAGCGCTGATTCTTGATTGAGCTCCTCGGCTGTCGATGCGATCGCTTGGTTACCCAAGACGCAAAAAAGCAGCGCGAATGTGCTCAACAAGAGCGACTTGTAAAAATTACGTTGGATCAAGTACATACGATTCCCCTTGTTGTTGGCGTATTGCCGAAATTTAGGGTATCGCAAGCCGTTCAATCAAACAATGCGTAAGCGCAAACTGTTCGCACAAGAATGAGGAGTTCGTTCAAGACATCACGCCTTAAACAACTGTTCGCGCAGCCACATATGCACCGGATCCTGCTGATGCCGCACATGCCAGATGGCATACATGGGCATTTCGGGTGTTTCAAACGGCACTGGCGCATCGGCCAAGCCACGCAACAAACCTTGGCGTAGCAAGCCGGGCAGGGTTGCTAATCGCTGAGTGCCTGCCACGAAGGCGGCCACGCCTGCAAAGCTACTCAAGGTCGCTGCAAATCGGCGTTGGACGCCACGCTTGAGCAGCAAGTCGTCTATGTCCAAACTTCGCTTGGGTTGGTGCACCACCCTGATGTGTTCGGCTGTCTCGTAGGCTTTGAGCGAGCGAGGCGCTTTGCGCACGTGTGGGTCATAAAAGACGCGGTAGTTGTCGGCAAACAATCGCTTGTGTTTGATGTCGGTCGCGTCTGGTGGGCGCGGGCTGATGACCAGTTGGCAATCTTGTGCGCGCAGCATGTCTGCGCTGGGCACGTCCGATGGCACCACCCGCAGTGTGACACCCGGGGCCTGGGCTTGCAAGCGGTTGAGCAAATCTGGGAGTATCAAGTCGCGTTGCAAATCATTCGCAGCAATGGTGAAGCATTGGGTCAAGCGCGCAGGTTCGAAGGCGCCGCTGTGCACAAATCCTTGCAGTTGCGTCAGCAGCCCTTGGGCTTGTTCAGCCAATGACTCGGCCCGAGCCGTGGGCGCAATGCCGCGCCCTGATTTCACAAACAAGGCATCGCCCACGATGGCACGTAAGCGGTCTAGCTGGTGGCTGACTGCGGACTGGGTGATGCCCAGCGCATTGGCCGCTGCCGTGACCGACCCTAGCTCAATGACCGTGCTGAGCAAGTGCAGCAAGTGTCCGTCCAGATCCAAATGATTAAATTTTTTCATGGGATAGATGAGTAATGCTTTGTTTATTTTATGGGTTAAGAAGACCACACTCCGTTTCATTGAAAAATTTCAACCACGGAGACACGTCATGAGCCACAAACCAGAACCCATTTTTGGCACCACCTTGTTTGACGGTGACCAAGCCCAAAAAGGCTACGCCCTCAACAAGATGTGCTATTCCTTCAATAGCGCTGACAACCGCAACACCTTCAAAGCCAATGAAGAGGCATACATGTTGCAGTTCGGCTTGACCGCTGAGCAAGCCGACGCCATTCGCACACGCAACGTGTTGGGGCTGATTGCTGCTGGCGGCAATGTGTACTACCTCGCCAAGTTCGCTGGCATTTTGGGATTGGACGTGCAAGACCTGGGTGCCGCCCAAACCGGCATGACCAAAGAAGAATTCAAAGCCAAGCTGCGCGCTGCAGCCCACCAATAAACATCAAGGAGACACACCATGGCAAACATCGTTGGCGGCCTCGCCTCATCACACATCCCATCTATCGGTGGCGCGATTGCCAAAGGCATTCAGCAAGACCCGTACTGGAAACCTTTCTTTGATGGCTTTCCACCCATTCACGAGTGGCTGGACAAGGTCAAGCCAGACGTGGCCGTGGTGTTTTACAACGACCACGGTTTGAATTTCTTTCTCGACAAGATGCCCACATTCGCCGTGGGTGCGGCTGCGCAATATAACAACGCGGACGAGGGTTGGGGCATTCCCACCTTGCCACCGTTCAAAGGCGCGCCTGATTTGTCATGGCACATCATCAACGAGCTGGTGGAAAAAGAATTTGACGTGGTGACCTGTCAAGAAATGTTGGTTGACCATGCGTTCACCTTGCCACTCAAATTATTTTGGCCTGGTGACACATGTCCCGTGCTGACGGTGCCAATTTGTATCAACACCGTTCAGTTCCCCCTGCCGTCGGCCAAGCGTTGTTACAACTTGGGCAAAGCCGTAGGCGAGGCCATTCGCAGTTGGGACAGTGATTTGAAAGTGGTCATCTTGGGCACCGGTGGTTTGAGCCATCAGCTCGACGGTGAACGAGCAGGCCACATCAACAAGGCGTTTGATTTGGAATTCATGGACAGCCTGCAAAAGAACCCTGAGTGGGCGACGCAGTTCAGCATCCACGAGTTGGTTGAAAAAACCGGTACCCAAGGTGTGGAGCTGTTGATGTGGTTGGCCATGCGTGGTGCGTTAGGCGACCACGTGAAACCCGTACACCAAAACTATCACATCCCCATCTCCAACACGGCCACAGGTGTAATGGCTTTGGCGACAGAATAAATTCTGCTGACCAAGAAAAACCCCGCGAGCAAAACTGGCGGGGTTTTCTGATTGCCCCAAAAAAAGTGAGGCAGGGCGATGCAATTACATCGTGTCGATGAAGCTGCGCAGTTTGTCGCTGCGGCTGGGGTGCTTCAACTTACGTAAAGCCTTGGCTTCAATTTGACGGATGCGCTCGCGCGTGACGTCAAACTGTTTGCCCACTTCTTCCAAGGTGTGGTCACTCGCCATTTCGATACCAAAGCGCATGCGCAGCACTTTGGCTTCGCGTGGGGTCAGGCCATCCAAGATGTCTTTCACCACATCGCGCAAACCAGCTTGCATCGCGGCTTCAATTGGCGCGGTGTTGACGCTGTCTTCGATGAAATCGCCCAAGTGGCTGTCGTCATCGTCACCGATGGGTGTTTCCATCGAGATCGGCTCTTTGGCGATCTTCATGATCTTGCGTATCTTGTCTTCTGGAATTTCCATCTTCTCGGCCAAGACGCTGGCATCGGGCTCGAAACCAAACTCTTGCAAGTGTTGGCGGCTGATGCGGTTCATCTTGTTGATGGTCTCGATCATGTGCACAGGAATACGGATGGTGCGCGCTTGATCAGCGATGGAGCGCGTGATCGCTTGACGAATCCACCATGTGGCGTAGGTCGAGAACTTGTAGCCACGTCGGTATTCAAACTTGTCCACGGCCTTCATCAAACCGATGTTGCCTTCTTGGATCAAGTCGAGGAACTGCAGGCCACGGTTGGTGTATTTTTTGGCAATCGAAATGACCAAACGCAAGTTGGCTTCGATCATTTCCTTCTTCGCACCGCGTGAGCTACGCTCGCCTGCGTTCATGCGCTTGTTGATGTCTTTGAGTTGATCCAAAGGCACCACCACGCGCGATTGCAAGTCCATCAGTTTTTGTTGCAAGTCTTGCACAGGCGGGATGAAGCGTCCCATGGTGGTCGACCATGGTTTGCCTGCTGCCGCTTGCTTCTCGACCCATTTGAGGTTGAGCAAGTTAGGTGGGAAATCTTTGACGAACGTGGCTTGTGGCATGCCACATTTGTCCACGATGATGCGGCGCAATTCGCGTTCGTTTTTGCGCACGCTGTCGACTTGGCTGCGCACCGATTCGCATAGCTTTTCAATGGTCTTGGCGGTGAAGCGAATGCCCATCAACTCTGCTGTCAATGCTGTTTGCGCTTTCATGTAGGTTGGGGTGCCGTAGCCTTCTTTGTCGTAGGTCTTGCGCAGTTTGTCGAACAACACAATCATGCGGTCGAAACGCTCCAAAGCCGCATTTTTCAGCTCTTCTAATTTTTTGGTCAGAGCTTTCGAGCCGCCTTTGCCGTCGTCATCGTCTTCTTCGTCGAATTCGTCGAAGTCTTCTTCCGCCACATAGTCATCGGCTTCGTTGAGGTTGTTGAAACCGTCCACGATGGTCGAGATGACGACTTTGTTTTCACGAATGTCTTCGGCCATGGCTAACACAGCAGCGATGGTGGCAGGTGAGCCGCTGATCGCAGCCATCATGTCCATCAAACCGCCTTCGATGCGCTTAGCGATTTCAATTTCGCCTTCGCGAGTCAGCAACTCGACCGTGCCCATTTCGCGCATGTACATGCGCACGGGATCGGTGGTGCGACCGAATTCGCTGTCCACGGTAGACAAAGCGGCTTCGGCTTCTTCTTCGGCTTCTTCTTCAGTGGCGGCCGTCGGTGTGTTGTTGTTGAGCAGCAAGGTTTCTGCATCAGGGGTGTGTTCGTAAACGGCTACACCCATGTCGTTCAACATGCTGATCACGACTTCGAGGGTTTCTGCATCGACCAGCTTGTCGGGCAAGTGGTCAGAGATTTCGCCGTGCGTCAGGTAGCCGCGTGTCTTACCGAGTTTGATCAGAGTTTTGAGGCGCGAGCGACGCTTTTGCATGTCTTCTTCAGACAGCACCGTTTCATCCAAACCGAATTCTTTCATCAAGGCGCGTTCTTTGGCCTTGCTGATCTTCATGCGCAGTGGTTTGACCTTTTCTGCGCCAGCTTCGACCACGGGCTCTTCGCCCACGAGATCGGCTTCGATGTCGCTCATGTCTTCGTCATCGCCAACGGCTTTTTTGCTCTTGGCTTTGGTGGCCTTTTTAGCGGGGGCTTTTTTGGCAGCAGCTTTTGGGGCATGCGCGTCTACAGCGGCAACTTTTTTCTTGGTGTCATCTGCTTTGGGTTTGGCAGCAGTTTTGGTTTTCGATGCGGGCACGGAGGTGGCTTTCGTTGCAGGCTTGACCGCAGGTTTTGCGGTCGATGGCGCGACGGGTTTTGTGGTGGGCTTGGTAACAGCTTTCGCTGTGGCTTTGAGGACTGGCTTGGCTGCAGCTTTAGGCGCAGCGGGTGCTGGCTTTTTGCTCACAGGTTTGGCAACAACCTTCTTGGCCACAGGCTTGGCTGGCTTCTCGGACTTGCGGTCAACAGGCATGGAAACTCCTAGACATCAAAGAAACGGATACATAGCGCCACAAAAACCGGCGCAGGATGAGTAAGTGGGGATGAAGTGGTGAACTTCTAGAAGCAAGCGGATTGGGCGAACATTTGGAATGCAGTCCTTGCGGTGAGGTGGCGAGTCGTGCGCTTGTGTCACGGTTAGCCGGGCCCGGAGGTGCTGCTGTCGCACTTGCTAAGTGTGGATTATACCTAAAACAGCGGCGATCTATTAGCCGCAGGCGCGTCAGTCTTGGCTTTCGACCAGTTTTTGGGGGATCAGCCCCAGCTGACGTCGGCGCTCAAACAGCGCTTTGTAGCGCTGCATGGCCGTTGGGTCTGCTGCTGCCTGCGCAATGGCTTCTTTCATTTGTGCGTCCAGGCTTTCAAACAAAATTTTGTTCAAGATGCCGCGCAGCTCTAAGCCTGCTTCGCGCTTTTGCACTTCGGGTGAGAGGCTTTCGGGCATGGGCTTGCCTTCGTCGTCCAGTAAAGGCGT
>CANCCJ010000020.1 GCA_947374535.1 Comamonadaceae bacterium | reverse complement strand
CCTGCAATCGGGTGGGCGGGTACAAAACAGCTTAGGCGTTCACCCAAAGTGGCTTGTGCAGCCGCAATCACATCGCACTTGGTCGAACCTACATCCATCAGCAAGGTGTTGGGCTGCAGCTCATCGCGCATGGCGGCAAAGCTGCTGTGCATGGCGCCCACGGGCACGGCCAGCAACACGAGGTCGGCGCCTTGTACGGCTTCGTTGACACTGTTGCAGGCTTGGTCGATGACTTGGCGTTCAACCGCACGTTGGCGGGTTTTTTCGGAGGCGCTGAAACCGACGATGGTTTGAACCCAGCCCGCCTCACGTAAAGCGAGCGCAAATGATCCGCCCATTAGCCCGCAGCCAATGAGCGCCAATTTTTTGAATCGCGGTGTCAGCGGCGATTCGGGCGTCATTCCGACACAGGGTATGAACCCAAGACCTTGTAGAACGCGCACAAACCTTGTAACTCTTGCAGCGCTGCCGCCACATGAGGTTGGCTGATGTGGCCTTGGATGTCGATGTAGAAGTAATACTCCCACTGGCCCGATTTGGCGGGGCGTGACTCAAAGCGCGTCATCGAAACGCCGTTGTTTTTGAGCGGCACCAACAAGTCGTGGACGGCACCCGGGCGGTTGGGCACCGATACCACCAAGCTGGTGCAGTCGTTGCCAGAGGCTGGGGGTGTGGCCAAGGTTTGTGGCAATGCGATGACAGCAAAGCGTGTGCGGTTGTAGGCCTCGTCTTGGATGGCGTGGTGCACGATGTGCAAGCCAAACTGGCTGGCTGCGCGCTCACTGGCCAAGGCGGCCCATGTAGGGTTGGTGGCGGCCAAGCGTGCGCCTTCGGCGTTGCTGGCTACCGCACGGCGCTCTGCCAATGGCAAATGCTGACTGAGCCAGCCTTGGCATTGAGCCAAGGCTTGAGGGTGAGCCATGACCACTTCGATGCCTGCATCCGAGTTGGTTTGGCGCATCAAGTTGTGACGCACCAACAAGCTGACTTCACCCACCACATGCACGGGTGAGCGCAAGAACAAATCGAGCGATCGTGCCACCACGCCTTCGGTGGAGTTCTCCATGCCCACCACGCCATATTGGGCGGTACCCGCAGCGGTGGCGTGGAAGACTTCGTCGAAGTTGGCGCAGTAAATCAGGTTGGCTGCGCTGCCGAAAAACTCAATGGCGGCTTGTTCGCAAAACGTGCCTTGCGGTCCGAGTACGGCTACGCGTTGGGGCGCTTCAAGGGCCAAGCAAGCCGACATGATTTCACGCCAGATGGAGGCAATGTGTTCGTTCTTCAGCGGGCCTGGGTTGGCTTGGGTGATTTTGTCGATCACTTGGGCCACGCGGTCGGGGCGAAAGAACGGTGAGCCTTCGGCGCGTTTGATTTCGCCGACAAGCTCGGCCACTTTGGCGCGGTCGTTGACCAGTTGCAGCAGTTGCTTGTCCAGCGCGTCGATTTGCACGCGCAAAGCGGCAAGGGCATCAGACTGAATGGGTTGTTGGCTCATGGTGTTGTTGTTTTAAGCCTGAGTTTTTTCAAACGCTTGCATGAAGGTCACCAACGCTTGCACGCCTGCGATGGGCATGGCGTTGTAGATGCTGGCGCGCATGCCGCCGACCGACTTGTGACCCTTGAGCTGCAACAGGCCCGCAGCTTTGGCACCTGCTAAGAACGCGTCGTTGCGAGACTCATCGGCCAAGAAGAAGGGGACGTTCATGCGTGAGCGGCAGTCGTGTGCGACTTTGTTGCTGTAGAAACTGGAGCTATCCAAGAAGTCATACAAGAGTTTGGCTTTGGCGATGTTTTGTTGTTCCATCGCATCGACACCGCCTTGACGTTTGAGCCATTGGAAGGTGAGGCCTGCCATGTAAATGCTGTATGTAGGCGGCGTGTTGTACATCGAGCCGCTGTCAGCCACGGTTTTGTAATTGAACGCGCTAGGGCAGGCTTTGAGCGCGTGGCCCAGTAAGTCTTCACGCACCACCACCAACGTGACGCCTGCGGGGCCAATGTTCTTTTGTGCCCCACCAAACGCGACGCCTACTTTGGACCAATCGACACTGCGTGAGAGCACGTGCGACGAAAAGTCAATCACCAACGGTGCGTCAGAACCCAAGGCTTTGAGGTCGGGGAGGCTGTGAAACTCCACGCCGTGGATGGTTTCGTTGGTGCAGATGTGCACATATTGCGCACCTGCGCTGAGTTGCCATTGCGCGGGGGCGGGCAGGGTGGTGAAGTAACTATCTGCACCTGTGGCTACCAAGTGTGGCATGCAGTATTTGCTGGCTTCTTTGTATGACTTTTCGCTCCAGCTGCCCGTCACCACCACATCGACGGTTTCGCCGCGCGAGAGGTTCAAGGGCACGATGGCGTTTTCGGCCAAACCACCGCCTTGCATGAACAAGATTTTGAAGTTGGCGGGCACGGCTAACAGCTCACGCACATCGGCTTCGGCCTGTTCGTAAATGCTGATGAACTCTTTGCCGCGATGGCTCATTTCCATCACGCCCATGCCGCTGCCGTGCCAGTCGGTCATCTCGGCGGCGGCTTGCTGCAACACCTCCAGCGGCATGGCCGCTGGTCCTGCAGAAAAGTTGAAGGGACGATTCATGCGCAGCTTAACCTTCGCTTGATGCGTCGGTGTCACCTTCCGCGCCGTCGGCTTCGGCATCACCACCGTTGATGGCGGCGTCGTTTTCGACAATCCGTTGCAAGCCACTGAGCTTGGCGCCTTCATCCAGACCAATCAAGGTCACGCCTTGTGTGGCACGGCCCATTTCACGAATCTCAGACACACGGGTACGGACCAACACGCCGGTGTCGGTGATGAGCATGATTTCGTCATCGGCTTGCACCAAGGTAGCAGCCACGACTTTGCCGTTGCGCTCAGACTGCTGGATCGCAATCATGCCTTTGGTGCCACGGCCATGGCGGGTGTATTCACTGATGTTGGTGCGTTTGCCGTAGCCGTTTTCGGTGGCGGTCAACACGCTGGCTCGGGCCACAGTTTCGTCAGCCACGGCGTTAGGGTCTTCTTGCTCAGACACCAGCATGGCGATGACGCTTTGACCTTCTTCGATCATCATGCCGCGTACGCCGCGTGCGCTACGACCCAGGGGTCGTACGTCGTTTTCGTCAAAACGCACGGCTTTGCCGCCATCGCTGAACAGCATCACATCATGTTTGCCGTCGGTCAGAGCTGCGCCTACCAAGAAGTCACCCTCATCCAAGTTGACAGCGATGATGCCGCCCTTGCGTGGGTTGTTGAACTCATCGAGCGAGGTCTTCTTGACCGTGCCCATGGAGGTGCCCATGAACACAAATTGGTTTTCGGGGAAGGTGCGTGCTTCGCCTGTGAGGGCCAAGACCACGTTGATTTTTTCGCCTTCTTGCAACGGGAACATGTTGACGATTGGGCGGCCGCGTGAACCGCGTGAGCCCGCTGGCACTTCCCACACCTTGAGCCAGTACAGGCGACCGCGGTTGGAGAAACACAGCAAATAGTCGTGTGTGTTGGCGATGAAAAGCTGATCAATCCAATCGTCTTCTTTGGTGGCTGTGGCTTGCTTGCCGCGACCGCCGCGTTTTTGGGCGCGGTATTCAGACAAAGGTTGGCTTTTGATGTAACCGCTGTGGCTGAGCGTGACCACCATGTCGGTGGGCGTGATCAGGTCTTCGGTGCCCAAATCTTGGGCGTTGTGTTCAATCACGCTGCGACGTGCGCCGAGTTTGCTTTGGCCAAATTCGTTTTTCACCACGGCCAGCTCGTCACCAATGATGGTGGACACGCGCTCAGGCGTGGCCAAGATGTGGAGCAAGTCGTCGATCTCTGCCATGACGTCTTTGTATTCGTTGACGATCTTGTCTTGTTCCAAGCCGGTCAAGCGTTGCAGACGCATTTGCAAAATTTCTTGGGCTTGGGTGTCGCTCAAGCGGTAGAGGCCATCGCTGCCCATCCCGAATTCTTTTTCCAAACCGTCTGGGCGATAGTCGTCAGCGTTGATCACGCCACCATCGGCACGGCTGCGCGTGAGCATTTCGCGCACCAGTTGGCTGTCCCATGACTTGGTCATCAACTCAGCCTTGGCCACAGGCGGTGTGGGTGCGTTGCGGATGATGCGAATGAACTCATCGATGTTGGCCAAAGCCACAGCCAAGCCTTCGAGCACATGGCCACGTTCGCGGGCTTTGCGCAAGGTGAAGATGGTGCGGCGTGTGACCACTTCGCGGCGGTGTCCCAAGAAGACCGCGATCAGGTCGCGCAAATTGCACAGCTTGGGTTGACCGTCAATCAAGGCCACCATGTTGATGCCAAAGGTGTCTTGGAGTTGCGTCTGTTTGTACAGATTGTTTAGCACCACCTCAGGTACGGCACCGCGCTTGAGTTCAATGACCAAGCGCATGCCAGATTTGTCGGACTCGTCTTGGATGTGGCTGATGTCTTCAATCTTCTTTTCGTGAACCAACTCAGCCATGCGTTCTTGCAGGGTTTTTTTGTTCACTTGGTAAGGCAACTCGTCCACGATGATGGATTGGCGTTGGCCTTTGTCGATGTCTTCAAAGTGGCACTTGGCGCGCATCACCACGCGGCCACGACCGGTGCGGTAGCCGTCTTTGACACCGCTGATGCCGTAAATAATGCCGGCGGTCGGGAAGTCGGGTGCAGGAATGATTTCCATCAACTCGTCGATGGTCGCCTCGGGGTGGCGCAACATGTGTAAACACGCGTCCACCACTTCGTTCAAGTTGTGGGGCGGGATGTTGGTGGCCATGCCCACGGCAATGCCAGAGGAGCCGTTGACCAGCAAGTTAGGAATACGGCTTGGTAAGACCAGCGGTTCTTTTTCAGAGCCGTCATAGTTAGGGCCGAAATCGACAGTTTCTTTGTCAATATCACTCAACATTTCGTGCGCGATTTTCGACAAGCGAATTTCCGTGTAACGCATGGCCGCCGCGTTGTCGCCATCGACCGAGCCGAAGTTGCCTTGACCGTCCACCAACATGTGGCGCAGTGAGAAGTCTTGCGCCATACGAACGATGGTGTCGTAAACCGCGCTGTCGCCGTGCGGATGGTATTTACCAATCACGTCACCCACAATACGGGCAGACTTTTTGTAAGGGCGGTTCCAGTCGTTGTTGAGCTCATGCATCGCGAACAAGACGCGGCGGTGGACTGGCTTTAAGCCGTCACGCGCATCGGGAAGGGCGCGGCCCACAATCACGCTCATGGCGTAATCTAGGTAGCTGCGGCGCATCTCCTGTTCTAGGCTGATGGGCAAGGTTTCTTTGGCGAACTGGGTCATGAAAGAGGCCGTAAAGCGGGAAAACGAACATTTTAGGCTGATATGTCAGCTGCTCGGGTGTGGCAGCAATGCAACATCCTCTTCCCTTAATTTATGAACCCTTGTTATCAGTAGAAGTTACTCGTTTTGGTTATGGCACAATTATTCGAAGCGTCATAGGTAAAAAACCATGCATGCCTGAATTCGCAGAGTGGTCTGCGGCTTATAAATCCCTCAGAGGTGAATCATGAAAAACTTGAAGAATTTGGCAGCTTTTGTTGCTACTGCTGCTTTGGCAACTGCTGCTATGGCTCAAAACGTTGACAACTGGCGCAACGCTTCTGGCGATGTGTGGAAAAATTCCACAGGTTTGTGCTGGCGCGATGCCAACTGGACACCTGCAACTGCAGCTCCTGGCTGTGATGGCGCGATTGCTGCTGCTCCTAAAGCCGCTGCTGCTGCTGCTCCCGCCCCAGTCGCTGCTGCTTCTAAAGTGACTTACGCTGCTGACGCATTCTTTGACTTCGACAAGTCTGTGTTGAAGCCAGCTGGCAAGGCTAAGTTGGACGATTTGGTGTCTAAAGTTAAAGGCATCAACTTGGAAGTCATCATTGCTGTAGGTCACACGGACTCTATCGGTACAGACGCTTACAACCAAAAATTGTCAGTGCGTCGCGCTGAAGCTGTGAAGGCTTACTTGGTGTCTAAAGGCATCGAAAAGAACCGTATTTACACCGAAGGCAAAGGCAAAAAGCAACCTGTTGCTGATAACAAGACCAAAGAAGGTCGCGCTAAGAACCGTCGCGTTGAGATTGAAGTCGTTGGCACACGTGCTAACTGATCTAGTTTGATCTAAACACAAACCCCGCCTCGGCGGGGTTTCTTTTTGCTTGAACGACAATGCATGCTATGCAAAATACAGTCACTCACACCAATGCCGATCCAGCCGAACTGGCCAAGTTTTCTGATCTCGCCCATCGCTGGTGGGATCCTGAGAGCGAATTTCGCCCTCTGCATCAGATCAACCCCTTGCGCCTCGAATGGATCAATGGCCTTGCGCCCTTGCAAGGTAAAAAAGTGCTGGATGTAGGTTGCGGTGGTGGCATCTTGACCGATGCCATGGCGCGTGCAGGCGCCCACGCTTTGGGTATTGATTTGGCGACGAAGTCACTCAAAGTAGCGCAACTGCATGCCTTAGAGGCACAAACGCCGAATGTGCAATACCGAGAAGTGGCCGTTGAGACGTTGGCTGCCGAGCAACCCGCCAGTTTTGATGTCGTCACTTGCATGGAAATGCTGGAGCATGTGCCGGACCCGTCCTCCGTTGTGCGTGCGTGCGCGCAGTTGGTCAAGCCAGGTGGCTATGTGTTTTTCTCTACGCTCAACCGCAATGCCAAGTCGTTTTTGTTCGCCATCGTGGGTGCCGAATATGTTCTCAACCTGTTGCCCCGTGGCACACACGAATACGCCAAGTTCATTCGCCCTAGCGAGTTGGCGCGTGATTGCCGCGAAGCTGGTCTAGAGTGGCAAAACACCCGTGGTATGCAATACAACCCGCTCACCCGCCGTTACTGGCTGAGCACTGACACCAGCGTGAACTACTTGGTTGCCACGCAAAGGCCACTTTGATGCTTAAAAACATTCGTGCTGTGCTGTTCGATTTGGACGGTACATTGATTGACAGCGCCCCCGATCTCGGGGCTGCCGCCGACAAAATGCGCACCGACCGCGGCTTGCCCTCTTTGCCTTACGAGTTGTACCGACCTCTGGCAGGCGCTGGCGCACGGGGTATGCTCAAAGTGGCGTTTGGTATGACGCCAGAACACCAAGACTTCATGCGCATGCGCGAAGAGTTCTTCGCAAACTACGAAGCAGCCATGACTGTCCATACCTATGTGTTTGAGGGGGTGGAGGGTTTGATTGAACACATCCAGCTTCGCCAGATGCCCTGGGGTGTGGTGACCAACAAAATGGCGCGTTTCACTGATCCGCTGACACAAGCCATGCCTTTGTTTGCCAGTGCATGCGCCATTGTGAGCGGAGACACCACGCCACACCCTAAGCCGCATCCTGAGCCATTGCTTGAAGCGGCACGCCGATTAGCACTTCCACCCGAGGTGTGTTTGTATGTCGGTGATGACGAGCGTGACATTGCAGCGGGCCGCGCCGCAGGCATGTCCACGGTCGCTGCCACCTACGGTTATCTTGGCGAAAAGGCTGATTTCAGAAGTTGGGGGGCTGATTTACACATCGATTCTCCAACTAAGCTCTTGCAATGGTTGGTGTAGGCGTAAGTGGAAGAATGACGGTGCCAAGGGTTTCGGTTAAAAGACGCGCTTTTAATTGCTGCACAAGACATGCCGTGGCATTGGGTTCTAGGGAGACAATGACCATTCAAGTTCTAGCGGATATTTAAATAATCTGACAATTAGTAGAGTTGGTCAGTCATGCTTTTAAATTTAAATCGTTGACAAGCCAGCAGATATTTGACGATTGTTAGCCTCATCCAAGATCAGGGTGTGAGCGGTAGATTTCTCAAACGGGCGATCCGCTAAGAAAGATTCAAACTCTGCTGCTGACAACGGCGGATGAAAATAAGCACCTTGACCTAATAAGCACCCCATGTTCTGAAGCTTTTTATATTGATCTGAAACTTCTAAGCCATCGACCACGACCTGTACTTCATTTGATAGCGCTCGCGTGATCGTGGTTTGCACAAGTTGAAAAATTAACGCATCGTTTCCCATGTTCTTGATCAGCTTTCGGTCCAGTCTGATTTTATGAATTGGTAAAACATCAAGCAGATCAAGAGAGTTTCTCCCCAAACCGAAATGACCAACGGTCACGCTTAACCCTTGCGTCGCAAATGACTGAATACAAGCCAGAGCATGCTTAATTTGACGAGCGATCACAGCTTCACTCACCTCCAACTCTAGAAGCTGATAGGGGTATTGGGTTCGCGCACAAATCGTAAGAATTTTTTGTGCAAAAGCAGGATCTTTGAATTGATTTTCCGAAATACGGATACTCAAAATCAATGGCCCATATTGGTGCTGCCAACCCGCGGCACGTGTTAGCGCTGTGTCCAACAACCAATCATCAAACGGTAAACAGATGCCGCTTTTTTCCGATAAAGCCATAAAGTTTGATGGGGCAATATGCAGAGTCTCTCCGGAGGGATGGCGCCAGCAAACGACGACTTCCATTCCAAATATGCTAGCGTCATTCATATGCTGAATGGGGAGGTATTCGAGACTGATGTCAGCATCGAGCATTGCGATACTCACAGTTTCATTTATATTAAATGGGAATTCCCCTTGGTCTGAGTCGCTCCCTTTGAGGGTTTTTTCTAAACGTATCTTGATAGGAGGTTTCTTAATCAAAATATAAATCACACTGAGCAGCATGGTTAAAACGCCTAGCCAAAGGATGATTCGCAAGTAAGTCGGCCACAAATTTACAGCGATGTGTAAATTAGCGACGATCAAGCCATCAAAAGTGATGGGTGCCATCACGTGAACTTGATTCGGATCGTTCTGTGCAGAGGCCAATTCGAAAGACGCAGACATTGGATCAAGTGGCTGAGCTGCTTTTGCATAGATGGCAATTGTTGAGCCTTCGGCGCTAACGAGTTCAGCAGACTCAATACTTGGATAGCTTTCTAACGCCTTGAGCAATGTCTCGACTTGCTGAGTGTCATTGACTAGCAGGGCAGGCAAGAGACTTTGAGCGATAGCGTGACCCAATATTTCGTTATCTTCAATGATCGCTTGACGCACGGCATGAAAGACTAGGAAAAAAGAGGTGACTAAAGCGCAAAGCATAGCCAACGTAATGACCGCTGCTTTCATTAATTTTCTGTTCATAAGCTTCTCCTAATCAATCGATTAAGAAGGATTTTAAAAATTAACTTGCAAAATAAATAATAAATTTTGTTAAGTAAATTTTTTAATTAAAACTTTATTGTACTAATTTTTAACGTTGGAGATCATTGCCAACCCTTTAGGGTGGCAGTCTGCACATTTATCGGTCAGATTTACCGGGCGTGAAAAAGTAGGTATTTCACGTAAAAATTCAGCAGGGGTCATGTCAAAGCGTTGAGACAGTAAAAGTGACAAAAAGCCAGAAACTAGAGGCGCTGCATAGCTCGTTCCTATGCCTCGAGCAGCCCCAGTGTGTATTTCTGCGCCTTTGAAATTGACATCGAATGTTGCCACCCTAAGCTTGTTGTCATGCCAAGGCGTATTTCCACTCAAGTCCTTTCCGCCTCCTGGTGCGTAAATAACTGTTCGAGCGTCGAGTGCGGAATAACTCTCAATGTTGTTTTCTGCATCTACTGCCCCCACCGAAATGACACCATCGCAGTTGGCTGGCTCCACCAGTTTTTTGCCAAAACTATTGCCTACTGCGGCGACAACAAAGATATTTTTCTTCGCTAAGCGATCAATCAAAAGTTGAAGATCTGACCCGCAAATCTTTTTACCGCCAGAAAAGCTCAAATTAATTACCTGTGCAGGATATGGGTTCTGGGGCGCGCCTATCACAGGGAATCCGCCCGCCCATGCCATAGCATCCAACAAATCCGTTCGGCTCATCGGGCACGAGCCAAACAAACGGATCGGTAGAATTTTTGCATTGGGGTTCACGCCAAGAACGCCATCCTCACCGTTACCTGCGATCAAACTGGCGACTTCGGTGCCGTGAGTTCGTAATGTGTTTGATGTCACGCGGTCACCGCACTTTGCGTCACGCGCGTCTGGTGTGTAGTCTGCAGAACGACCACCACGCAGATTAAATGGTGGAGACAACATGTCGTAACCAGGGAGTAACCGCCCTTTCAAGCTTGGGTGGCTAGATAAAACACCACTGTCAATCACTGCAACAACTACCTCATGCGGTCCGGGTATTGCATTAGCCGTGTTAATTGCAGATGGCGCTGCAGCTACGGACGGATTTAAAGAGCCCAAATGCCAAGGTAGATCTTGTGCGATCGTTGCAAACGACGCCATTACCAAACTAAGGGAGGCAAGGCATTGATGAGTAATCCGCACACATGAAATCATCGAAATTGCCTCCATTCAAGTCAAACTATTAAAAAATAGTTTTGGCTGATGAATTTTATTTTTGATGATTTAAATTGGCAATGTGCGTATTTGTAATTAATTTACTATATTTGTAATTATTTATGTGTGATTAATGGTTTTCATAGCCCACTTATTGGTTTGTTTATTTGATTTTCATGACTCTAACTTTTAAAAATAGTGAGTTTTGCCCGTATCAAAAACTACGTGCACAGGTTTGTGGCGTGCTTGTGCGCCTGGCGACATCATATGGTCGCGTCCCATGACGATGCCGTTGCGGACTGTTGTGCAGAAATGTTTGCCGAGCAAGTTGAGCAAAGCGCACAAGATGACTCTTTGTGACGTCATGCACCTCAAGCGAGATGACATTGGCACCGTGAATCCTCTGCGCATGGTCTTGGGACACGCAGGTGTCTACTCATCGACCTTGTTGTTTGCTAAGCGGGCCAAAAAAATATAGCGTTCCCGTCTGCGAGCTGCTGTTTGAACTTGACCGACCGAGCATGGTGGTTGGCCAAGAAGACATGATTGAAGATGCCGCCATGACAATGGCCAAAGAACGAGGACAGATTGCTGAATTTGTGTCTTAGTTTTAATCTTTCACTCGCGCATCTCGAAAGAGACGCATAATGGGGACGTGCGTGTTATCAAAGATGCGTGCAAGTTAGGTGATAGGTCAGTTTCGCGTGCTACGGCGTTGCTTTTCGAGTTTGTTGTGCTTTCGGGACCCCATCGCTTTTTTTATGTATTCAAGGAGTCCTCATGGGCAATAAACTTTACGTCGGCAATCTGCCATACACCGTTCGCGATGGCGATCTCGAACAATCTTTCGGTGAATTCGGTTCTGTGACCAGCGCCAAAGTCATGATGGAGCGCGACACAGGCCGCTCTAAAGGTTTCGGCTTCGTCGAAATGGGCAGCGATGCCGAAGCACAAGCTGCAATCGAAGGCATGAACGGCCAGTCTTTGGGCGGCCGTAGCATCACAGTGAACGAAGCTCGTCCAATGGAGGCACGTCCTCCACGTACCGGTGGCGGTGGCTACGGTGGTGGCGATCGCTCAGGCGGTGGCGGCTACGGCGGCGGTGACCGTTCAGGTGGTGGCGGTTACGGCGGCGGCCGCGGCGGCTACTAAGCCCTCGCATCCACGGCTTCAGCTTCGCGCTGAGTCATGCCTCAAAGGCTTCGAGACTTTGGTTTCGAAGCCTTTTTCTTTTGTGCGCTCAAATCGGTACTCCCTTGATAAACGTCAAGTTGAGAGAAATGCTCAGGGTTTAAATTGAACTCAACAAGGAGTTCATATGACTGATTTAAAAAACAACACAGAGATGGCTGAATGCGGTTCTTCCCGCTGCTGCCGTCCTATCGTTCTTGCCGTCATTTCTTTTGTTTTGGTTTTGTGTTTTTTCATCCTGCGTGAATATTGGGGCCAAGTATTGGGCTTTGGTGCCTACCTCTTGTTAATCATTTGCCCGCTGTTGCATCTGTTTCATTGCCACGGTTGCCACCATGGTTGTTGTAAATCTGGGGACAGCAGCCAAAGCGGCGGTTGCTGCAGATAGTCGGACCCCAATCACTGCGGAGCATAAAAATGCGCAAAATTATTTTTTCTATTTTCATGGCGGCTGTCCTCGGGCTGACTGGTTGTGGGTACAACACCTTTCAAAGCATGGATGAGCAGGTCAAGGCAAGCTGGGCTGAGGTGCTCAATCAGTACCAGCGACGGGCAGATTTGATTCCCAATCTGGTCAATACCGTCAAGGGCGAAACCAGTTTCGAGCAAAGCACGCTCACCAAGGTGGTTGAGGCAAGAGCCAAAGCCACTTCGATTCAAGCGACACCCGAGCTCATCAATGACCCTGCAGCGTTTCAAAAATTCCAGCAAGCGCAAGGCCAACTGACGGGCGCTTTGTCTCGATTGTTGGTGGTCTCCGAAAACTACCCCAGTCTCAAAGCGAACCAGGCCTTCAGAGATTTGC
This sequence comes from Comamonadaceae bacterium, assembly GCA_947374535.1. Next base: position 26,039 of record CANCCJ010000020.1, on the reverse strand, counting down.
AGGCACAGCTGGAGGGCACCGAAAACCGCATCACGGTCGCACGCAACCGTTACATCAAATCGGTTCAGGCCTACAACGTCACTGTGCGATCTTTTCCGTCCAACCTAACAGCGATGATGTTTGGCTATAAAGAAAAAGCCAATTTCACAGTTGAGAATGAAAAAGAAATTGCTCAACCGCCGGCTGTTAGCTTTATCAATCCAGCTGCCTCTGGAGCTAACAAGTGATGTCCAAATGGGCGGCCCTTCGCAGAGTAGCTGCCCTCTGGCTGTCGCTTGTGTTGCTCGCGCCATTTGTCGCCAATGCACAAATCGCGGTGCCGCCCTTGCGGGGACACATCACGGACAAAACGGGAACCCTCACGCCAAATCAGACCGCCAGCCTTGAGCAAAAGCTTGTTGCATTTGAAAATCGCAAAGGCAGTCAACTTGTTGTCTTAATCGTTGCCACCACAGCCCCTGAAGACATCGCGCAGTTCTCCTTGCGTGTGGTTGAGCAATGGAAGCTGGGTCGAAAAAAGGTGGATGACGGTGTTTTGCTCATCGTGGCTAAGAATGACCGCACCCTGCGTATCGAGGTGGGTTACGGCTTGGAGGGCGTCCTGTCGGACATCATCAGCCAACGCATCATCCGTGAGTCCATCGTTCCACTGTTCAAGCAGGGGCAGTTTGAGGCAGGCATTGAAGCTGGCGTGGATCAAATCATGCGCGTCGTGGATGGCGAGCCCATGCCTGAGCCGCAACGCAATCTAGGAGAAGACTATCAAGGACTTCGCCAGTTGGTTCCCTTCTTTTTCATTGTGGCCATCGCTCTGGGCGGTATGTTGCGTCGCGTGCTGGGGCAATTTCCGGGCGCATTGGTCACGGGTGTTGTTGTGACCGTTTTGGCTTGGTTCGCGATTGGGACTTTATTTCTCTCCCTACTCGCTGGACTTGCTGCCGTGGTGATGACGCTGATCGGATTAGGGCAGCGGCAGCACGGCATAGGGTATTCGGGCCGTGGTGGTGGCTTTGGTGGGGGCGGCTTCAGTGGTGGCGGTGGCGGCTTTGGCGGCGGTGGCGCCTCTGGGAGATGGTAGGCATGAGTATCCAACGCATCATCAAACATCTAATGTTTACGGATTGGCAGACGCGCCGTGATTTTCCTTTGCCCGTTCTCAAACGCATTGAACATGCGATTCACGAGAGCAAAGCGACTCATACAGGTGAAATTCTTTTTGTCGTCGAAGGTGGCTTGGAGTTCGTGTCATTGTTGAGGGGAACTTCTGCGCGCGAGCGAGCCATTGAGGTTTTTTCAAACTTTAGGGTTTGGGATACCGAGCAAAACAATGGGGTGTTGATCTATGTTCTTCTTGCCGACCGTGCTGTTGAAATCGTGGCTGACAGAGGCATTCATGCACGGGTTCGTGGGCAGTCTTGGGAGACGATCTGCCAACAAATGGAAGCCTCGTTTTCACGGTGTGAGTTCCAAGCGGGCGTCCTGCAAGGGATTGCCGCTGTTTCTGCTCACATGGATCGCCATTTCTCAGCGCCAACAAAGCGAACCCATGAACTGCCAGATGAGCCCGTGCTGCTGACTTGAGCTGAGCTCAGCAGATCAATTTTGAAAGGTGCCTGAAATGCAAAACTTCTTCCATAAATTTTCTGAGTTATTCGCTCAATTGGGAATGCCAAATGACCCAACCAGTGTTCGGATATTTATTCAAACGCACTCGCCGCTGAACGCCTCTGTGCGTTTGGAGGATGCTTCGTTTTGGACACAAGCGCAGGCTGATCTCCTGAAGGAAGAACTCTTGGAAGATGCCGATTGGGCTGAGGCCATCGATCAGCTCAACTTGGCATTGAGAGGCTAACTAGCCAGATCCGCAATGCTAGGCCGCGGCCTATGGGGCAGTGCGGTCTAGCGATAAACTTCCTCAGCAAGACAAATACACATATCTCCATAGGAACATTCATGACTTCGATCTTTGACCAAGACCTAGAAAAAAATGATGCCAACTTTGTCGCGCTATCGCCCGTGAGTTTTATCGAGCGAAGCGCCGAAGTCTTTGCAGATTTGCCTGCGGTGATTCATGGAGAGCGTCAGTACACATGGTCGCAAGTTCGCGAGCGTTCTGCCCGTCTTGCTGCGGCGTTACGCGCGGCGGGAGTCAAGCGTGGTTCGACGGTGAGTGTGATGCTGTCCAACACGCCAGAGATGGTGGAAGCGCATTACGCGGTCCCCGCACTCAATGCGGTGCTCAACACCTTGAACACTCGCTTGGACGCGGACTTGCTTGCTTGGCAAATGAACCACTGTGAAGCGAGTGTGTTGATCACCGACCGTGAGTTTTCAGTGACCACGGCCAAAGCACTGCAAATGTTGAAGAACGAGTTTCACCGCGAAGTCTTGGTGATTGATGTGTGCGATGCGGAATATAAAGGGGCCGGTGAACGTATTGGGCACCACGCGTACGAAACGTGGTTGCATCAGCACGAGCCCTTGGCTGAGCTGAAAGGCCCAGCAGATGAATGGGATGCGATTGCAGTCAGCTACACCTCTGGCACAACAGGTGACCCCAAGGGCGTGGTGACACACCATCGCGGCGCGTACCTCAACTCGGTGAGCAACGCCGTCACTTGGAATATGCCCAATTTCCCGCGCTATCTGTGGACCTTGCCCATGTTCCATTGCAACGGCTGGTGCTTTCCATGGACCGTCGCCATGTTAGGGGGAGTGCACATTTGCTTGCGTCGTGTCGATGCACCTCACATCTTGCAAGCCATCGCTGAGCACAAAGCCGATCATTACTGTGCAGCGCCGATCGTCCACAACCTGCTCATTGCTGCACCCGATGAGATGCGCAGCCAAATCCATCACCCCGTCAAGGGTATGGTCGCTGGCGCTGCGCCTCCTGCCTCCATGATTGAAGGCATGGCCAAGCTGGGCTTTGACATCACCCACGTGTATGGTTTGACCGAGGTGTATGGCCCCGCCTCAGTCGCTGTGAAGCGCAGTTCATGGCAGCACGAAAGTTTGTCGGAACAAACGCGACTTAATGGACGACAAGGTGTGCGCTATCCCATGCAAGAAGGAATGACGCTGAAAGATCCGAAAACCATGCAGGCACTGCCCTCTGATGGTGAAACCATGGGCGAGATCATGTTCCGAGGAAATGTGGTCATGAAAGGGTATTTGAAAAACCCAACAGCCACGGCTGAGGCTTTTCAAGGCGGCTGGTTCCACACGGGTGATTTGGCTGTTTTAGAGCCGGATCAATACGTGAAGATCAAAGACCGCAGTAAAGACGTCATCATTTCTGGGGGCGAGAACATCAGCTCACTCGAAGTGGAAGATGCCTTGTACCGTCACCCCGCAGTGGTTGCGTGTGCCGTGGTTGCGAAACAAGATGACAAATGGGGCGAAACGCCTGTCGCCTATATTGAGCTCAAGCCCGACAGCCAAACGACGGCGCAGGAGTTGATCACGCATTGCAAATCTTTGCTGGCAGGTTACAAGACCCCTAAAGAAATTCGTTTTGAAACGATTCCTAAAACATCCACGGGGAAGATTCAAAAATTTCAGTTACGCGAACGCGTGAACCAGTCGACTTGAGGCAAGGCGTCGCAAGATGACGGGGACTCAGAATGAGCTGGTGCAGCACACGTGCGATGCAAGGGGCGTTCACACCCTCTGCTTGAACCGTCCTGAGGCGTTCAACGTTTTGTCGATTGAGGTCATGCAAGCCATTCAGCAGGGTCTTGATCTCATCGTCCAAGATGCGCAAGCGCGGGTAGTGATTATTTCTGGCAAAGGCAAAGCGTTTTGTGCCGGTCATGATTTGCGTGAAATGCGCGCAAGGCCTTCATTGGCGTATTACCAAGCTTTGTTTCATCAATGCAGTCGCATGATGATGAGCGTGCAGCGCTTGCCCGTTCCTGTCATCGCGGTGGTGAATGGCATTGCAACTGCGGCAGGTTGCCAGTTGGTCGCTATGTGCGATTTGGCTGTTGCTTCTACCGCATCAAAGTTTGCAGTCAGTGGTGTCAACTTGGGTTTGTTTTGCGCCACGCCCAGCGTAGCGCTCTCGCGCAACCTCCATCGAAAAGCCGCATTTGAGATGTTGGTGACTGGTGACTTCATCACTGCCGACCAAGCCTTAGCCAAGGGCTTGGTCAATGCGGTTGTTGCACCTGATCAGCTGGACGCAGAGGTTGCTCGTTACGTAGCCAGCATTTTGAGCAAGCCTCGAATGGCCATTGCGATCGGTAAAAAGCTTTTTTACGAACAGCTAGAGCAACCCATAGAAGCGGCATATTTGAACGCTGAAAACGCCATGGCTTGCAACATGATGGACGATGCGGCGCTTGAAGGCGTTCAGGCCTTCATCCAAAAACGACCACCGAATTGGAAAAATTCGGCTTAGTCAAACTGTGCTTACCAAGAGCCCACATTGGGCATATCGACCCAAGGTGCTTTGGGTGCTAAGGCCTCACCTTTTTGCAGCAACTCAACCGAGATGTTGTCGGGGGAGCGCACAAACGCCATGCGGCCATCACGTGGTGGGCGAAGAATGGTGACGCCGTGCAATTGCAGTTTTTCGCACGTGGCGTAGATGTCGTCCACTGCGTACGCCAAGTGGCCGAAGTTGCGCCCCCCTGTGTACACCTCGGGGTCCCAGTTGTAAGTGAGTTCGACTTGCGCGTCTTCATCACCGAGTGCGGCAAGGTAGACCAGTGTGAAGCGACCTTGCGCGTACTCGTGGGTGCGCAGGACATTCAGACCTAAAGCATCGCGGTAAAAGCGCAACGACGCCTCTAGATCGGTCACGCGCACCATGGTGTGTAGGTATTTCATGGTGAGCCTTTCTTCAAAGCGAGGTGTAGTCGGTGTAGCCGACAGGGCCCGGGGCGTAGAAGGTATCGGGGTTGGGTGTGTTCAATGCCGCATCCAACTTGAGGCGTTCCACCAAATCTGGGTTGGCGATGAACAAGCGTCCAAACGCAATCGCATCGGCACGGCCCGCGTCAATGGCGTCCATGGCCATTTGACGGTCGTAGCCGTTGTTGGCGATGTAGCTGCCTTTGAAGGCTTGGCGTGCCCAAGCGTAGTCAAAGCCCGACACATCGCGTGAGCCACCGGTTTCGCCCTCGATGAAGTGAATGAAGGCGATGCCACGCTTGTTGAGTTCTTCCACCAAGTGGCTGAACACGGCTTGTGGGTTGCTGTCTGTGACGTCATTGAAGGTGGTCAGTGGGGACAATCGAATGCCGACACGACCTGCGCCGATTTCATCGACACACGCATCCACCACTTCAAGTGCAAAGCGGCAACGATTCTCGACTGAGCCACCGTAGGCGTCTGTGCGTTGGTTTGAACCATCACGAATGAACTGATCGACCAAATAGCCGTTCGCGCCGTGGATCTCTACGCCATCAAAACCTGCGCGTCTGGCGTTGGCTGCACCTTGGCGGAATTGGTTCACAACTTCATTGATTTCATCGACAGACAAAGCGTGGGGCACTGGGGCATCTACTTTGCCGTTGCGCGTGTAGGCCGCCACTTTGGGCTGAATCGCAGAGGGCGCTACGGGGTGCTTGCCACCTGTTAAATCTGGGTGGGTGATGCGACCCACATGCCAGATTTGAGCCACGATTTTGGAGCCAGCGTCATGCACGGCTTTCGTGATGTGTTTCCAGCCTTCGACTTGGGCGTCAGAGTAAATGCCGGGTGTGGCCATATACCCTTTGCCGGTTGGTGAAACTTGGGTACCTTCGCTGATGATGAGACCTGCTGAACTGCGTTGGCGGTAGTAGTCAATGTTCATCTCGCTACCAGGGACGTCGCCGCTTGGTTCATCAGCGCGGCAGCGTGTGAGTGGGGCCATCACGATGCGGTTGGCTAACTCAATGTCGCCGATGCGTGTGGGTTGGAAGAGTTGGGAGATGGTCATTTGTAGTTTCAAAAATAAGTGAGAAAGGGATAAATGGGGCGCATCACCAAATAGTGCGGAGATGCTTGCGAAACAAGACGCCTATTATTATTTCTTTCATGTTGAGGGCTTCAGGCGCAGCAAATATCCCCGCACAAATAAGAGGGCATCAAAGGAAGCCGTGGTTGTGTGTAGCTGTGATGGCATGAGTGTTTGGGGCCAGTGCAAATCCTGACGACTACAAAACCAAAGTGCGCGCGGAGTCAGAGCCAGATACGTTTTTTTTCCAAATCTGACATCGGATACGTCATTCAAAACGGGTTGAACAGCAGTTTTGAGGTGATGGCCAATGCGGGGGGCAGCATGCCTAAAGCAACCTTGTTAACTCAGTGACTTACGCTCAGACATGACGCCTACAAGGTCGGGCATGAATGCCTGTGCGTGGCCTTGCGTGCAGGCTGTTTCCAGCGTGCTTTGGATGGCAGCAGCCACGGTGTGTTCGACCTGCATGTTCTCTGCCATGTCGTTGTAATAGCTCAAGTCTTTCAATGCGTTTGCGACGGTAAAACGCAGACCTGAGTTGTCTTGATCCAGCAGAAAGGGTTTCAAGCGCTCCAGCGCTGCACCCCAGCCGCCACCCATGCTGAGCACATCTACAAAAGTTTGTGCATCCACGCCGCCTACTTGTGCGCAAGCCGCGGCTTCAGCCAATAAGGTCACCGAGCCGAGCGAGACATAGTTGTGCAACAGCTTCATACGATGTCCTGCACCGACAGGGCCTGCATGAACGATGTTCTCAGCAAAGCACGACAGTATTGGTTTGCAAGTTTCAAATAGGGCCGCATCGCCGCCCACCAGTAAATTCAGTCTGCCTTCTGCGGCCTCTTTGGGGGTGCGTGTCATCGGGGCATCCAAGAAGAATCCTCCTTGAGCGATCACGGCTTGTGCGATGGCCTCTGTTGAGGCCGGAACTGCCGTGGAGCAGTCAATGATGATGGTGCCCGGCTTCATGCCATTCAGTACGCCGTCGTCGCCCAACAGCACCGCTTCGACTTGCGGTGTGCCGGTGACACACAAGATGATCACCTCTGACTGAGCCGCAAGCGCTTTCGGCGTTTGGCAGGTTTGAACACCTTGCGCGATCAAGGCCTCAATGGGTTGATTGCCCGCGTGCATCAGCACAGATAAGGAGTTGCCGTGTTTAAGCAGGTTGCTGGCAATCCCGAGCCCCATCATGCCAATGCCGATCATGCCAATAGATTTTTTCATGGCTCAGCCCAAGTGATGAAACCAACCCAAACCATCGTGCGTGCCATTGGCAATCGCACCTCTGGCTGGGCGGTATTCGCAACCAATCCAACCTACCCAGCCGCAGGCCGCAGAGACTTCGTCAATCACATCGAAGAGGTAAGCGTAGTTCAGCTCGCCTATATCTGGCTCGTGACGCATAGGCACACCCGCGATTTGGAAATGACCCACGCGCCCCGTGGGCAGGTATTGGCGAATCTTGGCAGCCAAGTCGCCCTCCATGATTTGGCAGTGGTAGAGGTCCATCTGCACTTTCACATTCGATGCGCCAATGTGCTGGACGATGTTGTGGGCTTGTCCTTGGTAGTTCAAAAAGAAGCCAGGCATATCGCGGGTGTTGATGGGTTCCAGCAACACATCGCGGCCTGCTTGTTGTGCCTCAGTCGCAGCCCATGCCATGTTCTTGATGTAAGTGGCCTCTAGCTTGGCGTGGTCTGCATCATGGGGCTTCAGGCCGGCCATGACGTGGATGCGAGGGCAGTTCAAGGCGTCTGCATATTCCAATGCTTTGAGAAAGCCTGTTTGAAATTCGTTTTCGCGCCCGGGCAAACAAGCCAAGCCGCGTTCGCCGGCATCCCAATCGCCGGGCGGGGCGTTGAACAGCACTTGTTGCAAGCCGTTGTCGTTCAAGCGTTGACGCAATTGCTGCGCCTCAAAGGCGTACGGAAATAAATATTCGACAGCTTCAAATCCGTCTTTGGCGGCAGCAACAAAGCGGTCAAGAAATTCATACTCGTTGTAGAACATGCTGAGGTTGGCTGCAAAACGTGGCATAGATGATTTTGAAAAGTAAGGATTACCAGAGTGCGTCAAAAGTCTCGCGCAATTCGTTGATGTGAGCCTCGTTCAAGAGAGTGGCTTGGCGTTGGGACATGAGCCAGAGCTTGGCTGTTTCTTCAAGCTCTTCGAGCACCGCGCTGGCTTCAGCGGGGCTTTGGTGCCAGACGACAGGGCCAAGACGCTCCAGCATCACGCCGCGAATGGGTCTGCCCTTGGCCGTGCTTGCCGCAATGCGTGCGGCGACTTCTGTGGCGACATTGGCCGCGCCCGGACGTTGATAAGAGACCAAGGGCACATGTCCGACTTTCATCACGTAATAGGGCGTGATGGGTGGGACGATGTCTTCGGCTTGCCACACACCTTGAAGTGTGAGGCTCACCAAGTGTGTGGCGTGGGTGTGAATCACGCAGCGTGCCTGTGGGGCTGCGTCGTAGATGCTTCGGTGTAGCGTCAATGTTTTTGATGCGCGCTGACCGCTGAGCTGTTCACCGCTGGCACGGACGTGTGCCAATTCGTTTGCCACCAAGTTGCCCAAGCACGCATCGGTGGGGGTGATTAAAAAGCTGCCATCTTCGAGCTTGACGCTGATATTGCCTGCGCTGGCATGGGCGTAGCCCCGCACATAAAGTGATGCGCCAATGCGGCAAATTTCTTGACGGTATGCGAGGTCGTTCATGGGTTTGTCACTTGAGCCGTGAAAACGATTTTTCAAAAAAATCATCCGTGCCGAAGTTTCCTGATTTCAAGGTGATGTGAACTGTATCGCCGTTGCAAATTTCGGAGGTCACTGCGGTCCACGGCACGCCTGGGTCAATTTGTGGGCCGATGACCATGCGGGCAACGCCTAGGGCTTGCACCACTGCGCCAGAGGTTTCGCCGCCTGCCACCACGAGCTGGCGCACCCCGGCATGTACCAATCCCTTGGCAATGTTGGATAAGGTTTGTTCTACCAATTCACCCGCATAAGCCACGCCCAGTTGGCTTTGAATGGCTTTGACGGCATCAGGCTCAGCCGTGGCGTAAATCAGCACAGGGCCATTTTTGAGTTGAGGTGTGGCCCAGTTCAAAGCTTGTTGCACCACGTCCGCGCCAGAGGCCACGGCCAATGGGTCGATCGCAAGCGCGGGCTTGCCCGATTGTCGCCATTGCAGTACTTGTGCGTTGGTGGCCAATGAGCAGCTGCCAGACACCACGGCTTGATAGCCTTTCGCAGCTGGCAGCGTGTCAGCCTTGGCCGTGGCCGACAAAAGACCACGCGCTTTCCAGTTTTGCGGCAAACCAATGGCCACCCCCGAGCCAGCTGTGACGAGCGGGGTGTCGGCTAGGGCCTTGCCCATGTTGAACAAGTCTTGGTTGTTGATGGCGTCAATCACCGCCACGCCAACGCCTTCATCTTGCAACGCTTGAAAACGTGCGCGAATCGCGTCTGGGCCAGCGGCCACACACGACTGTTCAACGAGCCCGACCTTGCGTTGTGTTTGCGACTGCATGACGCGCACCAAGTTGGCATCGGTCATCGGTGTCAGCGGGTGGTTGCGCATGCCACTGTCTGAAAGCAACACATCGCCCACAAACAAATGGCCTTTGAAAATAGTGCGGTTGTTTTCGGGGAACGCTGGGCAGGCAATGGTGAAGCCCTGGCCTTGACCGTAAATGGCGTCCATCAATGCATCGGTCACGGGGCCTATGTTGCCTTCGGGCGTGGAGTCAAAGGTAGAACAGTATTTGAAATAAATCTGCTCCACGCCTTGTGCTTTGAGCCATGCATAGGCCTGCAGTGATTGCGCGATAGCGTCTTTGGCAGGGATGGTGCGCGACTTCAAGGCCACCACGATGGCATCCGTATCAATGGCCTGTGCGTCAGTGGGCACACCAATGGTTTGCACCGTGCGCATGCCCGAGCGGACCAAGTTGTTGGCCAAGTCTGTGGCGCCTGTGAAGTCGTCGGCAATGCAGCCCAATAGCGGTTTCGTCATGTCAGTGTTTCGCGATTCAGTGAGCAAGTGATGGCTTGTGGATGGCGCGAGGCATACGATTCAATCAAGCGACGAACTGAGTTGTCTGCCGTCAGTCCAAGTTGCTTGGCGCGCAGGTTGTCAAACTGGCTAGGCCAGCCACTGACGATGGCTTGCACTTTCGGGTCGACTTTCCAATCGAGCAGCGCCGCCACGTCGTCACCCGCGAAGTCTTGTAAAGCTTGCGCCATCTCACCGACCGTGGTGGTGAGTGCGGGGAGATTGACCGCTGTGGCTGCGCCCCATTGCGCCGTCGGTGTGACGAGTGCACACATCAAGCCTTGCATGGTCTTGTCGGTAGACGCAAGAGCCACGCGCGTGTCTGCGGGCACAGGGACTGTGCAAGCTTGCCCAGCGAGTGGCTCGCGAAACATGCCGCTCAAAAAGCTCGATGCTGCGCCGTTAGGTTTGCCAGGGCGAACCGACACGGTCATCAAGCGCACGTTGCGCCCGTGAATCAACCCTTTGCGTGAAAAATCAGCTACCAATTGTTCGACCATGAACTTTTGAATGCCGTAGCTGCTTTGGGGTGTGGGTTGGTATGTGTCGGAAATACGGTTGGGCAGTGGCTGCCCAACTGTAGAACCAAATACAGCCACCGAGCTGGCAAACACAAACACCGGGCGCTTGGCTTGATGGCGTGCGGCTTGTAGCAAGTTCAGAGACGTTTGCAAGTTGCTTTGCAAACCCAAATCTAAGTTGGCTTCACAGTCACCACTGACGGCGGCGGCTAAATGCACCACTGCATCAATACCATCAAGCTTGAGAGTTTGTGTGTTGAGTAAATCGCTCAAGTCACCCACCACGGCGCGCACGCGGGCGTCTTGCTGTAAGTCAGTGGGCGGTGCGATGAGGTCAGTCAGCACCACCTCGGTGATCGGGCCAGAGCCTTTGCCTTCGAGGTGAATGGAGGATTGTTGCAACAGCTCGCGGGCGAGGCTAGAGCCCAGAAATCCGCTGCCGCCCGTCATGAGGATGCGCATACTTTGAGCTCCAAATTAGCTGGCTGCTGGCAATTCGATGCCAGGGAAAATTTTGATGACGGCCGAGTCGTCTTCGCGGCCATGGCCAGCGGTAGATGCTTGCATGAACATTTGATGCGCCGTGGCGGACAAGGGCAGAGGAAACTTGGTGGCGCGTGCCGTGTCAAGCACGAGGCCCAAATCTTTCACAAAAATGTCTACGGCTGATAAGGGCGTGTAGTCGCCCTTGAGTACATGCGCCATGCGATTCTCAAACATCCAACTGTTGCCTGCGCTGTTGGTGATGACCTCGTACAACGCCTCAGCGGCTACACCTTCACGTAAGCCCAGAGCCATGGCTTCGGCTGCAGCGGCGATATGCACCCCCGCCAAGAGTTGGTTGATGATTTTGACTTTGCTGCCGTAGCCTGCGCGGTCGCCGAGTTTGTAAACATGTGCGGCCATGCTCTCCAGCGCGTTGCCTGCTTTGGCGTAAGCCGCTGCTTGGCCTGAAGTCATCATGGTCATTTGGCCAGACGCTGCTTTGGCCGCACCGCCAGAAATAGGGGCATCCAAGTAGAGCAAGCCCACATCGTTCAAACGCTTTTCCAGTGCCACGGACCAGTTGGGGTCGACGGTGGAACACATGATGAACAAGCTGCCAGCTCTCATGTGTGCCGCAGCGCCATGGGCGCCGAACAGGACTTGCTCAGTTTGGTCGGCATTGACGACAACGCTGATGATGATGTCGCTGGCTTGCGCTAATTCAGCTGGCGTTTTGTAAGCCGAGCCACCTTCTCGTGCGAAGGCTTCTGCAACATCAAAACGCACGTCACACACATTAACCTTGTGGCCCGCGCGGCGCAGAGAGCTGGCCATGCCTTTGCCCATAGCGCCCAGGCCAATCACGCCGATTGAAAGCGCAGTTGAATTGTTTGTCGTCATAAGTGAGTTCAGTTTTATTGAAAGCCGAAGGCATGAGGCGCCCACGTGCTCAAGGCTGGAATGAAGGTGAGCATGGCCAAGATGATGGCGTGCGCAAGCAAGAACGGTTTGAGTTCTCGGGTCAGTGCATCCAGCGGGACCTTGGCCACGTTTGAAGTGACGAACAGCAGCCCTCCGACAGGTGGCGTGATCATGCCTAGCGTTAAGTTGAAAATGACGACCATGGCAAAGTGAATCGGGTCGATGCCCAGCTTGGCTGCGACGGGTGCCAAGATAGGTACCAACACCATCACGCCAGGGAGGGGCTCGATGAAGATGCCAAAGATCAACAAGAAGATGTTCACCGCAATCAAGAAAGTGAATGCGGACATGTCTTGTGCGCCCATCCACTCAGCCAGTTTGATGGGCAGACCATCAATGGTCAGAATCCATGCAAAGGCATTGGAGGTGCCAATGATGATGAGCACCGAAGCTGTCATCAGCGCCGAGCGCGACAAGATGTCCGGTACGGCTTTCCATTCCAAGGTGCGGTAAATCCATTTGCCACAAACCAAGGCATAAAACACGGCCACCACAGAGGCTTCCGTCGGCGTGAACCAACCCGCACGCATGCCACCCAAAATAATCACAGGCAACATGAGGGCTGGAATGGCCTTCCAACTGACCAGCATCTTCTCTGCAAATGTTTCATTGCCCGGCACACCTTTGTAGTTGCGTTTTTTAGAGACATACCAATTCACCACAGCCATGCCTAAGGCAATCAAAATTCCTGGAATGAAACCGGCCACAAACAATGAGCCCACCGAGACACGATCATCTTGCAGTGCATAAATGATCATGATGATGGAGGGTGGAATGATGGGGCCGACGATGGCTGTTGCCGCCGTAAGCGCCGCCGCGTAGGAGCGGTCGTACCCAGCTTTGTCCATCATGCGAATCATCATGGAGCCAGGGCCTGCAGCATCTGCCAGCGCAGAGCCAGAAATACCAGAGAAGAAGGTGAGCGACACCACGTTGGTGTAGCCCAACCCGCCGCGCTTGTGGCCCACGAACTGCGCCGCAAACTTCAGCAACACCTCGGTGAGTGAACCGCCGCTCATGAGCTCAGCGGCCAAGATAAAAAATGGCACGGCCATGAGCGGGAAGCTATCGACCCCCTCGTACGTTTGCTTGAGCAACACGAACAGCGGAAAGTCCGCACCAAAGACCAGAGCTGTCAGTGTGGAGAACCCCAATGCAAATGCAACGGGTAATCCAATCGCCAAATAGAGGCAGCAGCTGAGAAGAAGAATTAGGCTGAGGCTCATAGGGATGCGCTGGCAGTAGCGTCGAAGTGTGAATCGGATGCGAAGGTGCGTGTGAGCACGTAGTCGCGAACAATGAGCAACCAGTGGGCGAGCAGCAATACGCCGCCCACGGGCATGGATGCATAGACCCATGACATTGAAATTTGTGTGGTCGGTGTCATTTGAAATTGAACGCGATCGACATAGATGACGCCATACCAAATAATGAAGCCAAAGAAGCCCGTCAACATCAAGGCAATCAAAACGCGAACCGCACGTGCCCAAGCGATGGGTAAGCTGTCTTGCAAGTTTTCGACGGCAATGTGTCCGCCATAGCGAAGCACAGGGCCCGCACCTAAAAAGGTGAGCCACACCATCAAATAGCGAGCAACTTCTTCAGCCCACTCGATGGATTGGTTGGTGCTGTAGCGGAGCACAACGTTCGCGAAAATGATCACGGCCATCGTTGCGAGCAACACGATTAGCACGCCTCGGTTGGCGATCATTAAATATTTTTCAAAAGATTTCATGGCGTAGGCCCATGTTCAGCAAGCCAAAAACTTGGCTTGCCGAGAGGTGGATGAAATACCGATCACTTCACAGCTTGAATAGCTGCAAGCTTGTCTGCGCCAAATTCTTTGGCGTAGCTGGCGTAAGGGCCTTTGAGTGCATCGCTGAAGCTGGCGCTGTTGACTTTCTTCACCACTTGCATGCCTTCGCGTTCGAGTTGGGCAATGCCATTGGCTTCGTCGTCATTGACTTTTTTGCGCGTTGCGGCGACGCTCTTGGCCGCCGCGTCATAGAACGCTTTTTTGTCAGCTTCGCTGAGCTTGTTCATGACGCGTGGTGACGTGATGATGAGTCCGGGTGAGTAAACGTGACCCGTGAGCGACAAATACTTTTGCACTTGTGAAAACTTGGACGCCAAGATGACGGGGATGGGGTTTTCTTGACCATCCACAACACCTTGCTGCAAAGCGCCAAACACTTCTGGGAATGCCATAGGGGTGGGCTGAATACCAAACGCGCGGTAGCCCTCCATGTGTACTTTGTTTTCCATAGTGCGCATCTTCAAACCACTGGCGTCAGCTGCACTGACGATAGGGCGTTTGTTGTTGGTCATGTGGCGAAAACCGTTTTCGCTCCACGCCAGCGCAACTAAGCCGTGGCTGCTGAACTTTGCCAGCATGTCTTGGCCAATTGGGCCGTCCAATACCTTGCGGGCATGATCGTAATCACGGAACAAGAAGGGGACGTCCACGATTTTCATTTCTGGCACAAAGTTGCCAACAGGACCGGTGGAGGTGATGACTAAATCTTGTGTGCCAATTTGGACCGCTTCAACTTGCTCGCGTTCACCGCCCAATGCGCTGGCAGGGTAGACCTGACACTTGTAGCGGCCTTGTGTATTTTTCTCAACGTTTTCACAAAAAACGTTGGCCCCTATGTCGTAGTGCGAGCCTTTGGCTAACACATGTCCAATTTTGAGAACGGTTTGTGCTTGTGTGGGGAAGGCTGCAAATACGGCCGTAGCGGCTAGAGCCACGACCCACTTTTTGCTAAGAAAAGTCTTTGACATTTTGTCTCCTGATTGTTGGGGGAGGCAACCAGTTTGTTTGAAAGATGTCTGGTTGTATGACAAATTATCTAGGACTAAACCATGCTCTAACTTAGGGCTAACCCTCGCGCAGAGGTTTAACGATTGGCTTTTTTTACGTCTAGATCAGCGCGCAAGCGATTGGCCAGTTCTCGTCCTTGCGATGTCCAGAAAACAGGGTCGGCCTTGCTGATCCGTTTGGCTGCATTCAACATGTGTTTGGTGCCTGCTTGGCGTGCTGCCTTGGCATCGCCTGACTCAATGGCTTTCACGATGGCCAGATGTTCGTTGCGAACATCGTCTCCCAAGTCTTTGCGGGTAGCCTCATTGGCGCGTGTCACACGTGTCGCGTTTTCTAGGAACTGATTGAGATACGCCAGCGTGTCTAAAAGAAATGGGTTGCCAGCCGCTTGCGCAATCGCGGCATGAAAGGCGACATCCTGACTCACACCATCGCCTCCGCTGGCGACAGCTTTGTCCAACTCACGCATCGCTTGTTTTATTTTTTGAAGTGATTTAGCGGTTCTGCGTTCTGCTGCCAAGGCCGCAGACTCAGCCTCAAGCGCACGTCGGACTTCGACAACTTTTAAGACCGCATCCATAGAGCCATCGGGGATGAGCTTGAGCTTTCCTGCATCGGGTGGAGGCGGTTCGATCACGAATGCGCCAGAGCCTTGACGCGTCTCGATGAGACCCAGCGTTTTCAGGCGCGAAAACGCTTCACGCACAACGGTACGGCTGACACCATACTTTTCGACCAATGCGTTTTCAGTCGGTAACTTTTCACCCGCGACGAGTTTTCCCTCGCGAATGCTGGTTTCTAGCGCTTTTGCTAGCTTTTCAGACAGCGAGGCGCCTAGTTGAATTCGAGGCATGGTTGGCAGTCGTTCGCGTGAGGTCTTTGGTATTTCAGGTTGTCATACAAATCATAGCCACAAACTTATGCGACTCAGAAGAACGGCGATCCCCCAATATTTGCTTAGGTATGATGGATGCTTCTAAGGAGCTGAAGATGGCTGATATCAATCCAACTAACAACAACCTCGTCATCGGCGAGGGCGTAACTTTCAAAGGCTCGATCTCTGCGCCTGGCAAAGCTGTGATCAATGGCAATGTTTCTGGCGAACTGACTGCTGACGATTTGCTGATTGGCACCAAAGGCCAAGTGACTGGCACTGTGCGCGCACGCGAAATTGATGTGCACGGCGAACTCAACGAAGACATCGTCTGCAAAGACCACTTGTTGATCCACAGCACTGGCAAAGTGTCGGGTACCTTGGAATACCATGAGTTGGAAATCCAACGTGGCGGCAAATTCAAAGGCAATATGAACCAAAAATAATCGGTTCTGAGTCATGACTCTTAACCGGTTTGCCAATCGGCGCGAAGCCTTTTGGCGCGGCATCCGTGATGCTTTGGGTGCACCCGTTTTAGTTCTGTTTGCAGGCATGGTTGGATTTGGCGCCATGGGCCGAACCCATGGTTTCGATGCATGGATGACGGGTCTGACCAGCCTGCTCATGTTTGCGCTGCCCGGTCAAGTCGTGATGCTAGAGATGTTCATCTCTGGCTCTTCGTTGTTAGCCATTGGCTTTGCTGTAACGCTGACCTCGACCCGATTTGTCACCATGGTGGTGACGCTCTTTCCCCAACTCCATCGACGCGACCGCAACCCACTGCTGTATCTGTGGGTGCACATGCTGGCCATGACCGCATGGGCGGTGTCCATGCGCGAATTCCCTTCGATGGCTCCCAAGCATCGCTTGAACTACTTCATCGGTTTGGCTTTGCCATGCTGGTTGATTTCTCCCATCGGCACGGTTCTTGGATATTTCGTGGCGGGTTGGGTACCCACTGCGGTGACGCTGAGTTTGGTGTTCATCAACCCCTTGTTTTTCTTGCTCACCTTCACAGACGTGAAGCCTTGGGCCAATCGCATGGCCATTAGCTTGGGTTGCCTGCTTGGTCCGTTGTTTTATGTGCTTGATGCGGACAGCAGTTTGTTGTTGACGGGGTTGGTCGCGGGTAGCTTTGCCTATTCCATCGACCGCAGATGGCTGCGTCCACGCCCGATCGAGGTGCAAGCATGACCGTTGATTTGCAAGGGTGGGGCGTATGGCTGGCGCTCAGTGCTGCTTGCTTGGGCACTTATTTGTGCCGGGCTGCTGGCGTCAAATTGTCGGGCCATATTCACCAAGACAGCGAGGTGTTTCGTTGGCTCTCGGCGGTGACTTACGCCATGGTGGCCGCGCTGACCGTACGCATGATTTTGATGCCACTGGGTTTGTTGGCGACAGTTCCCGTGTCTTTGCGCGTGTTGATCTGTGTGCTCAGCCTTGCGGTGATGGTGTCTAGCCCGCACCGTCGATTGGTACCCGCCTTGCTCACGGGTACCTTGCTGATGTTGGCTTATGGTGTGTGGCGCACAAGCCCTTAGGCGATGGACTTGTTGCTGTAAAACCTACAATTCGCGTGCAATCTTAAGGCATCATGAACATCCTGATTTCCAACGACGATGGCTTTCAAGCCCCGGGCCTCGTGGCTCTGTATGAAGCGCTCAAAGATTTGGGGCGCGTCGAAGTGGTGGCACCTGAGCACAACAACAGTGCCAAGTCGAACGCGCTGACCTTGCATTCGCCGTTGTATGTGACACAAGCCAGCAACGGATTTCGCTATGTGAACGGTACGCCCGCTGACTGCGTGCACATCGCGCTGACCGGCCTGTTGGATTACAAACCTGACCTCGTGGTGTCTGGCATCAACAACGGCGCCAACATGGGCGACGACACGATCTACTCGGGCACCGTGGGCGCTGCCATGGAAGGCTACTTGTTTGGCGTTCCTGCCATTGCCTTCTCGCAAGTGGAAAAAAACTGGGGCCATATCGACGCCGCCGCCGTCAAAGCACGTGAACTGGTATTGCAAATGATGACGCAGCGTCAATCGGCTGGCGCGCCTTGGCTTTTGAATGTGAACATTCCCAATCAGCCGATAGCGCAAATCAAACCTTTGCGTGTCACCCGCTTGGGTCGGCGACATTCGGCTGAGCGTGTCATCACGCAAATCAGTCCGCGTGGCGAAACCATGTATTGGATTGGCAGTGCCGGTGCCGCCAAAGACGACAGCGATGGGACAGACTTTCATGCCACTTTTCAAGGCCACATGTCGGTCACGCCATTGCATGTGGATTTGACCGAGCACGCCAGTTTGCCCGAGTGGTCGCAACGGTTGTGTGGGGCGAAGGCATGAAGCAGCGCCCCAGTTTTCCTGCGCGTTTAGATTCAGGCAAACCACAAGCTGCCCCAGCCACATTACTAGGCGCCACGCGCGTGATCACGCCACAGTCGCTTGCACGCGGCAAGCCGGTGAGTGTGGTCAGCCCCACAGGCGTGGGGTTGGACTCTTCAGCGATCCGCGCACGCATGGTCCAAAAGCTGGCAGACCAAGGTATTGATGATGCCGTGGTGCTTGGAGCGATGGGTCGTGTCGAGCGCCACCGGTTTGTCGACAGCGCCTTGGTGAACCAAGCGTATGAGGACACAAGTTTGCCAATTGGCTTGGGCCAAACCATTTCAAAGCCCAATGTGGTGGCGCGCATGATTGCGTTGCTGCGCGAAGCGCCGGGCTTGCAAGGTGAACAAACAATGGGGCGCGTGCTTGAGATTGGAACGGGCTGCGGCTACCAAGCTGCGGTGCTGGCTTGTGTGGCACGCGAGGTGTACAGCATCGAGCGACTGCGCGGCTTGCATGACAAAGCGCGCGAGAACTTGCGTCCCATGCGCTTGCACAACGTGCATATGATTTTTGGCGATGGCATGTTGGGCTATCCGCAAGGTGCGCCCTACAGCGCCATCATCTCCGCCGCTGGTGGCGAACACGTGCCGCAAGCTTGGATTGACCAACTGGCGATAGGTGGGCGACTGGTGGCACCCACGCACACCAGCACCGGCCAGCAAGCCTTGGTCGTGATTGACAAAACACCACAGGGTTTGCAGCAGACCCTCCTCGAAGCCGTTAATTTCGTACCTCTAAAATCAGGCATTGCTTGATAACGGAGAAATAAGAATGTCTCGTGCCGGAATGTGGGGTGTTGTCACCCTTGCGTCAGCGCTTGTGCTGACGGGGTGCGCCAACAAAGGCCGCCTTGCGCCCGTGGATGACCACTCCATCACTGGTGCCCATAGCGCCGCACGTGTGATGCCTGGTGCTGAAAATGCAGGCAAACCCGGCTACTACACCGTCAAGCCTGGCGACACTTTGATTCGCATTGGCATGGACAACGGCCAAAGCTGGCGTGACATCATTCGCTGGAATAAGTTGGATAACCCCAACTTGATCGAAACCGGTCAAGTCTTGCGCGTGGCACCGCTTGCGCCTGAAGCGGCTGTGGCTCGTCCAACAGCTGCGCCAACGGCCAACGCATCACCGGCTTCTGTGCCTGCTGCCCCCGTGGCTGTCGCTTCTGCACCAGCAGCCTCCGTTGCGCCAGCTGCGCCTTCAGCGGCTGAAGAGTCCATCAGTTTCCAATGGCCAGCGCGCGGCAATTTGCTGTCTGGTTTTGATGAGTCTAAAAACAAAGGCTTGGACATTGGCGGCAAAGCAGGTGACCCTGTGTTGGCTGCCGCCGATGGCCGTGTGGTCTATGCCGGTGCAGGCTTGCGCGGCTATGGCAACCTCATCATTTTGAAACACAACAACACCTACTTGACGGCCTACGCGCACAACCAAACTTTGTTGGTGAAAGAAGATCAAGTCATCAAGCGCGGCCAAAAAATTGCCGAGATGGGCAATAGCGATGCTGACCAAGTGAAACTGCATTTTGAAATCCGCCGTCAAGGCAAGCCGGTTGACCCTGCTAAATACTTATCGGCCAACTGATGACTGAGATCGCGACAGAAAAAAAATGGCCCGATAACACGCTGACCATCGAGTCGATGGACCTTGAAGCGCAGGGCGTGGCCCACCGACCTGACGGCAAAGTGGTGTTTGTTGACGGTGCTTTGCCTTTTGAAGTGGTGCGCGCCAATGTGCACCGCAAAAAAGACAATTGGGAAAAAGCCTCGTTGCTTGAAGTGCTGCAAGAGTCATCGCAGCGTGTGAGACCCGGCTGCCCACATTTTGGTTTGCACGCGGGTTCATGCGGTGGCTGCAAGATGCAGCACCTTGATGCCTCTGCGCAAATTGCCGTCAAGCAACGCGCCTTAGAAGACAACCTTTGGCACTTGGGTAAGGTCAAGCCAGAAACCATGTTGCGCCCCATTCAAGGTCCTTCGTGGGGCTACCGCTATCGCGCCCGTTTGTCGGTGCGTTATGTGGTGAAAAAGGGTGAGGTGCTGGTGGGCTTTCACGAGCGCAAGAGCCGCTACGTGGCTGACATGCGCCAGTGCCCTGTTTTGCCACCGCATGTCGATGCCATGCTTTTGCCACTGCGCAAACTCATTGGCAGTATGGACGCCCGCGAGACCTTGCCACAAATTGAATTGGCTTGTGGTGACCATGTGACGGCTTTGGTGCTGCGCCATATGGAGCCTTTGAGTCAAAGCGATATGGCCGCCTTGCGAACGTTTGCTGAAAAGCACAAGGTGCAGTGGTGGCTGCAATCTAAAGGCCCAGATACGGTGTGTTTGATGGAGGGCGCTTTGGGCGAATCGTTGTCTTACGCCCTGCCTGAGTTTGGCATCACCATGCCGTTCAAGCCCACTGACTTCACACAGGTCAATCCTCACATCAACCGTGTGCTGGTGACCCGTGCTTTGCGTTTACTCGATGTTCAACCGAATGAGCGTGTGATTGACTGGTTCTGTGGTTTGGGTAACTTCACGCTGCCATTGGCCACGCTCGCCCGCGAGGTGTTGGGCATTGAAGGCAGCGAGGCTTTGGTGGCGCGCTCTGGCGAGAACTATGTGTTCAACCAAGCCAACCGCGACAAGCCTTTGGCGCCTACCCAATTTGTAGCTCGCAACCTGTTTGAAATGACGCCTGAATTGCTGCGCCAAGACGGCTCTGCTGACAAGTGGTTGGTGGATCCCCCGCGTGAGGGTGCCTTTTCATTGGTGCAAGCGTTGGCAGAAATGCATCAGCAGCCCGAGTTGCGCCAAGGGTGGACGCCGCCTAAGCGCATTGTGTATGTGAGCTGTGGCCCTGCCACCTTGGCACGCGACGCGGGTGTCTTGGTCAGCTCAGCGGGATATCGACTCTCGTTCGCCGGCGCGGTCAATATGTTTCCACACACGGCGCACATTGAAAGCATGGCCGTGTTTGACTTGACATAAAAATCGCAGTTTATAAACGTAAAAAAGGGACCTCGCGGTCCCTTTTTCATGGGCTTGTAAAAACCGCTTATTCGCGTTCGCCACCAAAGATGCCCAACAAAGCCAACAAGCTTTGGAACACGTTGATGAGGTCTAAGTACAAGGTCAGCGTGGCGCTGATGTAGTTGGTTTCGCCGCCGTCCATCACTTGCTTCAAGTCGTACAGCATGAAGGCGCTGAAGATGGCCATGGACAACATGGAGATCACCATCATCCCGGCTGAGGAGCCGACAAAGATGTTGATGATGCTGCCGACCATCAAAACGACGACGCCGACCATGAGCCATTTGGCCATGCCAGACAAGTCGCGCTTGATGACGGTGGCCAAGCTGGCCATCACAAAAAACACGCCTGCGGTGCCTGCAAAGGCAGTCATGACTAATTCTGAGCCGTTCTTGAAGCCCAAGACCATCGCAATCATGCGCGAGAGCATCAGGCCCATGAAGAAGGTGAAACCCAAGAGCACGTAAACACCAGTGGCACTTTCTTTGGTGCGCTCAATGGCGTAGATGAAGCCGAAAGCACCAGCCATCATCAAAATCATGCCCATGACGCCAGAAAAAGCGTGACCGATACCAGTAGACACACCAACCCAAGCACCTAAAACGGTGGGCAGCATGCTGATGGCGAGCAACCAATAGGTGTTGCGCACCACGCGATTGCGTTCAGCCGTTGGTAAAACGAAGTAATCGACGGTTTGAAAGTTGTCATTCATGTTTAGCTTCTCCAGATAAAACCTGATGATTCAGATGATGTGCATTCTAAAGGTTTCAAGAGCTGCCGGCTCATCGCTTACTTTTATTGAGGTTTCTTTTGCGTTTGAGTGGGGCAGTGCGTGATTCAGAGTCGGTATGCTTGGGGTTTTCCCATTCAACAAACTTCTTTCTCATGAAAACCAAACACTTTCTCGAATCTGCAGACATCAAAGCCATTGCCGCCGCTGCGGAAGCGGAAGCTTTGAAAAACAACTGGGCGGTGACTATCGCCATCGTGGACGATGGTGGCCACTTGTTGAACCTGCACCGTTTGGATGGCGCTCCTGCTATTTCCTCGCACATCGCCCCAGCCAAAGCGCACACTGCTGCGCTGGGACGCCGTGAAAGCAAGGTTTACGAAGATGTCATCAACGGCGGCCGCGTGTCGTTTGTGACGGCCCCAGAGGTCAAAGGCATGCTCGAAGGCGGCGTACCGATCATTAAAGACGGTCAATGCATCGGTGCTGTGGGTGTGAGCG
The DNA here is from genome assembly GCA_947374535.1 of Comamonadaceae bacterium. The sequence continues at coordinate 3,690 of CANCCJ010000020.1, read as the reverse complement.
GTGTGAAGTCTAACGAAGACGCCCAAATTGCCAAGGCCGGCATCGCAGCCATCGGCCTATAAGCCACCGCGGTTTCAAACAAAAGCCAAGCAGTTGAATTCAACTGCTTGGCTTTTTCGTTGGCGTAGCGTTTTAGTAAATCAACCGTTCAGGGCTAATTTCTTGCAGGATGGTGGTGGCAATTTCTTCGATGCTTTTGTTGGTGGTGGACAGCCAACGGATGCCGCCGCGTCGCATCATGGCTTCTGCTTCGGCCACCTCGTGACGACAGTTGGGCAAGCTGGCGTATTTGGAGTTGGGTCGGCGTTCATTGCGAATTTCGCTCAAGCGCTCGGGCTGAATGGTCAAGCCAAAGATTTTCTTTTTGTGCGGCAACAGGGCAGGGGGCAACTGTCGACGTTCAAAGTCTTCGGGAATGAGCGGGTAGTTCGACGCTTTCAGGCCATGCTGCATGGCCAAGTACAGGCTCGTTGGCGTTTTACCGCTGCGGCTTACACCGACCAAGATGACGTCAGATGATTCCAAATCGCGGTTGAGTTGGCCATCGTCATGCGCCAAACTGAAGTTGATGGCTTCGATGCGGTCGTGGTATTCCTTGCTTTTGCTTGGATCCGAAAAGCGGCCCACGCGGTGATTGGACTTGATGCCCAGCTCTTGTTCGAGCGGGTTCACGAAGGTGCCAAACATGTCCATGAGCATGGTTTTGCCTTTGCAGCCGTCCAAGATGACGTTCAGAACCTCCATATTCACCAACGTGGTGAACACGATCGGTTTGCGCCCCTCCACCTCGCCCGTGTGGTTGATCTGGCGTACGGCTTGATGTGCCTTGTCCACCGAGTCCACAAACGGAATCCGGATGTGACGAAATTTGACTTCGAACTGCGCCAAGATGGCGTTACCAAAGGTTTCTGCAGTGATGCCAGTGCCGTCGGACACAAAGAAAACGGTGGGATTGGGCATGAAAAACTTTCAAGAGGTGCCGCATGGTTGGGCGGGGGGGGGGCCTGATCGGCCACCTACAATGCTCCATTATCCGAATTTCGCCACGCAGACTTTGCGACCCATTCAAAAAACACATAAGTCGCCGCGCTGTATGGCCGCACCCGTTTTAACTTTTGGAGCTTGTCTATGACTGCACTTTTCAGCACAACCGCCTTGGTGGTTCCTTTTGAAAAACTTCGAATGACTGACGTCGAATCGGTGGGCGGTAAAAACGCCAGCCTCGGCGAAATGATTTCGCAATTGCCCACCGGTGTTCGCGTGCCGACTGGCTTTGCCACGACGGCTCATGCCTTCCGCGAATTCCTGGCCCATGACGGTCTGGCCGACAAAATCAATGCCCGTTTGGACCAGCTCGACACCGAAGACGTGCGTGCTTTGGCCGAAGTTGGCGCCGAAATTCGCGCCATGGTGGAAGCTCAGCCTTTCCCCGCCGATTTGCAAAAAGCCATTGCGGATGAATTTGCGATTTTGTCTGCCGGCAATGCTGCCGCCACATTCGCTGTGCGTTCATCGGCTACAGCCGAAGATTTGCCAGACGCCTCCTTTGCAGGCCAGCAAGAAACCTTTTTGAATGTGCATGGCATTGACGAAGTGCTGCACAAAATGAAGGAAGTGTTTGCTTCGCTGTACAACGACCGCGCCATCAGCTACCGCGTGCACAAGGGCTTTGCCCATGCCGATGTGGCTTTGTCTGCTGGCGTGCAACGCATGGTGCGCTCTGACTTGGGCGCAGCCGGTGTGATGTTCACCATCGACACCGAATCAGGCTTTGAAGACGTGGTGTTCATCACCTCAAGCTACGGCCTCGGCGAGACCGTGGTGCAAGGCGCTGTGAACCCAGACGAGTTCTACGTGCACAAGCCTACTTTGAAGGCGGGCAAACGCGCCGTGATTCGCCGCAACTTGGGCTCCAAGTTGTTGCAAATGGAGTTCTCTACGGCAGAAGAGAAAAAAGCCACCGGCAAATTGGTCAAGACCACTGACGTGCCCACTGAATTGCGTAACCGCTACTCGTTGACCGATGCAGACGTTGAGCAATTGGCGCACTACGCCATGGTGATTGAAGCCCATTACGGCCGCCCGATGGACATTGAATGGGGCAAAGATGGCACGGACGGCCTCCTGTATATCCTGCAAGCGCGTCCAGAGACCGTGAAGAGCCAAGCCAAAGGCCAATCTGAATTCCGCTACAAGCTCAAAGGTCACAGCACCGTGTTGGCCGAAGGCCGCGCGATTGGCCAAAAGATTGGTACGGGCCCTGTGCGCTTGGTGCACAACATCAGCGAAATGGACATGGTTCAGCCTGGCGATGTGTTGGTGACCGACATGACCGATCCCAATTGGGAACCCGTGATGAAGCGTGCCAGCGCCATCGTCACCAACCGTGGTGGTCGTACCTGCCACGCCGCGATCATTGCTCGTGAGTTGGGTATTCCTGCGGTGGTCGGTTGCGGTGATGCGACAGAGCGCTTGAAAGACGGCACGTTGGTGACCGTGAGCTGCTCTGAAGGCGACACCGGCATGATTTACGACGGATTGCTTGAAACCGAAGTCACCGAAGTACAACGCGGTGAGATGCCCAGCATCAAAACCAAAATCATGATGAACGTGGGTAACCCACAGTTGGCGTTTGACTTCTGCCAGTTGCCCAACGAAGGCGTGGGTTTGGCACGCTTGGAGTTCATCATCAACAACAACATTGGTGTGCACCCCAAGGCTATTCTTGACTACCCCAATGTGGATGCCGATTTGAAGAAGGCGGTTGAGTCTGTGGCCCGTGGCCATGCCTCTCCACGCGCTTTCTATGTGGACAAAGTAGCCGAAGGTATTGCGACCATCGCCGCTGCATTCTGGCCAAAGCCAGTCATCGTGCGTCTGTCGGACTTCAAGTCCAACGAATACCGCAAACTCATTGGTGGCAGCCGCTACGAACCAGAAGAAGAAAACCCAATGCTGGGCTTCCGCGGTGCAGCGCGTTACATCAGCGAAGACTTCGGTGAAGCCTTTGCGATGGAGTGCGAAGCCATGCGTCGTGTGCGCACTGACATGGGTCTGACCAACGTGCAAGTCATGGTGCCTTTCGTGCGCACTTTGGGCCAAGCCGAACGCGTGACCAACTTGTTGGCCGAGCACGGTTTGAAGCGCGGTGAGAACGACCTCAAGGTCATCATGATGTGCGAAGTGCCTAGCAACGCCATCCTCGCTGACGACTTCTTGAAGTTCTTTGATGGCTTCTCTATCGGTTCGAACGACCTGACCCAACTCACCTTGGGTCTGGACCGCGACTCCGGCTTGGAGTTGTTGGCTGCTGACTTTGACGAGCGCGACCCCGCTGTGAAAGCCTTGCTGAGCAAGGCGATCGCGGCATGCTTGGCGCAAGGCAAGTACGTTGGCATTTGCGGTCAAGGCCCTAGCGACCATCCTGACTTTGCGCACTGGTTGGCAGACGAAGGCATCAGCTCTATTTCGCTCAACCCAGACAGCGTGATTGAGACTTGGAAGTCATTGGCTAAATAAAACAGCCTTGATGCATCTTCCCGCTACAGCCTCTGTGTCAGAGGCATCCCCAACGACTGAAGTCATCGCCTTGCCGATGCGGTCGTTCTGGGGCGTAGTGGGGCTGGTGGTGTTGACAGGCGGCTCTTTGGGGCTAGCTTGGACGTTTCCCGACACCACCATGTTCCATTT
>CANCCJ010000019.1 GCA_947374535.1 Comamonadaceae bacterium | reverse complement strand
TCTTTGATATCAGTTTGTTGGTTTTGGATGAGAGCAACGCTCCAGTTGGTCACCCTTCACGTTACCACTACAAAAACCATGCTGATTTGAGCTTTGCATGGGGCGTTCCTGCTGGCATCAATAACCTGAGTTTTGAAGGTTGGGCAGATGTAATCGCTTCAAAGGGTAAAGACGAATTTAATAACGATACAGTTACAGAGACTCACATCAATGCTGCGTTGATGTATGACGTCAGTGCTCCAGTTGGCGCGGCCAAAAATACATTTAAACTTGGTGCAGGTTACGAATACTGGAAAAACAAGTTTGGTAATGACCACACAAACGCAGGTACTGGTGGTCCCGGTGCATTCGCCAAGACTCCATTCGTCAAAGCTGAATACCACTTCTAATCAAGTGTGATCCCAACAAAAAGACCACCTTCGGGTGGTCTTTTTTATACCTCAACGAAATTAAAAAGTTACTTTACCCAAGGCGTGACGTGTGGCACTTCGCAAGGCCCGTCCACTGCGATGGATTCAAAGTCTGCAGGCCCCACGATTTCCAAATACTCCATGTCAGGCGAGTAGTCGAACAGGTAATGAATGATGCCGGGGCGCTGGTGCACGCAGTCTCCCGCAGACACCAATGTGGGTGTGTCGCCGTACATGAAGCGTGCCCAGCCTTTGAGCATGATGACGATTTGAAATTCGGCCACATGGTAGTGCCAGCCTGTGCCGTTGTCGGGGGGCATGTTGGCTTTGGCGATGTGCGCAATGACCTTGCCACGGGTGGCTTTGGCGACGCCCAAGTCGCGGTACAAAAAGAAGTCGCGCAGGCCACCGGGCAAGAACTGCGTGTCTTCAGGTTTGACGTGCGAGAAGTCGGTGTGACTCTCGTAGGCGATGGTGTTGGATACGGCGGTACTCATGGTTAAAACTCCACTTCAAGTTCTTCAATGTCATCAGGCTCTGCAGTTGCGGCTGCCATCCACTCCTTCATCTCGGGCATCGACAAAATCGTTTGGCAATAGGCTGCGCACACGGGGTCGAGCGCTATGCCATAGGTGATGAAGCGCGTCACCACCGGTGCAAACATGCAATCTGCCAGCGTGGGCTGCTTGCCAAATAGGTAAGGACCTTTGTAAGTGCTCAAGCAATCGCGCCAGATGAAGAGCACGCGGTCAATGTCGAGCTGGGCTTTTGACCACACTTTGAACTTGCTGAACTTGGCTTTGATGTTCATGGGCAGCGACGCTCGCAGCGCTGAAAAGCCCGAATGCATCTCGCCACAAATGGATCGGCAATGTGCACGCTGCACCGCATTGGTGGGAAGCAGGTGTGCTTTTGGTGCGATTTCGTTCAGGTATTCGCCAATGGCCAGCGTGTCCCACACGCGCGCATCGCCATGGTTGAGGCAGGGCACGAGGATGGAGGGGGAGAGCAGTAGCAACTCTGCGCGAGCGTCCACGTTGTCAGTGGCCACGGGCACTTCAGAGAAGGAAACGCCTGAGAGCTTGACCATCAGCCAGCCTCGCAATGACCAGGAAGAGTAGTTCTTGCTGCTGAGTGTGAGCGTGGTTTGGGCCATGGTTGCCTTCGCTTGTCGGTGTTGTGATGTTTCTCACGTTGCAAGAGATATGCCATCGTTTGGCACGCGTCTTGCACCTGCAATGGCATCAACACAACGCTGTAAGGCGTGGAGACGACACGATGATTTATCGCAACTACCAAGTGGTGGCAGATGTTTCTGACCCCATTCGCAAGTTCGCAGAGCATGCGCGCGAGATCAGCCTGAATTGGTTTGATGGCACACGCATCACGCCTTTGCAGCGCATGGCTGCCTATTACGAGCAGGTGGCGTTGCTGGGGTTCACACACACGCGTCCGTCGTTCAACATCGCGGCGGTGATGAATGCGCAAGGCAAGCGTGTGCCTGTGCACGAGAGCACGTCATTCAGAACGCCGTTTTGCGACCTCGTGCGCTTTTGCCGCGAAGATGCGAAAGACTTGCCCAAGCTCTTGCTGGTGGCGCCCATGTCGGGCCACTTCGCCACCTTGCTACGTGGCACGGTGCAGACCTTGGTGCAAGACCACGAGGTGTATGTGACGGACTGGCGCAACATCCGTGACATTCCGATGAGCGAGGGTGAATTTGGCTTGGATGAATATGTCGAGCACATCATTTGGTTTATGCAGCACCTCGGGCCCAATTCGCATTTGATGGGCGTGTGTCAGCCCACGGTGGCGTGCTTGGCTGCGACCGCTGTGCTGGCTGAAGACCGCAGCGATTGCCAGCCCGCTTCTCTGACCTTGATGGCTGGCCCGATCGACACGCGCGTGAATCCCACGCAAGTCAACGAGCTGGCCATGAGCAAACCGATAGATTGGTTTGAATCGAAATTGATTGGCATGGTGCCCCTGCACTTCAAAGGTGTGGGCCGACGTGTGTATCCGGGCTTCATGCAACTGATGGCGTTTTTGAACATGAACATCGACCGTCACCGTCAGTCGTTCAAATCACTCTATGAACACCGCGTGAATGGGGATGATGAGAAAGCCGATGTGATTCGTGATTTCTACCAAGAGTATTTCGCCATCATGGATTTGTCTGGCCCGTTCTATTTAGAGACGGTGAAGCAAGTGTTTCAAGATCACGCGCTGCCCACAGGCACGATGACCTACCGCGGTCGCCCCTTGAACCTGCAAGCGATTCGCAAAACTTTCCTGTTGACGGTGGAAGGCGAGCGTGATGATATTTGCGGCATGGGCCAAACTTTGGCAGCACAAGACCTGTGCAGCATGTTGCCTGCGTATCGCAAGACGCACCATTTGCAATCGGGCGTGGGTCACTACGGAGTGTTCAACGGCAAACGTTGGGATGCACAAATTTATCCGGTGGTGCGCAACATGATTCGTTCGGCGCATTGATTTCAGCATGTGCTTTCGTGCACACAACTTGTGTGCAGATAGTGAATTGATGAGCACTTATGGTGCGCTTGCATGCAATTTCAAAGCAATCAATCGTGACTATTGTTCAAAATTTTGATCGTTTGAAAATGCAATTCTTTAAAAATGTATTGAAAACATAGGACTATAAAAAACAAGCCAAAAATTTATAAATTGGCACGTTGTATGCAATCGATGAGATGTTCTTTTCACTTTGGAGCATTTCATGAAATCTGTTTGCAAGCAACTTCCACGATGGCTGGTCGCGTTGCCTATTGCCATGCTGCTGAACTCTGGCTTGCAAGCCGAGACCGTGGCGCGTTACGGCATCTCTATGGCGGACATCCCGTTGACTACTGGCCAACCTGACCGTGGGGCCGGTGCTTACCAATTCACAGGCCACACCCTTTATGACCCACTTGTGGCTTGGGAGGCGAACATTGGCACGCGTCCTGGTAAGTTGGTTCCAGGTTTGGCAAGTGGTTGGAAGGTCGATGCCAAGGACAACAAAAAATGGTTGTTCACCCTGCGTAAAGGCGTTAAGTTTCATGATGGTTCCGAACTCAAGGCAGATGCCGTGGTGTGGAACTTAGACAAAGTGCTTTCGGATAAATCGCCTCAATACGATGCCAAGCAAAGTGCCCAAGTGCGCTCACGCATTCCGTCGATTGCGTCCTACCGCGTGGTTGATGACTACACCGTGGAGATCACCACCAAGGATGTGGATGCACTCTTTCCCTACCAACTACCTTGGTTCTTAATTTCAAGTCCTGCTCAGTGGGAAAAGCTAGGGCACGACTGGAGCAAGATCGCAGCCCAACCCTCAGGCACAGGTCCTTTTAAGCTCGATAAATTGGTGCCACGCGAACGCGCTGAATTGATCAAGAACGCAGCCTATTGGGACAAGACCCGCATGGCCAAGACAGACCGCATTATCTTGATGCCCATCCCAGATGCCATGACCCGTGCCAACGCGCTGCTCAATGGGCAAGTTGACATCATTGAAACGCCACCACCGGATGTGTTGCCACAACTCAAAAGCGCTGGCTTTAAGTTGGTGCAAAACGTCACGCCTCATGTGTGGCCGTATCACTTCTCGACTCAACCCGGTTCGCCTTGGGCCGACATTCGCGTTCGCAAGGCCGCTAACTTGGCCATTGACCGTGATGCGATTGTGAAGTTGCTCAATGGCTTGGCGACGCCTGCCAAAGGCCAACTCGATAAAACCAGCCCTTGGTTTGGTAAGCCTGCGTTCAATATTACCTACGACGTGAAGGCAGCCAAGGCTTTGATGGCGCAAGCAGGCTATAGCCCTGCCAAACCACTCAAAGCAAAAGTCATCATCGCCCAAGGCGGTACGGGCCAAATGTTGTCCTTGCCCATGAATGAATTCATCCAACAAAGTTTGGCTGAAGTGGGCATTCAATTGGAGTTTGAAGTGGTCGAGCTGGAGAACTTGTACCTGCACTGGCGCAGTGGTGCCAAGGCTGAGATGAATGCTGGCAAGGGTATTTCTGCCATCAACTTGGGCTACGTGACAGCTGATCCGTTCTACGCCATCACCCGCTTTGTGGACAGTCGCTACGTTGCACCTAACGGTGTGAACTGGGGTGGCTACAACAACCCCAAAGTGGATGGTGCGATTGACACGATTCGCAAGAATTTCGATACAAAAATTCAAGACAAGTTGCTCGCTGAAATCCACGAAAAGATGGTGGACGATGCGCTCATGTTGTGGGTCGTGCATGACGTGAATCCACATGCCATGTCGCCGAAGGTGCAAGAGTTTGTGCAAGCACAACACTGGTTCCAAGACCTCACCACCATTCGCATGAAATAAATGCTGACCTATATCTTCAAGCGTCTTTTGTACGCATTACCCATCGCACTCAGCGTCACTGTGGTTTCTTTCATGTTGGTGTATCTGGCACCGGGCGATCCGCTCAATGCCATCGCACCCGCCGATGCACCAGCTGACGTGATCGAAGCCTTGAGAAGCGCCTATGGTTTAGACCGTCCTGTGCCTGTGCAATACGGCCTCTGGTTGTGGCGCGCAGTGCAGGGGGATTTGGGCACCTCCATTGCATCAGGCCGTGCTGTGGTGACCGAAGTGTTTGGCGCGGTTGGCAACACCTTGCTGTTGGCAGGCATTGCCTCTGGCTTGGGTGTGTTGGTCGGGTGCGTACTTGGGGCGCTTGCTGGATACAAACACGGCAGCGGTGTGGACCGCGCTGCCACAGCCTTGTCGGTGGTGGGGGTGAGCATTCCCCACTACTGGTTGGGTTTGGTGTTGACGATTATTTTTTCAACGTGGTTGGGTTGGTTTCCTGCCATGGGTGCAGGGCCGGGTGGTTCTACCGATTGGTCGTGGGACTGGGACCACATGCGTTACTTGGTGTTACCCGCTGTGACCTTGTCGGTGATTCCCATGGGCATCATTACCCGCACAGTGCGCGCTTTGGTTGCCGATATGTTGGAGCAAGAGTTTGTGGTGGCCTTGCGTGCACGCGGCTTGAGTGGCATGGCGGTGTTCCGTCATGTGGCCAAAAACACGGCACCCACCGTGCTCGCTGTTGCTGGATTGCAAGTCGGCTACCTCATGGGCGGCTCAATCTTGGTGGAGACCGTGTTTGCTTGGCCCGGGACAGGTTTCTTGTTGAATACCGCTATTTTTCAACGTGACATCCCTTTGTTACAGGGCACGTTGCTGGTGTTGTGTATGTTCTTTGTGGTGTTGAATTTATTGGTGGATATCTTGCAGCCACTGATTGACCCACGCATGGGCCGTGGTTGAGAGCGCGACATGAATCCATCTAATTCTTCTATTCCTAGTCGCAGCTATTGGCATGTCGTGGCGCGTCAGTTGCGCCAAGAACCAGTGGCGATGGCGAGCGCGGTGGTGCTGTTACTCATCGTCTGTGCTGCGGTGTTTGCGCCTTGGTTGGCGCCCGCTGATCCGTTCAAGGCCAGCATGCTCAAACGCCTGTTACCGATTGGTAGCCCAGGTTATTGGCTTGGCACCGATGAACTGGGTCGCGACATGGTGACGCGCCTGATGTATGGCGGTCGCTTGTCGCTGTTGATGGGCGTGGTTCCTGTGTTCGCAGCATTCTTTTTGGGCACCAGCATTGGTTTGTTTGCAGGGTATGTGGGTGGGCGCGTGAACATGGTCATCATGCGTGTGCTGGATGTGTTTTACGCGTTTCCGTCTGTGTTGTTGGCTGTTGCCATTTCCGGAGCTTTAGGCCCTGGCATGAGCAACAGCTTGATTGCCTTGACCTTGGTGTTTGTGCCGCAGGTGGTGCGTGTGGCTGAAAGCGTGACCACACAAGTGCGCAAGCTCGATTACATCGAGGCCGCACGCATGAGTGGCGCGAGTTCGTTCTCCATCATTCGCGTGCATGTCTTGGGTAATGTGTTGGGACCTGTTTTTGTCTATGCCACGGGCTTGTTAAGCGTGAGCATGATCTTGGCATCAGGCTTGTCATTCTTGGGACTTGGCGTGAAGCCACCTGAGCCCGAGTGGGGCTTGATGCTCAACACCTTGCGCTCTGCGATTTACAACAACCCATGGATTGCTGCTTTGCCTGGCGCTTTTATTTTTATCACCTCCATCGCCTTCAATTTGTTGGCGGATGGGGTTCGCTCTGCCATGGACATTCGCCGATGACAAATTCTTCTGTTCTTGATGTGCAAGATCGCGGTGGCCCCGCTCAGCCTTTGCTGGTGGTGCAAGATTTGAAAAAACACTTTCCAGTGCGCACAGGCTTGTTCGAGCGGGAAAAGAAATTTGTCCACGCGGTGGACGGCGTGAGCTTCTCGGTGGCCAAAGGTAAAACCTTGGGCATCGTGGGGGAGTCGGGTTGCGGCAAGTCCACGACTGCACGACTCATCGCACGGCTCATGCCGCCTGACAGCGGCAGCATGGTGTTTGATGGGGACGGGGTGGCCGAGTACGGTGGCATTGCCCTGAAAGAATTTCGCCGAAATTTACAAATGGTGTTTCAAGATTCATTTGCCTCGCTCAACCCACGGTTGACCATTGTGGAGACCATTGCTTATGGGCCACAGGTGCACGGCATGGATGCAGAAACTGCAATGCAAGAAGCCCGTGCGCTGCTCGCCCGTGTAGGTCTGGAGCCCGATCAGTTCGCCTCTCGCTATCCGCATGAACTGTCCGGTGGTCAACGCCAGCGCGTGAATATTGCGCGCGCTTTGGCCTTTCATCCACGCCTGGTGATTTTGGATGAGGCGGTGGCTGCGCTCGATAAATCGGTGCAGGCTCAGGTGTTGAATCTGTTGCAAGAACTCAAAGCCGAGCGCCAGTTGACGTACCTGTTCATTTCGCACGATTTGCATGTGGTGCACTACATCAGCGACGAAGTGATGGTGATGTACCTCGGGCAAGTGGTCGAACGCGGTCCTGTTGAGCTGATCTACAGCGAAGCCGCGCACCCATACACGCGCGCCTTGTTGTCGGCAGTGCCGTCCATGGACCCTAGCCACCGCACGCAGAAATCGCCTTTGACGGGTGATCCGCCCAACCCCATCAATCCGCCCAGTGGTTGCCGATTTCGTGACCGTTGCACCTTTGCCCAAGCCGTTTGTGCCTCAAGCACGCCAGCATTGATAGAGGTCAAAGGCAATAGCGAACACATCGTGGCTTGCCACATGAATGACGCACAGTCCGGTTACACCGGTGAAGGGGTTCAGGCATGACCAATCCTTTGGTTTCCCTCAAAGACGTGACGGTTCAATTCACCGGCCACCGCAAAGCCAAGGCCTTGAACCAAGTGAGTTTTGATTTGGCGCAAGGGGAGGTGTTGGGTTTGCTCGGTGAATCGGGTTCTGGCAAAAGTGTGACTTTGCGCACCTTGTTGCGCTTGCATCCAGAGCGCACGACGCAGGTTGGCGGTGCCATTCAAGTGGCAGGTCACGATGTGCTTTCTTTGCAAGGACGAGCGCTTGATCAATACAGAGGCGGGGTTGCCTCGATGGTGTTTCAAGAGCCCGGATTGGCGTTTGATCCCGTTTACACCATTGGTCAACAAATGGTTGAAGCGATTCAAGCCCACGAAGGGGTGGATGCGAAGACAGCGCAACACCAAGCCCTGCACATGTTGGAGCGTGTGCAAATTCCGCAAGCGCGTCGCCGCTTTGATTCTTACCCACATGAGTTGTCGGGCGGCATGCGTCAACGCGCCATGATTGCGCTGGCTTTGGTGTGCAAACCGAGGTTGTTACTGGCCGATGAGCCCACGACGGCTTTGGATGCCACCGTGCAAATTCAGATTTTGTTGCTCTTACGTGAGTTACAAAAAGAAACAGGCATGTCTGTTATTTTTGTCACGCATGACATTGGTGCGGCGGTCGAGGTGGCGGACCGTATTGCGGTCATGTACGCCGGTCGTATTGTGGAGATGGGTGAGGTGGCGCAGGTCGTTCGTCAGCCCATGCACCCCTATACCCAAGGTTTGTTGGCCTCCACCGTGAGCGCTGAAGACAGAGGAAAACCCCTGATGGCTGTGCCTGGGTCACCGCCTGATTTGTCTAATTTGCCACTCGGTTGCAGTTTTGCAGCACGTTGTGTTCAGGCGACGACGAAGTGTCAATCAGAAGTGCCGATGACCGTCATGACAGGTTCGTCTGCCTTGGCGTGTTGGCACCCTGTCGCTATGCCGCAGGTGACACGATGACTTCAGCCAGCACCTCTGTGGTGTCGCGTAGCCGAGGCGGCTTGGCCGATGAGGTCTGCCGAAAAATTGCGGATGACATCGCCATGGGCGTTTTTCTACCTGGCGAACGCTTGGATGAAACCAACTTGGCAACACGCTTTCAAGTGTCACGCACACCAGTGCGTGAAGCCTTAAAGCAGTTGGCGATCACGGGCTTGGTCGCGTATCGCCCCAATCGCGGATCGGTTGTGGCAGAGATGACGCCTGTGCAGCTGGACCAAATGTTCGAAGTCATCGGTGAGCTTGAAGCGACGTGCGCTCGCCATGCCGCGTTGCGTATGACGCAGACTGAGCGTCAGCGTTTGTGTGAGTTGCATGCGCAGAGTCGCGTCGCCATTCAGAACCAAGATGCCGACGCCTACGACACCATCAACCGTGACCTCCACTCCGTCATCATTCAAGGTTGCCACAATCCGGTGTTGATTGAAATCGTCTCTGGTTTGCGCCATAAGATTTCAACCTTTAGACGCACACAGTTTCGTAACTTGGCACGCATGTCGGCTTCTTATGAAGAACACGCCGTCATCGTCGAAGCCTTGATGGCTCGCGATGTGGTGACTTGTTACCGCGAAATGCGCGGCCATCTTTTATCCGCACGTAGCGCTGCAGCGCACGTGTCACCTTCTTGGAGCACTTGATGAACCCTATTCTTGGACGCCGTGGCGCTGTGGTCGCCCCCCATTCGTTGGCCTCACAAGCGGGCTTGGACATTTTGCGCGAGGGCGGCAATGCCATTGAGGCCACCATTGCCGTGGCTGCCACATTGGCGGTGGTCTACCCCCACATGACCGGCATTGGTGGCGATGGCTTTTGGCTGATGCACGCACCCGGCCAAGGGATGCAATCCATTGATGCTTGTGGTGCAGCAGGTGCGAATGTGACCCGTGCTTTGTATGGCGACATGGCCACCATTCCATGGCGAGGTCCGTTGGCGGCCAATACGGTGGCTGGCACCATCTCGGGTTGGGGCGCAGCCTATGCCTACAGCCAAGCGAATTGGGGTGGCAAATTGCCTTTTGCACGGTTGCTGGAAAGTGCCATTTATTACGCGCGTGAAGGTTTTCCGGTCACACACAGCCAAGAGGCGAACACGCGAGCCAAGCTGGCCGAGTTGCAACACCAACCCGGATTTTCGAATGCATTTTTGAACGCGCAAAGCCAAGTACCACGCTATGGCGATCACCATGCATTTCCCACCTTGGCTGCCACATTGACGCAACTGGCCCAAGCCGGTGCTGACGATTTTTACCGAGGCGAGTTGGCGCAACAAATTGCACGCGATTTGGCCGCAGTGGGCAGTCCCATCACGGCACAAGATTTGGCCAACCACCAAGCTGTGGTCAAAGAACCGTTGTCGTTCAAGTTATCCGACGCGACCGTCTACAACATGGCGCCGCCCACGCAAGGCTTGGCATCTTTACTCATCTTGGGGGTGTATGACCGCATTCGTCAGCAAGGCTGGAACCCCGACAACATAGAAGGCATCCACGCGTTGGTGGAGGCAACGAAGCAGGCGTTTATCGTGCGCGACCGTTTCGTGACAGACCCATCGCACATGGCGGTAGATCCAGCCACGTTGCTGACGCAAGACGTGGTGAATCGACTTGCAGATGCTGTACCGATGGATAAGGCCAGCCCGTGGCCAGCCCCCAACTCGGATGGTGACACCACGTGGATGGGTGTCGTGGACGATCAAGGACGTGCGGTGAGCATGATTCAAAGTATTTACTTTGAATTTGGCAGTGGCGTGGTCTTGCCCGAGAGTGGCTTTTGGTGGCAAAACCGTGGTTGTTCTTTTGATTTAAAGCCCGGAAAGTTACGCAGTTTGGAGCCAGGTCGCAAGCCGTTTCATACGCTCAACCCAGCCATGGCCAAATTGGACGATGGGCGTTTGTTGGTCTACGGCACCATGGGAGGGGAGGGGCAGCCGCAGACACAGGCGGCGGTGTTCTCTCGCTATGTTTGGGGTGGGCATAACGTGCGCTCTGCGGTGGCTGCGCCACGCTGGCTGCTAGGCCGCACATGGGCTGAGCAAAGCACCTCCTTAAAAGTTGAATCGCGCTATTCAGCAGACGTGGTGGAAGGCTTGAAAGCCTTGGGACATCCTGTGGAAGTCGTGTCTGACTTTGATGAACGCATGGGCCATGCGGGCGCTTTGGTTTTGCACCCGAGTGGTTGGATCGAAGGTGGGGAAGATCCACGCAGTGACGGCTGCGTTTGTGCTTGGTAACGCGCATGAAATTTGACTGGTTTTTGAAAGGCATGATCGCAGCAGTTCTGCTGGCCTTTGTCTTTCCGCAGCCCGGTTCGCATGGCGGGTTTCTTCATCCTGAGGTACTCAATAAATTGGGCATTGCCTTGGTTTTCTATCTCAATGGCCTCAGTCTTTCCATGATGTCATTGCGCCAAGGCGCGAGTCGGTGGCGTGTGCACTTGCTGATTCAGCTCAGCACTTTTTTGGTGTTCCCGCTCTTAGGCTTGGGGCTTATGCAAATCGGCAAAAACTGGATGTCGCCGGACATGCTCTTGGGCTACTTTTATTTGTGCGCGCTGCCTTCCACGGTTTCATCTTCTGTGGCATTGACGGTGGCAGCGAGGGGAAATGTGCCTGTCGCCTTGTTCAACGCCACCTTGTCTGCGCTGATTGGCGTCGTGCTCACGCCTCTGTGGATGGCTTGGGCCATGGGGCACGAAGGTCAGCCTTTGGATGTGTGGCCGGTCGTGGTTGATTTGTTGATCTGGGTGGTTTTGCCATTAGTGGCGGGCCAGTTGACACGACCCTGGCTAACTGTTTGGGCGGCGCGTCACAAGGGCCAAATTCAAATCGTGGACCGATTGACCATTTTGACCTTGGTGTACACCTCGTTCAGCGATTCAGTCCAGCAAGGTATTTGGACCCAATACGGCGGCAGTGTATTGATTCAAACGCTGGTCATTTGTGGCTTGTTGTTCTTTTTGGTTTACCACTTCACTAAACTTTCGGCGCGTCTCTTGCACCTCTCAGATGAAGACCGTATTGCGGCGGTGTTGTGCGGTTCAAAGAAAACGCTGGCCTCAGGCATCCCTATGGCGCACTTGATTTTTGGTGCACATCCAGCCTTAGGTTTAATTTTGATTCCGATCATGCTTTACCACCCGTTACAGCTGGCCATTGGTGGCTTACTCTCTCAACGATGGGCTGCGCGCAATTGAGGCTTTTTCTTGTGCAGTGACCGCAAGTTGGGTCGCCGAAATTTCAGTAGCATGTGTACACCGTAGGAGACATGCATGTACCAAGTTCACTCAGTTGCCCCACACCGTTTGCCCCAGCTCTTGTGCGAGATGCCCAAGGCCGAGCTGCACATTCATATTGAAGGTTCGTTAGAGCCCGAACTCATCTTCGCGTTGGCCGAGCGTAATGGCGTGACGCTGCCTTATGCGAATGTGGAGGCGCTGCGTGCTGCCTATGCCTTCACCAACCTGCAAAGCTTCCTCGACATTTACTACGCCGGTGCCAGCGTGTTGCTGCACGAGCAAGATTTTTACGATATGGCTTGGGCCTATTTGCGGCGCGCCGCGGCTGACCATGTGGTGCATGCGGAAATCTTCTTTGATCCCCAAACCCATACCGAGCGTGGCGTGTCTATGGCGACGGTCATCCATGGTTTGCACCGTGCGTGCGTGGATGCGCAAGCCGAGCTGGGCGTGAGCGCGCAGCTCATCTTGTGCTTCTTGCGCCACTTGAGCGAAGAGGCTGCTCTGCATACCTTCAACGAAGCGCTGCAATTCAAAGACAAGTTCATTGGCGTGGGCTTGGACTCCAGCGAAGTCGGCCACCCACCCGAAAAATTTCAAAAAGTGTTTGCCTTGGCGCACGCCCATGGCCTGCACTTGGTGGCCCACGCAGGTGAGGAAGGCCCGCCCGCTTACATGTGGAGCGCGTTGGATGTGCTGCACGTTGAACGCATCGACCACGGCGTGCAGGCGGTGCATGATGACGCGCTCATGGCTCGCTTGGCCAAAGACCGCACACCGTTGACGGTGTGCCCGTTGTCCAACCAAAAGCTGTGTGTGTTCCCCGACTTGAAAGACCACAACATTGGCCAGTTGCTAGACGCTGGTTTGTGCGTGACCATCAATTCGGACGACCCCGCCTACTTTGGTGGCTACATGAACGAGAACTTTTTGCAAACCTTTGCGGCCACAGGCCTGACCGCGCAGCAAGCCTATGTGCTAGCCAGCAACAGCTTTGAGGCGAGCTTTGTGCCCGAAGCCCAAAAGAACCAATGGCTGCACGCGCTCAAGCAAACTTTTCAAAAGTTCGCGGATCAAGACTGACCCACGGCCGAGGCCAACAGCGGTGCGCCTAAAATACAAGCCCTAATCAAAGGTTGAACGATGAGTATCAAGAGCGACAAATGGATCCGCCGCATGGCCCAAGAGCACGGCATGATCGAACCCTTCGAGCCAGGCCAAATTCGCCAAAATGCAGCGGGCGAAAAAATCGTCAGCTATGGCACCAGCAGCTACGGCTACGACATCCGTTGTGCGCCTGAGTTCAAGGTGTTCACCAACATCTACAGCACGGTGGTAGACCCGAAGAACTTTGATCCCAAGAGTTTTGTGGACATCGAGTCGGATGTCTGCATCATCCCGCCCAACAGTTTTGCACTGGCTCGCACGATGGAGTATTTCCGTATTCCGCGCAACGTGCTGACCGTGTGTTTGGGCAAGAGCACCTATGCGCGTTGCGGCATCATCGTCAACGTCACCCCGTTTGAGCCTGAATGGGAAGGCTATGTGACCTTGGAGTTCTCCAACACCACCCCACTGCCCGCCAAGATTTATGCAGGCGAGGGCTGTGCCCAAGTGTTGTTCTTCGAGAGCGACAAAGACGATGTGTGCGAAACCAGCTACAAAGACCGCGGCGGCAAGTACCAAGGTCAAGTGGGCGTCACGTTGCCCAAGACCTGATTGACCACTCTCAACGTCATCGGCTGTGGCCGCGTGGGCCAAACCCTCGCGGCCTTGTTACATCTGCACACCCAAGTGCGGGTGCAAGACCTGTATTCCCGCAGCTTCAGCAGCGCTGAGCAAGCCGCTTTGTTTGTCGGTGCAGGGATGCCTGTGGCTGAGTTGGCTCAGATGCGACCTGCCGACGTGTGGCTGCTCAGCGTGCCCGATGCCCAAGTGCCCTTAGCTGCGCAGGCTTTGGCCGAGGCGCAAGGTGGCAAGCTGGCGGATGCCATTGTTTTTCACAACAGCGGTTTCTTAAGCGCTGCCGTGCTGCAGCCTTTGCAAGCTTTGGGCTGCCATGTGGCCAGTGCGCATCCCGTGCTCAACTTCGCCAGCCCCGAGACAGGCGTTCGTCAATTTGCAGGTACGCCTTGCGGGTTAGAGGGCGATGCGCACGCCTTGGCATGGCTCAACCCCGCATTGACCGCCATTGGCGCGCGCTGCTTCGAGATCGCCAGTGCAGACAAACCGCTGTATCACGCAGCGGCCGTGTTCAGCAGTAACTTCACCGTGGTGCTGCAAGGTATCGCGCAAGATGCATGGCGCAGCGCAGGCGTGCCGCCCGAGCTGATGCGCCCGCTGACCGAGGCCTTGCTCAAAAGCACGCTCGACAACGTGCTGACCCTAGGCCCTGCGCGTGCCCTGACAGGTCCCGCCGCCCGTGGCGACACGGCGGTGGTGCAGGCGCAGAGAGACGTGGTGCAGAGCTGGAGTGCCCCAGCGGGTGAGGTGTACAAAACGCTGAGCGAACTGGCGAGCAAGCTCAAAAACGAAGGCCAAACAAGGCCTTGAACCACGTTTCCACCCGCAGCCGCCCACAGTGCGACAATACGGCCCAGACATGACGACCTCTTTTTCTAATTTGCAGCTGGCCCCCGCGCTGGCACGTGCCGTAGCCGAAATGGGCTACGAATCCATGACCCCCATCCAAGCTCAGGCCATTCCCGTGGTTCTGACTGGCCAAGACGTGATGGGTGCCGCGCAAACCGGCACCGGTAAAACAGCCGCGTTTTCGCTGCCATTGCTGCAACGTTTGCTCAAACACGAAAACAGTTCCACCTCGCCTGCACGTCACCCCGTGCGCGCGTTGGTGTTGTTGCCCACCCGCGAGCTGGCCGACCAAGTGGCTCAGCAAATCAAACAATACGCTGTGCACACCAACCTGCGCAGCGCCGTGGTGTTTGGCGGCATGGACATGAAGCCCCAAACCCTCGAACTGAAAAAAGGCGTTGAGGTGTTGGTGGCTACGCCAGGCCGCTTGCTCGATCACATCGAAGCCAAAAATGTGGTGCTCAACCAAGTTGAGTATGTGGTGCTCGACGAGGCCGACCGCATGCTGGACATTGGCTTCTTGCCCGACCTGCAACGCATCTTGAGCCACTTGCCCAAGCAGCGCACCACGCTGTTGTTCTCAGCCACGTTCTCGAACGAGATCAAGCGCTTGGCGGGTAGCTACTTGCAAAACCCCGTCACCATCGAAGTGGCGCGGCCCAATGAGACTGCCGCCACCATCACCCAGCAGTTCTTCAGCGTGAGCGTGGACGACAAGTACAACGCTTTGCGTCACCTCATCAAAGCCAACGGCATGAAACAAGCTTTTGTGTTTTGCAATAGCAAACTCGGTTGCGCGCGTTTGGCCCGCTCGTTGGAACGCGACGGTTTTCGCACCAGCGCTTTGCACGGTGACAAGAGTCAAGACGAACGTTTGAAAGCCCTTGAAGGCTTCAAAAAAGGTGAAGTTGATTTGTTGGTCTGTACCGATGTTGCCGCTCGCGGTTTGGACATCAAAGACGTGCCAGCCGTGTTCAACTTTGACATCCCGTTCAACGCCGAAGACTATGTGCACCGCATTGGCCGCACAGGCCGTGCTGGCGCTTTGGGCCACGCCATCAGCTTTGTGTCGGGCAGCGACCAACGCTTGGTGGGCGATATTGAAAAGTTGCTCAAAACCAAAATCACCTTAGAAAACGTGACCGTCGAGCAAGACCGCTCGCGTGAGCGCCGTGAGCCCCGTAGTGATTCGCGTGAACCTCGTTCTGATTCACGTGGTGAGCGATCAGAGTCTTCCAGCCGTCCTCGCGAAGGCTTTGCCTCGCGCGATGCACGCCCGCGCGAGCAAGACAATGGCCGTCGCAGCCGCGAAGTGGGTTACGTGCCCGCACCGCGCGTGAAGAACGACCCGTTCTTTGACAAGCCCTACGAAGCCCCCGTGCGCACCGCTGAAGCAGTGCCTGCTGCACCCGATCCATTGCGCAAGTCGGCCAACATCAAGCCCAAACGGGTGATGGCGGCTTTGTTCAAGTCGACGACTTAACAACAAATCAAACGCGCCCACCCGCAAGGTGGTGGTCAATACCTAATGGGCGTTTTTCCTTTTAGGCCAGCGGATCTAAGGTCTGTGGGCACTTCACACTCAGACGCTCCCAAGCGGGTGCATCCGTCACGCTCGACAGTGTGTCTTGGGGTTCTAGCCGCACCGCACTCAAACAGCCTCCCCACACGCAGCCATCGTCGAGACACACCACATCTGGGCGGTTGGGGATTTGCACGGTGGACCAATGGCCGATGGCCACACGCACATTTCGGGTCAAGCGGCCCGGCACGTCAAACCAAGGCATCAAGCCTGCTGGCGGGTTGTCTGCCCCTTCTTTCACACTGAAGTCCATCGCGCCTTGCGCGTCACAAAAGCGCAAGCGGGTGAGGGCGTTGACGATCACGCGCAAGCGGTCTGCGCCTGCCAAATCATCACGCCACACATTGGGCAGACCGCCATACATCTGCGGCATGAACTGCACCCAGTCGTCATCGCGCAGCACGGCTTCGACCTCGCCAGCCAAGGCCATGGTTTGTTCTGCCGTCCATTGCGGCAACACACCCGCATGCACCATCAGCACTTGGCCCACGCGCATGGCCATGTGCTGCTGGCGCAGCCAATGCAGCAGCTCGGCGCTGTCTGGGGCGGTCAAAACATCTTGGATGGTGTCTTGTTGGCTGGGCTGGCGCACACCGCGTGACACCGCCAGCAAATGCAAATCGTGGTTGCCCAGCAGGCATCGCGCGCTGGTACCTAAGGCCATCAAGCGGCGCAACACGCCCACGTTATCGGGGCCACGGTTGACCAAATCGCCCAGCATGTAGAGCGTGTCGCGGCTGGGGGAGAACGCGAGGTGCGTTAACAAACGTTCTAAGGCTTCATCGCAGCCTTGTACATCACCAATCAAGTAAAGTGCCATGTATGGATTGTCTCTAATTAAGTTCGCGATGGATGTTCTGCTGATTGTTTTCTTAACCCTGCTCAACGGGGTGTTTGCCATGTCCGAGATGGCTTTGGCATCCAGCCGCAAAGCGCGCTTGGCTGCGTTGGCCGAGACGGGAGACAGCGGTGCACAAGCCGCCTTGCGTTTGATGGCGCAGCCCACCCAGTTTTTGTCCACCGTGCAAATTGGCATCACATCCATTGGCGTGCTCAACGGCATTGTGGGGGAGGCTGCGTTCAGCGACGACTTCTCGCATTGGTTGTTGGCGCAAGGTGCCTCCGAGCATTTGGCAGAGGTTTTGGCAACGGCTTGCATCGTGACCCTCATCACCTTCAGCACAATTTTGTTTGGCGAGTTGGTGCCCAAACGCATTGGGCAGTTGTTCCCAGAATCTGTGGCGCGTATTGCGGCTCCTGTGATGTTGGCTTTGGCAACCATGGCCAAACCCTTTGTGCATTTGCTGTCGGCCAGCACCAGCGGTATCTTGAAGTTGTTGCGCATCGATGTGCACGGCGCTCGCACTGTGACGGAAGAAGAAATTTCGGCCAGCTTGGTCGAGGGCGTGGATGCTGGCGTGATCGAGAAGCACGAACATCAAATGGTGCAAAACGTGTTCAACCTCGATGACCGTCCACTCACCTCCATCATGGTGCATCGCTCGGACATCGAATGGCTGGATGCCAAACTGCCTGTGACCCAAGCCTTGGCGCAAGTGGGCGCTGAGGGTGCGCATTCGTGGTATCCCGTGTGCCGAGGTGATTTAGAGAATGTGGTGGGCGCCGTGAGTGTGTCTCAACTGTTGCGCTTGCCTCCGGGCTCTGACATGACCGTCGACGCCTTGGCCAAGCCCGTGGCCTTTGTGCCTGAAACTTTGAGCGGCTTGGACTTGCTTGAACAGTTTCGTAAGCCTGCCGAGCGCGCCACGGCGCATGGCCGCATGGTGTTGGTGGTGGACGAATACGGTGTGGTGCAAGGCTTGCTTACCCCGCGCGATTTGTTGGAAGCGATCACGGGTGAGTTGCTACAAGCGACGCCGACTGATGAGGCTTGGGCCACACAACGCCAAGACGGTTCTTGGTTGGTCGATGGCTTGATGCCTGTGAGCGAATTCAAAGCGCGCTTGGGCATCAAAGAATTGCCGGACGAAGACCGTGGCATCTACAACACGGTGGCTGGTTTGGTGATGGCTATTTCAGGCGAAGTGCCCGCGGTGGCCGATGTCGTGGCCTTTGGTGAATGGCGCTTTGAGGTAGTCGATCTTGATGGTCGACGCATTGACAAGCTTTTGGTTAGCCGCCTGAATTAAATGCTGCCGCTGTTGCGGCGTTTGAACGGCACCTGATACATCCACACAGGGCGGCCATCGCGGCAGGTGAGGATGGCGCTGGGCACCAGCTCGCGCGCTTCAAACTCTAGGCTGATCAGCCATGCGCCACGGCGCAATTCGGCTTCGGCTTTTTCTACCGCACGAGGCATGCTTTCGGGGCGTTGAAATAGATAGACCATGTCAAAGCTGCGCCAATCGACCAGCCAGATATCACCTTGGCGAATCCGCGCAAACGAGCAGCGTATGGCGCTCAAGATACGCAGTGGCCAACTCATCTCGACACCATGCAACTCCGCACGCGGAAACGCATCGCGCAAGGCCAGCAAGCCGTCGCCCATGCCGCTGCCTGCATCCAAGATGCGGGCGCCTGCTGGCAGGGTGATGTGTTGTTGCAATTCACGCAGCGCTTTCTTGGGCGTGGGAAACAGCGGTGCATCGCGCCATGCTTTGCGTGGGTAAATCAACACAATAGAGGCCAGCAAAAACAACCAGCCAATGGGGGGCACGCTGAGTGTGGAAGACGAGGCCGCCATCGAGAACGGAAAGCCCAGCACGATCAATGCTTTGCGCATGGGCGTGTTCACCAGCGTGCTCAAAAAGCCACCTAAAAAAGTAGCGGCAATGAAGGCGATGGTTTCGCTAAGACCCGCTATTTGCAAGCCCTTGAAGATCAGCCAAGAGGATCCCCAAGCGAGCAGGGCAGGAATAGGCCAGTTGAGAAATTTCATGAGCAAGAAGGTCGCATGAGCGACTCATTGTGAATGTGAATACCCTTGTGCGTATGAACGACAAGCGGCAAATGAATGTGTTTGTTTTAGACTCAGCCCGCATCGTGGGTATGCAAGTGTGAGCATCCATCGACGTGTCACTCACGACTATTATGAAGGAGACCACATGAGCGATATTCATGAGGCGCACGCAGAGTTGCAAGGCAGCTTATTGTCAAAGCAACGCATCATTGCGCATCCTGGTTTTATCCGCTTTGCTGAGCTTGTTCACCATCGGTGCTTGCTTACTTGGCCGACTTGTTTGGCACGCAAATGGTGGGTGCCATCCACGGTCATTGGCTGACCGCTTGGGCCAAGACCGGTATCTTGGGGTCCGTGGCGATGAACTATAGGCGCGACTACCAACTCGGCCTAGGTATTCCGGGTGAACAGGTTTACAACCAAACCATGTACATCTTGGTGGGCATACCATTGGCTTGGGGTGTTATCCGTGTGGCTTGATGTGCTGCACAAATGTTTTTTTTCTGCACCATGACTCATTCATCTTCACAACCTTCTGTTCCTAGCGTCACCGTGGCCACGGTTGACCAGATGCGCGAGACGATTCGTCGCCAAGGCAAGCTCAAAGGCCGACAAGCCGACGAGGTGTCACTGGAGGAAGTGCGCGCTTTGATTGGCGAAGCGCCATATCGACGCGACTTGTTGATAGAGCATTTGCACCAACTCAACGATGCGTACCGTTGCTTGCACGACCGTCACTTGGTGGCCTTGGCCAAAGAGATGAAGCTGCCCATGGCCGAAGTGTTTGAGGTTGCCACTTTCTATCACCACTTCGAAGTGGTGCGTGGTGATGAGGCCGCGCCCGGCTTGACCGTGCGTGTGTGCGATGGCTTGAGCTGCGAACTGGCCGGTGCCAAACAGCTGATGGAGAAACTGCCCACCTTGCTAGGCACTGCTGATGTGCGTGTGATTTCTGCCCCCTGTGTGGGACGCTGCGAGCAAGCGCCCGTTGCCGTGGTGCATCAAAACCCTGTGCCGCATGCCACACCTGAGTTGGTGGTTGCAGCAGTTAAAGCCAAACAAAACCATCAAGCCATGACCGAGTATGTGGGCTTGGATGACTATGTGGCCGATGGTGGCTACCGTTTGGTGGCTGATTTGCACAGTGGCAAAGCTGCTGTTGAACAAGTGCTCAAAGCCATGGAAGACTCAGGCCTGCGCGGTTTGGGTGGTGCAGGTTTTCCGGCAGGGCGCAAGTGGCGCATCGTGCGCGAGCAATCCGCCCCACGTTTGATGGCGGTGAACATTGACGAAGGCGAGCCCGGCACCTTCAAAGACCGCACTTACCTTGAGCGCGACCCGCATCGTTTTCTAGAAGGGTTGCTCGTTGCTGCCCAAGTGGTGGGCATTGACGCGGTCTACATTTATCTGCGTGACGAATACCACGGCTGTCGTGAACTACTCACCCAAGAATTGGAACGCTTGCGGGCCAACCCACCTTGCCCGCTGCCGCACATCGAACTGCGCCGTGGTGCCGGTGCGTACATCTGCGGTGAAGAGTCCGCCATGATTGAAAGCATTGAAGGCAAACGCGGCGAACCACGCATGCGCCCACCCTACATTGCGCAAGTGGGTTTGTTTGGTCGGCCCACCCTGGAACACAACTTTGAAACGCTGTATTGGGTGCGCGACATCGTGCAAAAAGGTGCCGACTGGTTTAGCGGCTTTGGTCGTCATGGTCGCAAAGGCTTGCGCAGCTTTAGTGTGAGTGGTCGCGTCAAACAGCCGGGCGTCAAGCTCGCGCCAGCTGGCATCACCATTCAAGAGTTGATTGACGAGTATTGCGGCGGCATGCGCGATGGTCATCAGCTATATGCGTATTTGCCAGGTGGTGCATCGGGCGGCATCTTGCCCGCCCGCATGAACGACATTCCCTTGGACTTTGACACTTTGCAGCCTTATGGGTGCTTCATTGGTTCTGCGGCAGTGATTGTGTTGAGCCAACACGATTCGGCGCGAGATGCCGCCATCAACATGATGAATTTCTTCGCGCATGAAAGCTGCGGTCAATGCACGCCATGTCGCGTGGGCACAGCCAAAGCCGCACAACTCATGCAAGCGACAGTCTGGGATAACGCCACTTTGGAAGACCTGAACCAAGTGATGACCGATGCTTCGATTTGTGGCTTGGGCCAAGCCGCACCCAACCCTGTGCGCTGCGTGCAAAAGTATTTCCCAGAGGAGATCGTTTAAATGAACGCCCCTACCAATCCCGCTGACTTGATGCCGCCAACGGTCCAGTTCACGCTCAACGACCAACGTGTCCAAGCCTATGAAGGCGAGACCATTTTGAAAGCGGCCCAGCGCCACGGTGTGGACATCCCACACCTTTGCTACAAGGACGGTTTGCGTCCCGATGGCAACTGCCGTGCTTGTGTGGTCGAAATCAAAGGCGAGCGCACGTTAGCGCCTAGCTGCTGTCGCACAGCCACGGCGGGGCTGGAAGTGTGGGTGAGTGAGCGTGCGGTCAAGAGCCAGAAGATGGTTTTGGAGATGTTGCTCTCGGACATGCCTGATGCGGGGTACAAGTGGAACGATGTTGCTTCTCACGTTGCTGCGACGGGGGATACGCCGGACGCCTCATGCGGCGAGCCAAAATCGTCACCTGGCGCATCCCCCATCGCAGCGGGTGGTGGCGATCATGGTGCAGCTGGCCAGCATGGTGAGTTGAGTGACTGGGCTTCGCGCATGGGCGTGCGTGTGCGGCCCGAGTTGCGTGCGCTGCGCCGAGAACAACCCGCATGTGATGTGTCGCACCCTGCGATGGCGGTGAATTTGGATGCGTGTATTCAGTGCAACCGTTGTGTGCGTGCGTGTCGTGAAGAGCAAGTCAACGATGTGATTGGCTACGCCAACCGTGGCGCGCACAGCCAGATCGTGTTTGACTTGAACGACGAGATGGGCAACAGCACATGCGTGGCTTGCGGCGAGTGTGTACAAGCCTGCCCCACGGGCGCGCTGATGCCCAAGTCGCGAGTGGGCTCACAAGTGGTGGATAAAAAAGTGGACTCGGTTTGTCCGTTCTGCGGCGTGGGTTGTTTGCTGACCTACAACGTGAAGGACAACAAAATCGTCAGCGTGGATGGGCGCGATGGTCCCGCCAACCACAACCGTTTGTGTGTCAAAGGTCGCTTTGGATTCGACTACATCCATAACCCCCAACGCTTGACCATGCCGCTCATTCGCAAGCCCGGCGTGCCCAAAGACCCAGAGGCGATTGACCAACTCAACCGCCATGCCGCCGATTGGTCTGAAGTGTTCCGTGAAGCGACGTGGGACGAGGCCTTGGCCTTGGCAGGCGGCAAGCTCAAACAACTGCGTGATACGCATGGCAAAAAAGCCTTGGCAGGTTTTGGCTCAGCCAAGGGCAGCAATGAAGAAGCGTATTTGTTCCAAAAGCTGGTACGCACCGGCTTTGGCTCCAACAACGTCGACCACTGCACGCGTTTGTGTCACGCCTCCAGCGTGGCCGCACTGCTAGAAGGCGTGGGCTCGGCGGCGGTGAGCAACCAAGTGAATGATGTGGAGCATGCGGGGCTGATTTTTGTCATTGGCTCCAACCCCACCACCAACCACCCTGTGGCTGCCACATGGATGAAGAACGCCGCCAAGCGCGGCGCCAAAATTGTGTTGGCCGACCCGCGTATCACCGACATTGGCAAACACGCGTGGCGCACCTTGCAGTTCAAGCCTGATACCGATGTGGCTATGCTCAACGCACTCATTCATACCGTGATTGAAGAGGGTTTGGTGGATGAAGACTTCATTCGTCATCGTGCCAACAACTACGAGGCGTTGAAAGAAAACGTCAAAGGCTACAGCCCCGAAGCGATGGCGCCCATCTGCGGTATTCCCGCAGAGACCTTGCGTGAGGTGGCGCGTGAGTTTGCAACATCGAAGGGCTCGATGGTGTTGTGGGGCATGGGCGTGAGCCAGCATGTGCATGGCACAGACAACGCCCGTTGTTTGATTGCCTTGGTCACGGTGACGGGCCAAATCGGCAAGCCCGGTTCTGGCTTGCACCCACTGCGCGGTCAAAACAACGTGCAGGGTGCGAGTGATGCGGGCTTGATCCCGATGATGTACCCCAACTACCAACGCGTCACCCACAAAGCAGCGCACGATTGGTTTGAAAAGTTTTGGGACACCCCGCTGGACGACCAACCCGGCTACACCGTCGTGGAAATCATGGGCAAGATCTTGGCTGACGAGAACGATCCGCACAAGATTCGCGGCATGTACATCATGGGCGAAAACCCAGCGATGAGTGACCCTGACTTGAACCACGCACGCCATTCGCTGGCCACGTTAGAACATTTGGTGGTGCAAGATATTTTCATGACCGAAACAGCTTGGCTGGCAGATGTGGTGCTACCCGCCACCGCATGGCCTGAAAAAACGGGCACCGTCAGCAACACCGACCGCATGGTGCAGTTGGGCAAGCAAGCAATTGACCCACCCGGAGATGCGCGTGCCGATTTGTGGATCATTCAACAAATCGCCAAAGGCGTGGGCTTGAATTGGAACTACCAAGGCGATCACCATGGCGTGGCCGAGGTGTATGAAGAAATGCGCCAAGCCATGCATGCGGCGATCAGCGGCATCACCTGGGCGCGTTTGCAGCAGGAATCTAGCGTGACCTACCCTTGCTTGAGCGCAGAAGACCCAGGTTCACCCACTGTCTTCTTGAACCACTTCGACACCGATGATGGCCGCGTGCATTTGGTGCCCGCAGACATCATTCCTGCCAATGAGCGTCCCGACAGTGATTACCCCTTTGTGCTGATCACAGGTCGTCAGTTAGAGCACTGGCACACCGGCAGCATGACGCGTCGCGCCACCGTGCTCGATGCGTTGGAGCCCATGGCCACAGCTTCGATGTGCGGCGCTGACATCCAACGCTTGGGTGTTGAGGCGGGTGACGTCATCACCATCGCCTCACGACGAGGCGAAGTCACCTTGCGTGTGCGCCGCGATGACGGCACGCCTCAAGGCGCGGTGTTTGTGCCGTTTGCGTATTACGAAGCGGCGGCCAATATGATGACCAATCCAGCGCTGGACCCCTTTGGGAAAATTCCTGAATTTAAGTACTGTGCAGTGGCCATTCACGCGGGCGGCGAGTTGGCGCTTGATGCCGGGTTTGGCGTCAATGCGTGATCACGCTGATCTTCTTCGCCGCAGCACGTGCGCGTTCCAACGCGTTGGCACCTCTGGCCAATGCCACCGCCATGCGTCGGTAGGGACGCGTGGTGGGTTTGCCAAAAATGCGCACATCGGTGCCGGGCTCACTCATCGCTTCAGCTACACCGGTGAAAGTGGGTGATGTGCCTTCTTGGGTGGCCAGCACCACCGCGCTGGCGCCTTCGACAGTGTCGATGTTTGGGATAGGCAAGCCCAAAATGGCGCGGGCATGCAAATCAAACTCGCTCAGGTTTTGGCTGATGAGGGTGACCATGCCGGTGTCGTGTGGGCGAGGGCTCAACTCGCTGAAGATGACTTCGTCTTTGGTCACAAAGAACTCCACGCCAAACAACCCAGCGCCACCGAGGTTAGACGTGACCTTCTCCGCCATGTGTTCTGCCGCTTTCAAATACTCAGGCTTCATGGGTTGAGGTTGCCAGCTGTATTGGTAATCGCCGCGCTCTTGTACGTGTCCAATGGGTTGGCAGAACACGGTTTGGCCGTTGCGTTGGCGCACGGTGAGCAGGGTGATTTCAAACTCGAAGTTGATGAACTCTTCCACGATCACTTTTTGGCGGTCGCCCCGCATGCCTTCGCACGCGTAATGCCAGCTGGTTTGAATGTCTGCTTCTGACTTCGCCACGCTTTGGCCTTTGCCGGATGAACTCATCACGGGCTTGATAACTACCGGAAAACCAATGGCCTTGGCTTGGCTTAGTAACTCTTCGGCGGATTCGGCATAGCTGAACTTGGCGGTGCGCACACCGAGGCCCACCGCCACATCACGGATGCGGTCGCGGTTCATGGTCAGGTTGGCCGCACGGGCGCTGGGGATGACTTCAAAACCTTCTTTCTCTACCTCCAGCAACACCTCGGTGCGGATGGCTTCAATCTCGGGCACGATCAAATCGGGCTTGTGCTGGGCAATGGCGGCACGCAGTGCGGCTTCGTCCAACATGCTGAACACGCTGCATTCATCGGCCCCTTGCATGGCGGGCGCACCTGCATAGCTGTCGCAGGCCACCACATAGCAATCCAAGCGCTTGGCGCTGATGACGAATTCTTTGCCGAGCTCGCCAGAGCCCAAAAGGAGGATTTTTTTCATAACTGGCCGATCAAGGTGTTGTCTTCAAAGTATTTTCCTGAAGTGAGGAAGGCTGACGTATACAAAAGCTGGTTTTAGAATCTAAGTCTCATTTTTGGAGACTCGTTCATGCACGCTTTTCGCCGTTCTTTGATTGCCCTGAGTTTGGGCTTGGCTTGCGCTTCAGGTTTTGCGCAAAACGATGCGACTGTGAAAGTCGGCTTGCTCAGCACCTTGTCTGGCCCCGGCGCGGGTTTGGGTGTGGACATCCGTGATGGTTTTCAGCTCGCGGTCAAGCTCTCGGGCGGCAAGTTCAGCGGTAAGACCGTGGACGTGATCGTGGCCGATGATCAAGCCAGCCCCGATGTGGGTCGTCAAACGGCAGATCGTTTGGTCAAGCGCGACAAGGTTGACTTCATGACGGGCATCGTGTTCTCCAACGTCATGTTGGCCGTGGGTGCGCCCACGTTTCAATCGAAAACTTTCTACATCAGCGCCAACGCTGGCCCCTCGCAATACGCGGGTGAGCAATGCAATCCCTACTTCTTCAGCGCGTCCTACCAAAACGACAACATGCACGAAGCCGTGGGCAAAGTGGTGACAGACAAAGGCTTTAAGAAAGTCGCGTTGATCGCGCCCAACTATCCCGCAGGCAAAGATGCGATTGCAGGGTTCAAGCGTTTTTACAAAGGCGAAGTGGCATCTGAGACTTACACCACTTTGAACCAACTCGACTACGGCACTGAGCTGTCTAAGCTGCGCGCTACCAAACCTGATGCGGTGTACATCTTCTTGCCCGGCGGCATGGGCATCAACTTCATCAAACAGTTTGTGGGCGCAGGTTTGTCCAAGGACATCACCTTGTTTGGCCCCGGCTTCTCGGGCGATGAAGACGTCATCAAAGCGGTAGGTGAGCCCATGCTGGGCATGTTTAACACCTCGCAATGGGGCCACGACATGGACAACGCGGCCAACAAAAAGTTTGTGGCCGAGTTCGAGAAAGCCTATGGTCGCTTGCCCACGCTGTACGCAGCACAAGGCTACGACGCTGCGCGTTTGATGGAAGCCGCTGTGCGCGACAGCAAAGGCAACTTAGACGACAAAGCTGCGGTGCGCAAAGCCCTCGAAGCTGCCAAGTTTGATTCGGTGCGTGGTGCGTTCAAGTTCAACAGCAACCACTTCCCCATTCAAGACTACTACTTGCGCGTGATCACCAAAGACGCCAAAGGCCGCGTGACCAACCGCACTTTGAGCCCCGTGTTCAAAGGCCATGCGGACGCCTATGTGGCCAGCTGCAAAATGCCTAGCCTGTAAACATGGATGGCATTTTGCTGTTTGAGCAATCGCTCAACGGCTTGCAGTTTGGGTTGATGTTGTTCTTGCTGGCTGCGGGTTTGACGCTCGTGTTTGGCATCATGGACATGATCAACCTCGCGCATGGCTCGCTCTATATGGTGGGCGCCTACCTCATCGCTACTGTGGCCGCAGCCACCGATTCTTTTTGGATAGGCTTGGGCGCGGGCGTGGTGGGTACCGCTTTGTTGGGTGTGCTGCTTGAAGTCACCATCCTGCGCCGCTTGTATGCGCGGGACCACCTCTCGCAAGTGCTGGGCACCTTTGCCATCCTTTTGATGTGTAACGAAACCGTGCGCTTGATTTGGGGTGCGCAGCCCATCATGCTGAATCCACCTGCGGCACTGAGTGGCCCGGTGGAATTGGTGACTGGTTTTTTCTATCCCGCTTATCGTTTGTTCATCATTGGTGTGGGTTTGGTCGTGGCGCTGTTTTTGTATGTGCTCATCACGCGCACGCGCGTGGGCATGCAAGTGCGTGCAGGCGCGGCCAATCGCGAAATGGCCTTGGCCATGGGCAGCAACGTCACACGTTTGTTCACCGCCGTGTTTGGCGTGGGGGCCGCACTGTGCGCCATTGCGGGTGGCATGCTGGGGCCACTGCTGGCTGTGCAAGTGGGCATGGGCGAGAGCATTTTGATTTTGGCCTTTGTGGTCATCGTCATCGGTGGCATTGGCTCGATTCGCGGTGCGTTCTTGGGCGCAATGCTGGTGGGCGTGGTCGATACGGCAGGGCGCACCTTGGTGCCTATGTTGTTTGAGTCGTTGTTGAGCGCCGAGGCGGCATCAAGCGCGGGGCCAGCGGTGGCGTCCATCTTGATTTACATGCTCATGGCCACAGTGTTGTTCTTTAAGCCGCGCGGTTTGTTCCCGACGCACGGTTAAACATCGCCCGATCAAATAGCGCCCGATCAAATAGCGCATGTCTCATTCATCTTCACGCACGTCTTTAGACCACTCGCTGCAGTGGCGGTGGAGCGTGCCTGTGTTGCTGATGTTGGTGGCGTTGCCATGCATTGCCAATGCCTTGGGCGAGAGTTTTTACATCGCTTTAGCCAGTCGAATTTTGATTTTTGCCTTGGCGGCCACCAGCCTCAATTTCATTTTGGGTTTTGGCGGCATGGTGAGCTTTGGTCATGCAGCGTTTGTGGGCTTGGGCGCTTACAGCGTGGCCATCCTCACGCAAATGGGTGTGACGGACGCGTGGGTGCTGTGGCCTGCGGCGATGGTGATGAGCTCGCTGTTTGCCTTGCTCATTGGCGCGATCAGCCTGCGCACGCAAGGCGTGTACTTCATCATGATCACGTTGGCTTTTGCCCAGATGATTTACTACCTCACGGTGTCCATCAAAGCTTATGGCGGTGACGATGGTTTGTCGTTGGCCGCTCGTTCGCAAATTCCGTTCTTGGACATCAATGAAGACACCACGTTTTATTACGTGGTGCTGGCCGTGTGCGTGGTGTCGCTCTACGCTGTGGCGCGTGTGTTGAACGCACGCTTTGGCCATGTGCTGCAAGCCATTCGCGAAAACGAAGTGCGCATGCAAGCGCTGGGCTATGCGGTGTATCGCTACCAACTGGTGGCGTTTGTGATGGCTGGGGCTTTGGCTGGCTTGGCCGGTGCGCTGCTGGCCAACCAGGGCGGGTTTGTCAGTCCTGCACTCATGCAATGGAGCCAATCGGGTTTGCTGATGATGATGGTCATCTTGGGTGGCGTGGGGCATTTGTATGGCGGCGTGTGGGGCGCGGTGGTGTTTTTGTTGTTGGAAGAAACCTTGAGCCACTTCACCATCCACTGGCAACTGGGTTTGGGTGCATTGTTGTTAGCTGTGGTGCTGCTGGCACCCAACGGCTTGACCAGCGTGTTGCAACGCTTGCAACGAAAGTCGCAGCCGTGAGTGCGCCCTTGTTGCACGTGGATAACTTGGTCAAACGCTTTGGCGGTTTGGCCGCCACCGACCATGCCACGCTGCAAATCAAGTCTGGCGAAATTCACGCCCTCATTGGCCCCAACGGTGCGGGCAAAACCACACTCATTCATCAAATCTCGGGTGCCATCGCGCCCGACGAAGGTCGCATTGTGTTTGATGGTGCAGACCTCACGCACACAGCCATGCACCAGCGTGCGCGACTGGGTTTGGTGCGGTCGTACCAAATTACCAGTGTTTTCACACGCCTCACGGTGCAAGACAACTTGGCCTTGGCTATCCAAGCGGGTGAAGGCAGCAGCTTTCAATTTTGGCGTGCGGCACGCAGCGAGCAAGCGCGTGATGCACGGGCCGCCGAAGTGGCCGAGCGGGTGGGCTTGCAAGCGCAGCTCCTGCAACCTGCGGGGGCGCTGTCGCACGGCGAGCAGCGTCAGTTGGAAGTAGGCTTGGCTTTGGCCAGCACGCCCAAACTCATGTTGCTAGATGAGCCCATGGCTGGCATGGGGCCTGATGAATCTGAACGCATGGTGCAACTGCTTCAAAGCCTGCGCGGCCACACCACGCTGCTGCTCGTGGAGCACGACATGGATGCGGTGTTCCGCTTGGCCGACACCATTTCAGTGTTGGTCTCAGGCCAAGTCATTGCTTGCGGCACAGCTGAGCAGATCAAAAACGATGCGGGCGTGAAGCGCGCTTACCTTGGCGACGAATAAACCATGAGCGCCTTGTTAGAAGTTCACGACTTGCAAAGCGGCTACGGCAGCAGCCAAGTGTTGTTTGGTGTCAGCCTGTCGATTGAGGTAGGCGGCGTGTCCACCTTGCTGGGCCGCAACGGCATGGGTAAAACGACGACGGTGCGTTCTATCTTGGGCCTCACGCCTGCATTTGCTGGCACGGTGCGTTTTTGTGGCGAACGTGTCGAAGGCTACAGCCCCGACCGCATTGCGCGCATGGGCCTGGCCGTGGTGCCCGAAGGCCGGCAAATTTTTCCAACGCTCTCTGTGCAAGAAAACCTATTGGCCTTTGCAGCCAACCGAAACAGCAGTACAAGCCCGTGGACGCTAGAGCGCGTGTATCACTTGTTCCCACGCTTGGCTGAGCGTCATCGCCACATGGGCAACCAGCTTTCGGGGGGTGAACAACAAATGCTAGCCATTGGCCGCGCCTTGATGACCAACCCCCACTTGCTGGTGCTTGACGAAGCCACCGAAGGCTTGGCTCCGCTGGTGCGTGAAGACATTTGGCGTTGCCTACACACGTTGCGCGGTGAAGGTCAAAGCATTTTGGTGATCGACAAGTATGTGCACAAGCTTGTTCAATTGGCCGATCAACACACCATCATCGAGCGTGGCTGCGTGGTGTGGCAGGGCAACTCTGACGCGTTAGAGGCTGACCCTGAGCTGTGGCATCGCTACATCGGGGTCTGAGTTTCACAGGCGGGTGTGGGGGCTAGTCACCGAGCTTTTGCTTCATGTCTGCAATCACAAGTTTGATCAAACGCTTGTGTTCCTCTAAGGCTTCGTGGTGAGTTGCAAAATTTTGAAGCATCACAAAGCTACCTTCGTCCAGCAGTGACAAAGCTTCGTGCGAAATGGTTTCGTAATGCCCATGACGTTCAATGACGTACCAAGTGTGCTGAAAGTTCATTCGTTTGCCTGCAGGTTAAAAGTTTTGAAGGCGGCCAAGACGAGGGGTTTGGCTTCTTTGCTCAGGCTTGACTGGGGAGGGCGTACGTACTCCCAGTTTTCGATGCGGTAGTGCTGAGACAACATCAGCTTAAGAGCTGCGGTGCTGGGGTACTTGTCCAGAATTTGCATCAACTCCACTACGCGTTCATCGGGTTTGGCCACTTTCATGCCTGGAATTTGGGTGGCGTTGTGGACACCCTCGTCCACCAACAGATGCGCCACGATGTTAGGCGTCAAATTGGCCAATGCAGACACGCAGACTTTGAGCTTTAAGACCGACAAATTGGGTTCATGGCAAGGTGCAATCGTCATCGTTTCACCAAACGAGCGAATCAAATCCACCGTGTGGTTCATGTGTACATCTTGGTCCACCACGCCGACGCAAATATGGGGGTGCGTTTTGTGCAAATCAGTCAGTGTGAGTTCGGGTAAGTCGGCCGCATGGCTTGAGCCGCCGATTTGGTGCACAAACAAATGCCAGTCGTCATGCCCGACTTGTCGGATGAGTTGGTCGAAGTAGTCAAACAAACTCAGATGTGTGAACGGCTGTCCATGCAATGGGCCTGAGACCAAAAAACGACGTATGCCTTGGTCATACGCTTGACGAATGCATTGCGCCGCTTCGCTGAACGAGGATGACTGCACACCTAGCAAGATGTTTTCTGCTTCCAGCCCTGCTGCCATCACATGAGAGATGGCAGCAAGCTTCTCGTGGGTGGCGAATGATGCCCCTTCGCCTGCTTGGCCAAGCAGCACAAATTGCTCAATGCCCTTGGCCGATAAATTTCGTAAATGGGCACACAGCCTAGCGGTGTCAATGTCTAAGTTGGCTTGCAAAGGCGTGAGTACATCGACCCATAGACCTTTGAAATGGCTGCAGTTTGAATCGGAGGTCATAGGCTGCTTTACATCTGAGTTGGAACCACTAGCGTAAATCAAACACCACACCGTCGAGGTTGGCCAGCATCACACGGTTATCTTGTCCCAAACTGGTGACGGCGGCGGCCAGCACCAAATTCATTTCCGTGCGAGCCACGCGCTTAGCAGCCACCGAGGGGGCCACGATGACCATGCGCTTGTTCAACAAGGTGCCTTGGAACTCCACCATCTCTCCAGAAGGCGAAGCGACCATGAAGGTGATCAGCTTATCGCTGAAGACCAGTTTATCTGTCATCGCAGGTGCTGCGGGTGCAGCGGCCGTGCGTAATGATATGGTGTCAGCCCCTTGCTCGTAAGCCACGCCCGTGGTGGTTTGAGCTTGTGCACTTTGCAAGAAGGTGATTGCCAAAACGCCAGACTGTGGTGCCTGTTGCACCTGCACCTGTACTTGTGGCGGGGTGGTCAACGCGGCTGTGGGTGGCACACTCGGTGTGGCTTGAATGGGCGATGGCGATGGCGATGACGTTGGAGCTGGCGCTGCATTTGCCACCTCGGTCATCACAGGAATGGGGGCTTCGTAGTCGTTCTTTGGATAAATACCAATGGCAGCCAGCTGGCGTGCATCAAAGTAGGCCAGCTCTGCTGCACTGAGGCTGGCAATTTGCTGAGGCGTGAACATGGCCAACTGTTCGGGTGTCAAGTTTTGCACCTGCGTGATGGATAGAGCCATGATTTGCTCAGCGCTGAATGCAGCAAATTTGTTGGGTGCAATAGCTGCCAATTGTTCCGGTGTGAGCGCGCGCAGCTGAGCGTCATTGAGCGAAGCCAACTCGGTCGAAGACATTCGCGCAATTTGGGCAGGGGGAATCGCAGATATTTGCTTGGGGGCCAATGTCAAGACTTGGCTGAACGTGAGCAAGGCAGAGCCCCGGCCTGTCAACAGCGCAATTTGCTCTGGGGACATGTGAGTGAGCTGCGCAGGCTCCAAGGCGGCCACTTGCGTTGACGACAGCGCGAGCAGCTGTGCCGAGCTCAAACTGGCCGTTTGCGTTGGCGTCAACGCTGCCACTTGGGTGAGCGACAAGGTGCTGACCTGTGAGGCTGAAAACACTTGCAACTGAGACTCGGTGAAGCTACTCATTTGAAGGGCGTTCAAGCTGGAAAGCTGTGCCCCAATCAAACTAGCGACTTGGTCGTTGCCCAAGCTGCTGATGGGCTTGATCGTCAATGTCCCATCGACAAACTGGGTAAAGGCGTAGTTGCCAGAGGCCAAGGTGCCCACACTGGCTCGGATGGCAACACTGCCAGGGGCTGTGGTGGTAGTCGCTGTCGTCGTGGCTGCACCTGTGCCTGTGACGCCGGATGTTTCCAAAGTCTCTGCGCCCACAAAACCACTCAGCGTGGTGGTGAGCACGGGGTTGGCGCTGCCAAATAACTTGTCTGCATTCGAAGCCACGACGCTCAGTGGCGCCTTGGTTATGTCAGCAGACAAGACTGTGGGTTGCACCACGTTGTAGTTGTTGGCATCGGCGCCGCTGAGCGAGAAGCCCATGACCGACACCGCTTTGCCTGTGCCCACGTTCTTGTCGGCAAAGGTCGCAGTGCCAGAGCCAGCAACGTTGACAGCATCGTTGCCCAAGGCAGAGACAGAGGCAGTGCCCGCGAGGGTGGCATTGCGGGTGGCGTCGTACACCTTGTTGTTGGCAGTGATGCCCGTGATTTGTAAATTCGCAGGCGTGATATTGGCGGTGGCGGTCGCTTGGTCTGTGATGCTGTAGTTGCCTACATCTGCGCCGCTGTACTGGGTGCTCAAGTTGACGGTTTTGGCTGTGCCTGCGTTTTTGTTTGCAAAGGTGCCGGTCACAGCGAGGGTGACCACATCACCGCCAAACAAGCCGGTCTGCACCGCATTCAAACTGTTGACCATGGCGGTGGTGTTGGCGTCATAGACTTTGTCTGCTGCGGTGATGCCGCTGATGCTCAACGAGGCAGGTGTGATGCTCGCATTCGATGTGGGGTTGGTGGGCAAGGTGTAGTTCGATGCATCTGTTCCTGACAGTGCCAAACCGTTGTACGTCACGGTTTTGTGATCGCCCACGTTTTTGTCCACATAGCCTGTGACTTGACCAAGGCCCAAATTCACTTGGTCGGCGCCCACGATGCCGCTGAGTGTGACTGGGCCTGAGGGGGAAATTACGGTGGAGGCGTCATACACCCGGCTCGCTCCAGGAATTGACAGCCTGAGCGCTTTGGCGGTGATGTCTGCGGTAGTGGTGGCTTGGTCTGTGATGGTGTAGTTGCCAGCATCAGCACCGGTGTAGCTGCTGCTGAGGTTGACTGTTTTGCCTGTAGCCGCGTTCTTGTTCACAAAGCTGCCCGTGATGCTGACATCGACCGCATCGCCAGCAAACAAACCGGTCTTCACCAGTTGGGATGTGTTGACGGTGGCGCTGGTGCTGCCATCGTAAATTTTGGAATCAACGGTGACGCCATTTATGGTCAGTGCTGCGGGCGAAATATCGGCGCTCACACCGATAGGCTGCACGACGTTGTAGTTGTTGGCATCGTTGCCACTCAGGGTGTAACCCGTGACCGTCACGGCCTTGCCGTTGCCCACGTTCTTGTCGGCAAAGGTAGCGGTGCCCGAGCCAGCGACGCTGACTGCGTCGGTGCTCAAGGCAGAGACAGAGGCAGTGCCCGCAAGGGTGGCGTTGCGGGTGGCGTCGTACACCTTGTTGTTGGCGGTGATGCCCGTGATGGCGAGATCGGCCTTGGTGATGTCGGCAGACAAACCTGTGGGCTGCACTATGTTGTAGTTATTGGCATCGGCACCACTGAGCGAGAAGCCCATGACCGACACCGCTTTGCCTGTGCCCACGTTTTTGTCGGCAAAGGTAGCGGTACCCGTGCCAGCGACGCTGACTGCGTCGGTGCTCAAGGCAGAGACAGAGGCAGTGCCCGCAAGGGTGGCGTTGCGGGTGGCGTCGTACACCTTGTTGTTGGCGGTGATACCCGCGATGGCGAGATCGGCCTTGGTGATGTCAGCAGACAAACCTGTGGGCTGCACCACGTTGTAGTTGTTGGCATCGTTGCCACTCAGGGTGTAACCCGTGACCGTCACAGCCTTGCCGTTGCCTGCATTCTTGTCGGCAAAGGTGGCAGTGCCCGTGCCAGCGACGCTGACCGTGTCGTTACTCAAGGCGGTGACGGAGGCCGAGCCTGAGAGGGTAGCTGTTCGGGTAGCGTCGTACACCTTGTTGTCGGCACTCACGCCGGTGATGGCGAGATCGGCCTTGCTGATGTTGGTGGTCAAGCCCGTGGGTTGTGTGGCGTTGTAGTTGCCTGCATCGGGTCCGCTGAGGGTGAACCCGGTCACGGTCACAGCTTTGCCGTTGCCTGCATTTTTGTCGGCAAAGGTGCCCGTGCCTGTGCCCGCGACGCTGACCACGTCCATGCCCAGGGCGGTGACGCTGGCGGTTCCGGCAAGCGTGGCAGCCAAGTTGGTGTCGTAGACCTTGTGGTTGGCGGTGATGCCCGTGATGGTCAAATTCGCTGGGGTGATGTTTGCACTCACGCCTGTGGGTTGAACCACGGTGTAGTTGGCCGCATCGTTGCCACTCAGGGTGTAACCCGTGACCGTGATGGCCTTGCTGCTGCCCACGTTCTTATCGGCAAAGGTGCCCACCGCTGTGCCTGAGACGCTGACCACGTCATCGGTCAACACGTTGGCCGTGGCGCTGCCGGTGAGGGTGGCGGTACGCGTGGCGTCATATACCTTGTTGCTGGCGCTCACCCCAGAGATGGCCACAGCCAAGGGGTCGACAACATAGGTCGATTGCAAACCCGCAAAGCTGTAGTTGTTGGCATCGCTGCCGTACAAGGTGCTGCCTACAAATTGGGCGTTGGTGTGGGTGCCTGCTGTGAGGTTGCCGCTGCCACTCAGACGGCCGTTGGTGTGGATGTCCACCATATCGGGTGACACATCATCGCCATTGAGCAAGTTGTTCAAGGTCACCGTTCCCAATCGCAAGACATCTCCGTAGGTGGAACGACCTGAACTGAGTGAGCCTGTGAGCGCCAGTTTTTGAATGGTGTAGTTGGTGGTTGCGCTGGTGTGACCCGAGAAGGTGTAGTTCCCCGCATCGGCACCCGTGAGGCCTGCGGCCACGCTTTGTGTGTAATTACCCGCTACCGCATTACCGCTGCCACTGGTGGCGCTGGTGTTGACCGTGGCGGCATTGCTGGCGCTGACAGCGTCGCCGCTGAGGATGTTTGACAGGTGAACCGCACCAGCAGTGACCGCCGAGCCATAGGTAGATTGCGCAGCATCAATGCTGGCGTAGTTGCTCAGGTCCATGGCCTGAACCGCGTAGTTGGCCGTGTTGGTTGTGAAGGTGGGTAAGCGGTAGTTGGCGGCATCAGCCCCGCTGAGGACAGCGTTGACGCTTTGTGTGTAGTAGCCCACCACCGGCTTATGGGCCCCGCTGAGGGTGCTGGTGTTCACGCTGGCACTGGCCAAGACCGTGTCACCTGACTCCACCAGACCCAGCACCACAGCGCCTGGTGTGAGCGATGCGCCGTACACCGAGCTGGCTGCTGCAATGCTGGTGACGCCTAGCAATTTTTTGTCGATGGTGTAGCTGGCGGTGGGGGTGGTGTAACCCGTAAAGCTGTAGTTGGCAGCATCGGTACCTGTGAGCACCGAACCGGCCGTTTGTGTGTAGGTCCCAGCAATGGGCAGAGTGCCATGACTCACGGTCAATGTGTTCACACTGGCTGCCGCTTGTACTTGGTCAGCGCCCATGATTTGCGTCAGTGTGACCAAGCCCGGCGCAAGCGATGCGCCATAAACCGAGCTGCTGGTCGCGATGCCCGATGCCGTGAGCGCTTTGGGTTGGATGGTGTAGTTGGCGGTGGGGGTGGTGTAACCCGCAAAGCTGTAGTTGGTGGCATCGGTGCCGCTGAGCCCCATGCCAGCGGTTTGGGTGTAGCTGCCTGCCACCGGATGCTGGCTGGTACTCAGGGCGCTGGTGTTCACGATGGCGCTGGCGTTCACGGTGTCCCCGTCAACCACGTTGTTCAAACTCACCGTGCCTGCTGTCAAGTTGGCCCCGTAGATCGAACTGGCCGTGGCAATGCCCGATGCTGTGAGCACTCTGGGGGTGATGTTGGCACGGGTGCTGGCCGTGGTGTTTTGCAAGGTGTAGTTGCCCGCATCCACACCGGTCACGCTGATGCCTGCGACGCTGATGGTCTTGCCATTCGCAGCAGACTTGTTGGCAAATTCGGCGCTGGTTTGTTGTAGCACTAACAAATCGCCGGCAATTTGGTTGCTGCTCATCGTTACCGTGGCGTTGACGTTGCCGTCATAGACTTTGTTCACGCCCGTAGCGCTCACCGTCAAGGTGGCCGCTGTGATGTTGGCTGAGGTGGTGTCGGTGGTGTTGACCAAGCTGTAGTTGCTGGCATCCGTGCCTCCCAGCGCAATGCCACTGACGCTCACCGTTTTTTGTGTGCCGACGTTTTTGTCTGCGAAATTCGCGCTGGTGTAGCTCAGCGCCACGTCATCGCTGCCGACTTTG
The DNA here is from genome assembly GCA_947374535.1 of Comamonadaceae bacterium. The sequence continues at coordinate 1,670 of CANCCJ010000019.1, read as the reverse complement.
TCACTGGCCAAACCGACGGTGGCGGTGGTGCTTCCGTTGTAAACACGGTTGATGCCGCTAGACGTCACGGTCAGCGATTTTGGGGTGACCGCGTCTGTTCCTGTCACAAACAGTTGGTTGAAACGTTGGTTGTTGCCAATCGACAAGTTGTTGGCTAGCAAGTCATAGGCGCCGACCTTGAGATTGCCTGAGAAGCTGGTGTTGCTGCCAGCGCTGGTGTCGGGGGCCAAGGTGAAGGTTGCATAACCACCTTGCGCATCCTCGACGCGGAAACTATTGCTCCCCGTGGCGGTGACGGTCAGGGGGATGGTGTGCACCACATTGTTGGTATCGGTGTATTTGTAGGCTGCGCTCTCGATGCTCAGCACGGGGCTGCTGCCGTAGAGGGTGGTGGCATTGGTCGCCTTGACCAGCAACTTTTGAGCGCCCAACACCGTGAAATCGCCCGCTTCGTAAATCGGGTGGTAGTTGGTGCTGGTGATGCCAGTGGCCGTCAGTGCCCCGACATAAACGCCAGGGTTGTTGTGATCAGCCGCAGACACCGAATTGCTGATGGTGGGCGCAAAGCCCAGGTTTGCAGCGGTTTGTCCGCTGACCAAACCGACATAGCTCACACCTTTGTAGCCGGGGGTGTCTGAGTCGGCGAAGAACACCGCATCGTTGTTCACGATGACGCGCAAATCTTTCGCCGTGATGGTGGCTGCCATGCTCTTACTTGTCGCGTCGAGCACGTAATCGGTGGCTGCCGAGTTGCGGTTGCCGGTCACGGTGTTGACTTTCAAGTCAGTCACGGTGACCTGAGTGGCACTGGCCACGTCTGCGCTGTTGTAGGTGGCGTTGCTGTGGCTGAGGGAGGCCGCGGTATCGCCCGATACAAAGCCTGTCACGCTGTACGTGGGGCTCAATCCTGCAGGGGCATCGAGGGTGCCGTCATAGGTTTTGGTCACGCCGGTGTTGGTCAGACTTGCTGTGAGCGTTGCTGGGCTGATGGTGACACCCGCATGTGCTGCATCCAGCGTGGGCAATTTGTAGTCACTCACTTGGCCTGAGCTGCCATTGCCCAAGGTGATGGCTTGGATAAATTTGTTGGGCGTGGCCACGTGTGCGTCGTTGACAGAGCCCAAGGTGTAGCTCAAATCCTCGCCTGTGACGCCTGTGCTAACCGTCACTTGCGCACCGCTCAGGCTGGTCGTGCCGTCGTAGGTTTTGCTGGCACTCAGGCCGACAGATCGAGGGCTGATGGTGGCCGCCACAGCTTTGGTAGTGGCGTCCAGCACGTAGTCTGAGGGCAAAGAATTGCGCGACCCCGTCACAGCGCCGATGCTCAAGCCACTCAGGGTGAGGGTGTTGGCGGCAAGCACATGGGCATCGTTGTAAGTGCTGGTGGTGGGCGTCAACGTGGCGCTTGTGTCACCCGCGACCAAACCTGCAAAGCTGTAGCTTGCATTGAAACCGCTGGGGGCATTGCGTGTGCCGTCGTAGTCTTTGCTGACGTTGGTGTTGCTCAGGGTGGGGGTGAGTGTGGCGGGGGCAATGCTCACGCTGGCGTTGGCTGCGTTGAGCTGAGGCAGCAGGTAGTCGGAGGCCAAGCCTGCGGTCACGCCGGCACTGGCGGTGCCATCGGCCAGGGTGATGGCTTGGATGTATTTGTTGGCGGTGGCAACGTGGGC